>CAZNRZ010000104.1:0-8259 GCA_964575535.1 uncultured Lysobacter sp. | reverse complement strand
GCCTTGCGCGCCCTGCTGCGCGATGCGCGTCCCGACCGCCGCGGCCGCGTGGTGCTGGTCGGTGCAGGCCCGGGCGACGCCGGCCTGCTCACCCTGCGCGCGCTGCGCGTGCTCTCGCAGGCCGACGTCGTGCTGCACGACCGCCTGGTCTCGCCCGACGTGCTCGCCCGCGTGCGCCGCGACGCCGAACTGATCGACGTCGGCAAGCAGGCGGGCGGCCCCGGCAGCGCGGATGCACATGCGTCGACACAGGAGCGCATCCACCGGCTGATGCTCGAGCACGCGCGCGCCGGCCGCACCGTCGTGCGCCTCAAGGGCGGCGATCCGTTCGTGTTCGGCCGCGGCGGCGAGGAACTCGAAGTGCTGGCGGCGCATGGCGTCGCGTTCGAGGTGGTGCCGGGCGTCACCGCGGCACTCGCCTGCGCGGCCTATGCGGGCATTCCGCTCACGCACCGCGGGCTCGCGGGCTCGCTGCAGTTCGTCACCGCACATGCGCGCGACGACGTCGACCGTCTCGACTGGCCCGCACTCGCCGCACCCGGGCAGACCCGCGTCTTCTACATGGGCGTGGCGGCTGCCGGCCGCATCGCCGCGCGCCTGGTCGCACATGGCCTGCCGGCGTCGACGCCGGTCGCCATCGTCGAGAACGGCTCGCGCAGCGACCAGCGCGTGATCCTCGGCAATCTCTCCACGCTCGCCGGCGACATCACGGCCCATGCGGTGCGCTCGCCCGCACTGCTGATCGTCGGGGACGTCGCCGCGCTTGCGGCCCGGCTGCACTGGTTCGGCGCACCGCCGCTGGGCGCGCCGGACACGCTGGCGCAGGCCGCATGAGCCACGCCGCCGCGCCGACCGGCGGCCTCCCGCGCGGCGCGTGCCTCGGCCATCGTGTCGGGCCAGACCGTCCACGCCGCTGATCCCCGCCGCTCACGCGCGCCGAATGCGCCGCCCGCATCCTGCTCCGGCGTCCCGCCTTTCCATCGAGACATCCCCATGGCCCTCTACGACAGCATCCTCGACACCATCGGCGCCACGCCGATCGTTCGCCTGCAGCGCATCGCGCCGAAGAACGTGGCGCTCTACGCGAAGGTCGAATCCTTCAATCCCGGCGGATCGGTCAAGGACCGCCTCGCGCTCGCCATCGTGCTCGACGCGGAACAGCGCGGCCTGCTCAAGCCGGGCGACACGATCGTCGAGGCCACCTCGGGCAATACCGGCATCGCGCTGGCGATGGTCGCCGCCGCGCGCGGCTACAAATTCGTCGCGGTGATGACCGAGACCTTCTCGATCGAGCGCCGCAAGCTCATGCGCGCCTACGGTGCGCGCGTGATCCTCACGCCGGCCGCCGAGCGCGGCACCGGCATGGTGCGCCGGGCGAGGGAGCTGTCGGAGAAGCACGGCTGGTTCCTCGCGCGCCAGTTCGAGAACGAAGCGAACCCGGCCTGGCACCGCAACACCACCGGCCCCGAGATCCTGCGCGACTTCGCCGGCCGGCGGCTCGACTACTTCGTGAGCGGCTGGGGCACCGGCGGCACGATCACCGGCGCCGGGCAGGTGCTCAAGCTGGCGCGTCCGGACATCAAGGTGATCGCCGCCGAGCCTGCGGGCGCTGCGCTGCTTTCGGGCGAGCAATGGCAGCCGCACAAGATCCAGGGCTGGACGCCGGACTTCGTGCCCGAGGTGCTCGACCGCTCCATCGCCGACGAGATCCTCAAGGTCGACGACACGCTGGCCCGCGACACCGCGCGCCGTCTGGCGAGCGAGGAAGGCATCTTCGTCGGGATCTCCGCGGGCGCGACCGCCGCGGCCGCGTTGCGGGTCGCCGAATCCGCCGACGAAGGCTCGGTGATTCTCGCCATGCTGCCCGACACCGGCGAGCGCTACCTCAGCACCGTGCTGTTCGAAGGGGTCGACGAAGGCTCCGACGACGCCTGGCTGGAATCGATCGGCGACACCAGCCTGCCGTGAGCGGGTCGCTGCGTACCGGGACGGCCGCTGAGGCGTTGCGGGCGTGAGGGGCGTCGTGCTGTTGGCGTCCTTGTGTCGGCGACGCAACGAAACGCAACGCAACACGACACGCCGGGGCGCGATGCACGCCGCGTATCGACCCCCGCCCCGCCTGCCATCCAGAGCGAAGCGAGGCATCCCGCACGGCGACCATGCGCCCGGATCCTCCGCTCCGCTCTGGACGACAACACCGGGAACTCTGCGCAAGAACGAAGCGCAGCCGGGCGCCAACCGCCCGCGCCCGCTTTTCGACGGGCGAGCGCAGCCCCATTTCCATCCACCGTTTCAACCGGCCCACGCCGCCGGCTACCCTGTCGCTCCCGCGGCCGACGCCGCATGGAGCCCGCATGACCTCCAGCCCCGATCCCCGCGAGCAGGCGCGCCTCGACTGGGCCCGCGCCGCCACCGGCAACCCTGACGTCGTCCTCGCCGCCGCTTCCGCCGATGCGGGCTTTCGCAGCTACTGGCGCACGTTCAACGAATCGCCGCAGCGCATCGTCATGGATTCGCCGCCGGACAAGGAAGACGTGCGCCCCTGGCTGGCCATGCGCGACGTGCTGGAGGCCGGCGGCGTGCGCGTGCCGCGCGTGCTCGCGCGCGACGTCGACAACGGCTTCCTGCTGCTGGAGGATCTCGGCGCGCAGACGCTGCTCCACGTCGTCACCGACAGCAACGCCGACGAACTGTTCGAGGCCGCCGTCGCCCAGCTGCTGAAGCTGCAGGCGATCGCGCCGCCCACCGGCCTGCCCGCCTACGACGAGGCCCTGCTCTCCCGCGAACTGCGTCTGTTCGACGAGTGGTTTCTCGGCCGGCACCTGGGCATCGAGCCGGACTGCGGCGATCTCGAGAACCTCGACGCCGCCTACCGCGTGCTCATCGACGCCGCGCTCGCGCAGCCGCGGGTACTGGTGCACCGCGACTTCATGCCGCGCAACCTGATGCCGATCGACGGCGCAGACGGCCCGGCCGTACTCGACTTCCAGGACGCCGTCGTCGGCCCCATCGCCTACGACCCGACGAGCCTGTTCAAGGATGCGTTCCTGAGCTGGCCCGAGGCGCGCGTGGCGCAGTGGCTCGCCGGCTACCACCGCCGCGCCGCAGCGGCCGGCCTGCCGGTGCCGCGGCCCGAAGTCTTCCGCCGCGATGCCGACCTCATCGGCGTGCAGCGCCATCTGAAGGTGCTCGGCATCTTCGCGCGCCTGAACCATCGCGACCACAAGCCGAAGTACATCGCCGACGCGCCGCGTTTCGTGGCCTATCTCGACGCGGTCGTTCCGAAGTATCCCGAGCTCGCGCCGCTGCAACGCGTGCTGGACCGCTACGTGCGGCCCGCGTTCGCCGACGCCTCCGCATGAAGGCGCTGGTCTTCGCCGCGGGGCTGGGCGAGCGCATGCGCCCGCTCACGCTCGCCACGCCCAAGCCGCTGCTCGAGGCCGGCGGCAAGTCGCTCATCGCCTGGCACCTGGAAAAGCTCGCCGCCATCGGTGTCGACGAGGTCATCGTCAACACCAGTTGGCTGGCCGAGTGCTTCCCCGAAGCGCTGGGCGACGGCGCGCGCTGGGGCCTGCGCGTCACCGGTCTGTACGAAGGCGCGACGCCGCTGGAAACCGGCGGCGGCATGTTGAACGCGCTTTCGCGACTCTCGCCCGGCGGCGCACCCTTCATCGCCGTCAACGGCGACATCTGGACCGACTACGACTTCGCCCGCCTGCCGCGCGAGCCCACGGGCCTCGCGCATCTCGTCCTGGTCGACAACCCCGAACACAATCCGCGTGGCGACTTCGCGCTCGCCGGCACGCGCGTGGAGAGCGAGGGCGACTCGCGCCTGACCTTCAGCGGCATCGGCGTCTATCGCCCCGCATTGTTCGACGGCTGGCGCGGCATCGTCGGCGACGCGCCCGGCGCCAATGAAACGCCGCCGCGCTTCAAGCTCGCACCGCTGCTGCGCGCGGCGATGCACCGAGGCGAGGTCAGCGGCGAACGGCACGGCGGCGCGTGGACCGACGTTGGCACGCCGGAGCGCCTGGCCGCGCTCGATGCGGGGCTGCGCACGGGCTGAGCATTCCCGTCGCGACTGGCGTGCAGCAGGGCACACCGTCGACCGCCGACGCTGCCGCGTGCGAACCTCGCCCGCTCACCTGGACTCCGCCATGACCACGCCGATCCGCCTCGCCCTGCTCATCGATGCCGACAACGCACAGGCATCGCGCATCGCCGACGTGCTCCGGGAAGTCGCGCGCCATGGCAATGCCACGGTGCGCCGCGCCTATGGCGACTGGACGACGCCACAGCTCGGCGCGTGGAAGAAGGTGCTCCAGGAGCTGGCGATCCAGCCCATGCAGCAGTTCGCCTGCGCCAGTGGCAAGAACGCCACCGATTCCGCGCTGATCATCGACGCGATGGACCTCCTGCACACCGCGCCACTGGACGGCTTCTGCCTGGTCTCGTCCGACAGCGACTTCACGCGGCTCGCGACACGCATCCGGGAGTCGGGTCGCATCGTGCTCGGTTTCGGCGAGCGCAAGACGCCGCAGGCTTTCGTCAACGCCTGCGACCGCTTCGTGTACGTGGAGATCCTCGGCAGCGTGGCCGAGGCGCCCGGGACCGTCGCCACCGACGTCGGGCAGCTCGAAGCGCTGCTGCGCGAGGCGATCGCCGCGGCTGCGCGCGACGACGGCTGGTCGTCGCTGTCGACCACCGGTTCTCTGCTGGTCAAGGCCAGCCCGTCGTTCGACCCGCGCAATTACGGGTTCGCGAAGCTGGGCGAGCTGGTGCGCGCGCAGCCTTACATCGAAGTGCGCGCGGTACCGACCACGCCCGACGCAAGCACGCAGCACCTCTACGTGCGCGTGCGCACTGCGCCGATCAGCCCGCGTCGCCCGAGTCCAGCACCTGCCTGAGGAAGGGCACGGTGAGCCGGCGCTGCGCGGCGAGCGCGGCGCGATCGAGGCGGTCGAAAAGCTGCGTGAGGCTGCCGAGGTCGCGGCCGACGCGGCGCAGCAGCCAGTCGAGCGCCGCGTCGTCGAACGCCAGCCCGCGCCGTTGCGCACGCTGGCGCAGCACTTCGCGGCGGCCCGCATCGTCGAGCGGCGACAGCACCACGCCACTGCACTGGCCGAGCCGCGAGCGCAGGTCCGGCAACGACAACGCCGCCGCATCGGGCCGCGTCACCGCGGCATACACCACCGCGCCCCCCGATGTGCGCGCGCGGTTGTGGAAATCGAACAGTGCGACCTCGTCCTCGCGTCGGCCGGCGACGGCATCGACGTCGTCCAGCGCCACCAGGTCCATGCCCTCGAACGCGTGCAGGGCTTCGCGCACGCGGCCGGTGACGGTGGCCAGCGAGAGATAGGCGGGCCGGCGGCCCTGCGCCTGCGCGAGTGCGCAGGCCGCCATCAGCAGGTGGGTCTTGCCGGTGCCGGCGGGCCCGCTGACGTAGACCCAGTCGGCGCCGCCTTCGCGTGCCAGCGCCTGAAGGTGCGCGATCGCACCCTCCGGCGCGTCGACGAACGTGGCCAGGCGCTGGTCGGGCGGAAAGCGCAGCGCCAGCGGCAGCTGCGCCGGGGAAGCACCTGCGCCCGCCATCAGACGCTGCCGGGGCCCTGCGCGGCCGTCGACGGATCGAGCACGATGGCAGGCGCATCGCCGGCATACAGCCGGCTGTGCGTATAGCGCTCCTGCGCATAACGCAGCAGCACATTGGCGACGGCGGCCACCGGCAGCGCCAGCAGCATGCCGAGGAAACCGAACAGCTGGCCGCCGGCAAGCACCGCGAAGATCACCGCCATCGGATGCAGGCCGATGCGATCACCCACGAGCTTGGGCGTGAGCCAGTAGCTCTCGATCACCTGGCCGATGCCGAACACCGCCAGCACGCCGGCGAAGTGCTGCCAGTCGCCGTACTGCACCAGCGCCGCGGTGCCGCCGAGCAGCAGCAGGCTGGCCGGCCCGACGTAGGGCACGAACGTGAGCAGGCCGGCGATCATCCCGATGAGGATGCCGAGGTCGAGGCCGACGATGTGCAGGCCGATGGCATAGCCGACACCGAGGATCAGCATCACCATGAACTGCCCGCGCAGGAAGCCGCCCAGCACGGCGTCGGACTCCTTCGCCAGGCGGCTCGCCGTGTCGAGATGACGTGGCGGGATCATCGTGGCGATGCGTTCGACCAGTGCATCCCAGTCGCGCAGGAAGAAGAAGGCGAGCACGGGCACGAGCACGGCGTTGACCGCAAGGCCCAGCAGCATGGAACCCGAACGCGTCACGTAGCCCAGCAGCGTCTTCGCGAGGCCACCCGCGCTTTCCCAGTGCTCGCGCAGCATGGCGACGGCGTAGTCGAAGTCGAACCAGCGATCGAGATCCAGCCGCGCGCGCGTTTCCAGCCAGGGAACGAACGTGCCGACGAACCAGTCGCTGTAGCGCGGGAGCGATTCGATGAGCGTGACCAGCTGGCGCTGGATCATCGGCACCAGAAGCAGGATCAGGGCGATGAACAGCAGCGTCATTCCGACGAAGACCAGCATGACCGCGGTGCTTCGCGAGCGCCCCGAGGCTTCGAGGCGGTCGACCACGGGATCGCCGAGCCAGCCCAGAAGCGCGGCGATCACGAAGGGCGTGAGGATCGGCGAGAGCAGCCAGACCACCCAGAGCACGAACAGCGCGAGGCCGGCCCACTGCAGCCGGCGCAGGAAGCGCGCGATGTCGTCCAGCGGGGTCGTGGCGTCCATCAGCGCAGCCGGAAGGTGGCGGTGCCTTCGTCGCCCGCCTGCTCGATCACGCCGTCCTTCTCCGCGGTCCTGGCCAGGCCGGCCACGCCGCTCACCAGCTCGAGTTCGTAGACCAGCACGCCGGGCTCGGCGCGCACGGGCGTCGCGCGCTTCACCACCGCGACGCGCTCGAGATACGCGGCCAGGCGGATGAAGTCGTCGGTACTGTCGACGCCGGTGAAGGAGACGAGGAACTCGCCGGGCGGCGACAGCGGCTTGCCCGGCTTCGCGTACTTGCGGATCAGCGCGTCGGCCGCCACGTCGGCGCCGACCGACATCGCGCGCCGCGCGTCGGCATCGGTATTGGAGGAACGCGCGAGCACCTTGCCGGCGTCCTGGAAGATCCAGTCGGCCGTCCAACCGCCCTTGTCGTTGCGGTAGAGCTTGCCGATGAGCTGCATCGGCGGGCTGTACTTGGACGATGCGCGCGCGATGGCCGCGGTGTCGCCGCGCCAGATCGAGCCCACCAGCGCCTGTTCGGCCGCGTTGCCCGCCGGCAGGCCGAGCGCGTAGCCGCGGGCCTTCGCGCGATCGAGCACCGGTCGCGCGGCGTTCGCCTGCCCCAGCCCGACCAGACGCGCGCCGCGTCCGTCGTTGATCGCCATCCACAGCACCGGCTTGGGCCGCGGCTGCGGCCACTCGGCAAGGCCGAGCGTGGAGATGATCTCGTCGACCTTCCCGCCGTCGTACTGGATGACCAGCGTCGTCCTGAAGCTCGGCGCGCCGCTCGCGCTGACGCCCTCGTCCTGGCGGTAGTCGTACTTGTCGACGTAGTCCTTGGCGCGGCGCATCTCGTCGCCCACGCCGGGCTTGCCGTTGATCGCGCGATCACCGGTGACGCGCTGGAGCACCTGCAGCAGGCCGCGCGCGAACGCGCCGTTGCGCTCGCCCGGGCCCTGCCCGTTGACGGTGACCTCGGCGGAGTAGAGGCCCACGGCGCGGGCGCGCTCGCCCTCGACGCGCTGTGCCGGTGCCGCGAACGGCGCGGCCAGCAGGACGGTGAGGAGGACGAGTCGGATCGCGAACGCCATGCGCGGCCCCGGTTCTGGACAGGTCGGACATGGTGCCGCAGGCACGGCGGGCCGTCCACGGCGGCCGGTCGCGGCAGGCGCCGCTGGTAGAATCGCCGGCTCCCCACGCCGCCCCGAGACCGCCGTGTCCCAGCCGAATGCCCCCGACCGCGCCCCGCTCACCTATCGCGAGGCGGGCGTCGACATCGACGCGGGCAACGAGCTGGTCGAGCGCATCAAGCCGCTGGTCAAGCGCACGTTCCGCCCGGAAGTGATGGGCGGGCTCGGCGGCTTCGGCGCGCTGTTCGACCTCTCGGGCAGGTACCGCGAACCCGTGCTGGTCTCGGGCACCGACGGCGTCGGCACCAAGCTCAAGCTCGCGCAGCAGCTGGGCCGCCACGACAGCATCGGCATCGATCTCGTCGCCATGTGCGTGAACGACGTGCTGGTGCAGGGCGCCGAGCCGCTGTTCTTCC
>CAZNRZ010000103.1:0-8341 GCA_964575535.1 uncultured Lysobacter sp. | reverse complement strand
CTCGCCTTCGAGCACGCGCCCGATCAGCGTGACCGGTACGTCGTTGGCCATGTGCAGGATCCGCTCGCGCGCGCCTACCGGCGCGGTGAAGCAGAGCTCGTAATCGTCGCCGCCGCTCGCCTGCAGCAGACGGCGTGTCGGCGTGTCGAACAGGCCGGCGAAGGGGGGAGACGACGGCAACGCATCGACGTCGACCACGATGCGCACGCCGCTGGCGCGCGCGACGTGGCCGAGGTCGGACAGCAGGCCGTCGGAGATATCGATCGCGGCGTTCGCCAACCCGGCGAGCCGGCCGCCGAGCGCGACGCGCGGCTCGGGCCGGTCCAGCCGCAGGGCGAGAACTGCGGTGTCGGCGGACGAAGCGCGAGCGTCGACGCGCACCGGTCCGAAGCCCTTCAGCGCCAGTGCCGCCGCCGCATCGCCCAGCGTGCCGCTCACCCATATGTCGTCGCCCACGCGCGCGCGGTCGCGGCGCAGCGCCGCATCCGGTGCAACGAAGCCGTGCACGGTGACGCAGATCGACAGCGGCCCGCGCGTGGTGTCGCCACCGACCAGCGCGACCCCGTGGCGCGCGGCGAGCGCGCAGAAGCCGTCGAGGAAGCCATCGAGCCAGTCCGCGTCGGCCTGTGGCAGCGAGAGCGAAAGCGTGCACCACGCGGGCGTCGCGCCCATAGCCGCGAGATCGGAGAGGTTCACCGCCAGCGCCTTCCAGCCGATGTGGGCCGGCGCGGTGCCGTCCGGGAAATGCACGCCGGCGTTGAGCGTGTCCATCGCGACCACGAGCTGGCGGTTCGCCGGTACCTGCAGCAGCGCGGCATCGTCGCCGATGCCGAGCACGACGTCGTCGCGCGCGATCACGCGGCGGCGGATGCGTTCGATCAGGTCGAATTCCATGGCGTCAGCGAAGTGCGGTCAGTGGCGGATCGGCGCGAACCCTGCGCGCTCGCGCGACGACGCGGCTGTTCGGCCGAATGCGGACGCGTTTGCGCGACGGCTCCCAGCCTCGCGTGCAATGACATGCGTGCCGCGCCGAACACGCGGGCGATGCGTGCGTGCACGGCATAGCCGGTTCGCGTGGCCCCGAATCACACGCATCGCGCCGCGCCGGGACGACACGCTGGAACCTGCGCTCAGCGCGGCCGCCGCGGCGCCTGCGCTTCCACGCTGCGCCATTCGGCGGCGGCGCGGTCGAGCACGCCGTTGATGTAGGTGTGGCCGTGCTCGGCGCCGAACTTCTTGGCCGTCTCGATGGCCTCGTTGATCACCACGCGATACGGAATGTCCGGACGCATGCGCAATTCGTAGGCGGCGATGCGCAGTACCGCGCGTTCGACCGGGTCGACCTGGTCGACGTCGCGGTCGAGGAAGGGCTGCAGCGCCTCGTCGAGCGCCTCGTGGTTGGCGTCGACGCCGCGCACGAGGTCCTCGAAGTATTCGAGGTCGGCCACTTCGTGGGCCTGCTCGTGGGCGAACTGCGCGATCACGTCGCGCACGCCGGCGCCGGACATCTGCCAGGCGTAGACGGCCTGCAGCGCGCGGCGGCGTGCGCGGGAACGGGCGACGGGATCGATGCCGTCCCTACGGTTGAACTTGCTCATTCGGACTCTCCCGCGGGCAGCTGCGTCAGCAGGTGCGCCATTTCGATGGCGACCAGCGCCGCTTCCTCGCCCTTGTTGCCATGCGTGCCGCCGGCGCGTGCCGCGGCGTCCTCGAAGCGCTCGACCGCGAGCACGCCGTTCGCCACCGGCACGCCGGTATCGGTGGACACGCGCATCAGCGCATCCGAGCAGCCGTCGGCCACCTGTTCGTAATGGCGCGTGTCGCCGCGCACCACGCAGCCCAGCGCCACGATCGCCGCGTGCTCGCCGCGCGAGGCCAGGTGCATCGCGACGACGGGAATCTCCCATGCGCCGGGCACGCGCAGCACGTCGACATCGTCCTCGGACACGCCATGGCCGGCGAACGTCTGCCGCGCGGCGGCCACCAGCGCATCGGTGATGCGCGGGTTCCAGCGGCTGGCGATGATGGCGTAGCGCGCGCCGCTCGGGCTGCGCAGGTCGCCTTCGATGTGCGGCATGGGCGGGTCTCGCGAAGGGTTGCGGAGTTTAACGGCTCGGCGCCGGGCCGGCCGCACGGCGCCTGAAGACGCCGCTCAGCGCCCCGCCTCGACGTACTCCACCACTTCCAGCCCGAAGCCGCCGAGGCCGATCTGCTTGCGCGGCGTGCCGATGATCCGCAGCCGGCCGAGGCCGAGGTCGGCGAGGATCTGCGCGCCGGCGCCGTTGCGCCGCCATTCGGCCAGCCCCGCGCCGCGCGCATCGCCCTCGCCCACCGGCTGCTCGCGGATGCGCGCCAGCAGCGCGCCGGGGTCGACCGGTTCGGACAGCAGCACCAGCGCACCGCGCTCCTCGCGCGCGATCTGCGCCAGCACGTCGCCCACGGCCGGGCCGAAATCGGCGCGCCGCCAGTGCAGCGCATCGGTCAGCGGATTGAGCATGTGCACGCGCACCAGCGTCGGCACCGACGGATCGGCCTCGCCACGCAGCAGCGCGAAGTGCAGCGCATGGCTCATGCGGTCGCGGTAGACCGCGAGCGTGAACGGGCCGTGCTCCGTCTCGATCGCACGCGTCTCCACGCGCTCGACCGTGTGTTCGTTCTCCAGCCGGTAGCGGATCAGCTCCTCGATCGAGCCGATCTTCAGGCCGTGCTCGGCGGCGAAGCGCTCGAGCTCGGGGCGACGCGCCATCGAGCCGTCGGGATTGAGGATTTCGACCAGCACGCCGGCGGGCTCCAGGCCCGCGAGCAGCGCGAGGTCGCTCGCGGCCTCGGTATGTCCCGCGCGGCTGAGCACGCCGCCGGGCTGCGCCATCAGCGGGAAGATGTGGCCCGGCTGGCTGAGATGGCTGGGCGCCGCATCGGGGCGCACGGCGGTGCGCACGGTATGCGCGCGGTCGTAGGCGGAGATGCCGGTGGTGACGCCCTCCGCGGCTTCGATGCTGACGGTGAAGTTGGTGTGGTGCTGCGACGTGTTGTCGCGGACCATCGGCGGCAGGCCGAGCTGGCGGCAGCGCTCGCGCGTGAGCGACAGACAGACCAGCCCGCGCGCATGCGTGACCATGAAGTTGATGTCCTGCGGCCGCACCAGCTCGGCGGCCATGATCAGGTCGCCCTCGTTCTCGCGGTCCTCGTCGTCGACGATCACCACCATGCGGCCGGCGCGGATTTCTTCCAGCAGTTCGGGAATCGGGGCGAAGCTCATGCGCGGTCTCCGGTCAGCAGGCGCTCGACGTAGCGGGCGACGAGGTCGATCTCGAGGTTCACCGCGCTGCCGACGCGCGTGGCGGCGAACGCGGTATGCGCGACGGTATGCGGCACCAGCGCGACATCGAAGCCGCCTTCGTCCACTTCGTTGACGGTCAGGCTCACGCCATCCACGCAGATCGAGCCCTTCTTCGCGATGTAGCGCAGCAGCGACGGCGGCGCCGAGAAACGCCAGCGCTGCGCGCGCGCGTCCTCGTGCACCGACACCACGGCGCCGACGCCGTCGACATGGCCGCTGACCAGGTGCCCGCCGAGCCGGTCGGTCGGTCGCATCGCGCGCTCGAGGTTCACCACGGCGCCCGGCGCGAGGCGGCCGAGCGTGGTGAGTGCGAGGGTTTCGGTGGATGCGTCGGCTTCGAACGCGGTGGCGTCGAACGCGACGACGGTCAGGCAGACGCCGTTGACGGCGATGCTCTCGCCCAGGCGCACGTCGTCGAACGGCAGCGTGCCGGTGGCGACGCGCAGGCGCACGTCGCCGCCACGGGGTTCGATCGAGGCGATCGAACCCACGCCTTCGATGATGCCGGTGAACATCAGTGCGCCTCCGCGGAAACGGCGCGCGACAGGGAACGGATCGACTGGGACATGGAAACGTTTCTCGCAGGACAGCGGGCGAAAAACGCCTCGGGGCACGAGGCCGGCGCACGCGCGGCGCGGGCCGTTCGTGCGCGAGCCGTCTTCTTGCATCCGGACTTTCCGGGATCTTCCGATCCCGACCGTCGGCTCCGGCATTCGACCGGATCTGCTGACCCTCCGCGTCGCGGAGGCGCTCGCGGGCTCGCGCGGCGTGCCGCGCCTACCGCCGGTGGGGAATCGCACCCCGCCCTGAAGACGTCTTGGAAACCGGCGAGCCGGCGCGGCATTGTAGCCGGGCACCGTGGCGAGTGGCCGGAACGGCGTGTCCCGGGAGCGTGCGCGCGGTTGCGTAGGCCCGGTAAGCGAAGCGCACCCGGGGCTCCGCGATGTCTCGTCCCACGGGTGCGCTTTGCTTGCCCGGGCTACGGCAGAGACATGCTTTTGCGACGCAGGTGCAGGAACAGCGGCCAGCGGATGATGCGGACGGCGTCGGGCACGCCCCAGGCCGCGGCGATCGCCGCGCGGTGGGCCTCGACGGGGTCGACGCCGGTGCGGGCGTGATGGCGCACCGCCGCGGAGTAGCTCGACAGGTAGGCGAGCAGGCGCTCCAGCGTCCACGCCGCCTCCAGGCGCAGCGCCGGCGCATCGATGGGCTCCAACGGCCAGTCGAAGGCCGCGTAGTGCGCGTCGACGAGCGAGCGGCCCAGCGGCCAGTCGGGGGCGATGTCGCGGCGGAATGCATCGAGGGCGCGCTCCATGCCGGCGGGCGCATCGAAGTCGCCATAGCCCCAGGCGGCGAGCAGCCCGCCCGGCGCCAGCACGCGCCGGCATTCGGCGAAGAACGCCGGCAGGTCGAACCAGTGCAGCGCCTGCGCGACGGCGACCAGGCCGACCGATGCGTCCGCCAGCGCCGTGCATTCGCCGGGCTCGACGGCCAGCGTGACGCGTGCGTCGGCGCTGCGCGCGGCCCAGTGCTCGGCCAGCTGCTGCCGGCTCGGGTCGGTGGCGTGCACGTGCCCGAAGCGGGCCGCCAGCCCGCGCGTCGCCTGCCCGCTGCCGCAGCCGGGCTCCCAGACGCGCGCACCGGACGGGACATGCCGTGCGAGCAGGTCGAACAGCCCGTCCGGATAGTCGGGGCGCGCCGCCGCATAGGTGGCGGAGACGCTGGAGAAGTGGTCCTGCACGCTCATGCGCGCGGGCGCAGCAGCAGACGGAGATCGTCGCCGAGGCGGCGGGTCTCGACGATGTCGAGCTGCATGCGCTGGCTCATGCTCGCGATGTCCAGGCCGTCGAACAGCGGGCGCGCGTGCGCGCCGAGCAGTACGGGCGCGACGTAGAGCAGCAGCTCGTCGACCAGCCCGGAGGCGATGAAGGCGCCGGCGAGCGTCGCACCGGCTTCCAGCTGCACCTCGTTGATGCCGCGCTCGGCGAGCAGGCGCAGGACGGCGGCGAGGTCGAAGCGCCCGGCATGCACGGGCGCGGCGGCCATCTGCGCGTCGACGCCGCGCGGCAGGCGCGCGTCCGGGGCGTGGATGTAGAGCGTCGGCGCGTCGCCCTGGCGCACGTGGCCGCGGTGGATGGTGGCGAGGCCGGGATCGAGCACGACGCGCAGCGGCGGCACGAAGGGCGTGTCGTCCCCGAGGCGCACGGTGAGATGGGGATCGTCGGCCAGCACCGTGCCGGCGCCGGTGAGCAACGCGCCCGAGCGCGCGCGCCAGCGCTGCACGTCCAGCCGCGACGCCTCCCCGCTGATCCACTTCGATTCGCCGCTGGCCAGCGCGGAGCGGCCGTCGAGGCTGCTGGCGAGCTTGACGCGCATCCACGGCCGCCCCCGCTCGATCCGCGACAGGAAGCCGCGGTTGAGCGCGCGCGCGTCGGCCTCCATCAGGCCGTGCTCGACCGCGACACCGGCCGCGCGCAGACGCTCGAAGCCGGCGCCGTCGACCTTCGGGAACGGATCGCGCATCGCGGCGACCACCCGCGCGATCCCGGCTTCGATCAACGCGTCGGCGCACGGCGCGGTGCGCCCGGTATGCGCACAGGGTTCCAGCGTGACGTAGGCGGTGGCGCCGCGCGCGCGCCCGGCGGCCTCGCGCAGGGCGAAGACCTCGGCATGCGGCCCGCCGGCGCGTTCATGGAAGCCTTCGCCCACCACGGTGTCGCCCTGCGCGATCACGCAGCCGACGACCGGGTTCGGGCGCGCCGTATACCGGCCGCGCTCGGCCAGGCGCAGCGCGCGCGCCATCAGCGCGTGGTCGAGCGCGGTGAAGGATGTGCTCATGCGGATGTTTCCTTCAGTGCCATCGAAGCTTCAGCGCCGCCGGCCCCTGTCGGGCCGCGGCTCGCCGCCCGACAGCAACGGCAGCTGCGCTTCGCCCGGCGTCACATCGCGTTCGAGGCGGTCGAGTTCCTCGCGGAAATCGGCCACGTCCTCGAAGGCGCGATACACCGACGCGAAGCGAACGTAGGCGACGTGGTCGAGCTTGCGCAGCTCGGTCATCACGAACTCGCCGATGCGGCGCGAGGGCACTTCGCGCTCGGTGGTCATGCGCAGCTGGTGCACGACCGCGCGCACGGCGGTCTCGATGTTCTCCTCCGACACCGGGCGCTTCTGCAGCGCGCGGTCGAAACTGGTGCGCAGCTTGCGCGCGTCGAAGGCTTCGCGACGGCCGTCGCTCTTGATGATCAGCGGCAGCTTGAGCTCGATGGTTTCCAGCGTGGAGAAGCGTTCGCCGCAGGCTTCGCAGACACGGCGGCGGCGGATCGTCGCGCCATCCTCGGACACGCGCGAGTCGATCACGCGCGTGTCCTGGTGCTGGCAGAAGGGACAGTGCATCAGCGCTCGGCGCGCGGCGGCGCCATGCGCCAGCCGACGACGACCACGCTGGTCGCGGGCTTGCCGTCGAAGGTCGCCGCGCGATAGGTGCCCTGCATCGACGCCTGCTTCACCGCCGGTTCCAGCCCGTGTGCCGACGCGCACAGCACTTCCACGCGTAGCGGACGGCCCTGCGCATCGACGAGGACCGCCGACACCGCGCTGGCCTGCGTGCCGGCGACACCCGCCGGCCACTGCACGCGGCCCAGCGTCACCGTCTGCGCGGGCGTGCGTCGCGCCGCGGGAACGTCGGGCGCGGCGGGCCAGTCGGCGCCGAAGACCTCGCCGAGCGTGCGGCCGGTCGTGTGCTGTACCTGCCCCGGACGGCAGCGCACCGGCATGTCGCGCATGCGCGGGTCGGTCAGGTCGCGCTGTTGCGCGGCGGCCTTCGGTGGCGTCGCCACGACCGGCGCGGACGCCGGCGCGGGTGGCTGCTGCGCGAGCGCGGCGGTCGAAAGGGCCAGGCCGATCAGGACGGGGATGGCGCGGATCATGACGCACCTCCATACACCGGGAACGTGCGGCACTGCGCCTGCACGGCAGCGGCCACGCGCGCGATCACCGCCTCGTCCTTCGGCGCGTCGAGCACATCGGCGATCCAGTTGGCGAGGTCGACGCACTCGGCTTCGCCGTAGCCCCGCGTGGTCACCGCCGGCGTGCCCAGGCGCAGGCCCGAGGTGACGAAGGGCGAGCGCGGATCGCCCGGCACTGCATTCTTGTTGACGGTGATGTGCGCGCGCCCCAGCGCGGCTTCAGCGTCCTTGCCCGACACGTCGCGGCCGATCATGTCGACCAGCATCAGGTGGTTCTGCGTGCCGCCGGAGACGATGCGGTAGCCGCGCGCGATCAGCGTCTTCGCCATCGCCTGCGCGTTCTTCACCACCTGCTGCTGGTAGGCCCTGAACTCCGGCTCCAGCGCTTCCTTGAACGCGACCGCCTTGGCCGCGATCACGTGCATCAGCGGCCCGCCCTGGATGCCCGGGAAGACGATGCTCTGCAGCTTCTTCGTCAGCTCTTCCGTCGGATTCTTCGCCACGATGATCCCGCCGCGCGGGCCGCGCAGGGTCTTGTGCGTGGTGGACGTGACCACGTGCGCATGCGGCAGTGGCGACGGATACACGCCGGCGGCGACGAGGCCGGCGATGTGCGCCATGTCGACGAAGAAGATCGCGCCGACCGAATCGGCGATCTGCCGCATGCGCGCCCAGTCGATGATCTGCGAATACGCGGAGAAGCCCGCGATCAGCATCTTCGGCTTGTGCTCGTTCGCGAGGCGCTCGACTTCGGCGTAATCGATGAATCCGTTTTCGTCGACGCCGTACTGCACCGCGTTGTAGATCTTGCCGGACAGGTTCACCTTCGCGCCGTGCGTGAGGTGGCCGCCGTGCGCGAGCGACATGCCGAGGATGGTGTCGCCGGGCTGCAGCAGCGCGAAGTACACCGCCTGGTTGGCCTGCGAGCCCGAATGCGGCTGCACGTTGGCGTAGTCGGCGTCGAACAGCTGCTTCACGCGATCGATGGCCAGCTGCTCGGCGACGTCGACGTATTCGCAGCCGCCGTAGTAGCGCT
>CAZNRZ010000102.1:6882-8373 GCA_964575535.1 uncultured Lysobacter sp. | reverse complement strand
GTGGTCAACGACCTGCTGCAGAAGAAGCTCGACGAGATCGAGGAGAAGGAAGGCCGCCGCCCGGGCGGTCGCACGCGCAAGCGCCTGAAGGACGAGCTGATCACCGAGCTGCTGCCGCGCGCCTTCGTGCGGCCCACGCGCACCGACGCCATCCTCGACATGAAGCAGGGCATCGTCGCCATCGACACGTCGAGCAAGAAGTCCGCCGAGAGCGTGGTCAGCGAGATCCGCAAGGCACTCGGCAGCTTCCCCGCGTTGCCGCTCAATGCCGAGGTCGCGCCGCGTTCGGTGCTCACGTCGTGGCTGGCGGGCGAAGCGCTGCCGGACGGCCTGAGCATGGGCGACGAATGCGAGCTGCGCGACGCGCTCGACCAGGGCGCGGTGGTGAAGTGCCAGCGCATGGAGCTGGAGAAGAACGCCGAGATCGACAAGCACCTGCAGAGCGGCAAGCAGGTCACGCGCCTGGCGCTCACGCTGGATGACCACGTGAGCTTCGTGCTCGGCGAGGATCTGGTGATCCGCAAGTTCAAGCTGCTCGACGGCGCCGTCGACACGCTGGAGAACACCGAGCGCGAGGACCTGCGCGCCGAGCTCGAGGCGCGCTTCGCGCTGATGAGCCACGAGCTGCGCCGGCTGTTCGCGGTGCTCGAGCCGGCACTGAAGCTGTCGAAGGTCGAATAGCCGCGCGATGTTCAACTTCCGCGCCCGCACGCCGCGCGTGGTCGCGCCCGCGGCGCCCCGCCAGGCCGTGCTGCAGGGGACGCTGCCGGACGGGCGGGTGGTCGACGTGCTGCGCGTGCACCACGCAGGCGCACGCGGGCTGCGCCTGAGCGTCACCGAGCGCGGCGTGCGCCTGACCTGCCCGCCACGCACCAGCGACCGCCGCGCGCTCGACTTCGTGCAGCAGCATGTCGACTGGCTCGCCGGGCAGCTCGCACACACCTTCGGCGACGCCCGGCCGCTCGTGCTCGGCGCCACCGCCACGCTGCCGCTGCGCGGCGCGCAGGTGCCGGTCGAATGGCGCGAGGGCCGCTACGTGCATGTGGATGGCGACCGCGACGGCATCGCGATCACGCACCCGCCGGCCGTGCGCGAAGTCGCCGTGCGCAAGGCGCTGGCCGATTTCTACCTCGCGCAGGCGCGCGCCGACGTCGGCGGCTGGCTGCCGAAGTACCTGCCGGGCCTGCCGCGCGCACCGCGCGACATCGTCATCCGCCCGCTGACCTCGCTCTGGGGCTCGCTCGCTCCCGACGACCGCATGCGCCTGGACCTCGCGCTGGTGCTGGTGCGTCCGGCGGCGTTCGAGTACGTGCTGGTGCACGAGCTCTGCCATCTCATCCAGCCGAACCACTCGGCGGCCTTCTGGGACGAAGTCGAAGCGCGCTTCCCGCACTGGGAAGCCGAGCGCGATCTGCTGCGGGCTACGGGCCGCCCGATCAAGGCCCGGCTGCGCGCGCTGATCGACGCGCCGAAGGCCAACGGATAGCCCGG
>CAZNRZ010000102.1:0-6782 GCA_964575535.1 uncultured Lysobacter sp. | reverse complement strand
AGCACGTCCGCGACCCTTCCCGGAATCTCCATGTGCAGGTGATGCCCGCCGTCGATCGCGCTCACGCGCACGTCGCGCAGGCAGGCCGCGCGCGCATCGCGCACGTCGGCGGGGAAATATTCGAAGGCGGGCACGGCGTGGACCAGGTGCACGGGACAGCCGATGCCGCGGATCACGTCGCGCATCTGCGCTTCGCTCATGCGCACGGCGGTGGGCCGGGTGAGGCGCGCATCGCTGCGCCAGGCCCAGCCGCCGTCGCCCACCGGCGCGATGCCGCGTTCGACGAGCAGCCGCGCCGCGGCCTCGCCCAGCCCGCCGGCCTGCAGGCGCGCACGCACGGCGGTGGCCGGATCGGCGAACACGCGGCGGCGCGCGCCAGCCGGCTCGGCGTGCATCGCGAACGCTTCGCGCAGACGCTGCGCGGTGCGGTCCTCGGCTTCGACGAGTCCACCCAGCGCTTCGATCAGGGCGAGGCGTTCGACGCGCTGCGGCGCGGCCGCCGCGACCAGCGTCGCGGTCGCGCCGCCCATCGAATGCCCGAGCAGCGAGAAGGTCGACCAGCCCAGCGCGTCGGCCGCGGCCAGCACGGCGCGCGCGGCGGCGACGAGCGTGTACTCGGCCGCCGCCGGCAGGTGGGCGCTGGCGCCGTGGCCCGGCAGGTCGAGCGCGACGAGGTCGAGGCCCTCCAGATGCGGCGCGATCGGCACGAAGCTCGCGGCGTTGTCGAGCCAGCCGTGCAGCGCCAGCACGCGCGCGCCGCCATGGCCCCAGCGCAGCGCGGCGAGACGGCCGAAGGCGGTGTCGAGGTGCAGCTCCCGCATCAGTCGGCCCGCTGCAGTTCGCGACGCGCGATCGCGGCGAGCACGCGCGCGTGTTCGGGGCGGTCGTTGAGGCAGGGGATGTAGTTCATGCGCCCGCCTGCCTGCGCGAATTCGTGCGCGAGCATGTCCGAGACTTCCTCCAGCGTTTCCAGGCAGTCGACAGGGAAGCCGGGTGCGGCCACGTCGACATCGAACACGCCGCGGCGGGCGAAGTCCTGCAGCGTGGCCTGCGTGGATGGGCCGATCCATTTCTCGCGGCCGAACTGCGACTGGTAACTCACCGACCATGCCTCGCGGGCCAGTCCGAGCGCGGCCGCGATCGCCGCGGCCGAGGCCTCGCACTGGCGCTGGTAGGGATCGCCCGCGTCGACCAGCCGCTGCGGCAGGCCGTGGAAGGAGAACAGCAGGTGGCGCGCGCCCTCGCGGCCTTCGCGCGCAGTGGCGATGCTCTCGGCGACGGCGCCGACCCAGCCGGCGTCGAGGTGGTAGTCCTCCACCATGCGCACGCCCGGCATCTGCGCGCGCGCGATCACGTCCGTCACCGAAGCGGTCGTCGTCGTCGAATACTGCGGATACAGCGGCAGCACGACGACACGGCGCGCGCCGTCGGCGCGCAGCCGTGCGAGCACGTCGGCGAAATTCGGCTGCCGGTAGCGCATCGCCTCGACCACGCGCACATCCGGCATTTCGGCCTGCATCGCGCGCGCCAGGCGGCGCGTGTAGACGGCCAGCGGCGAGCCGCCATCCGCGCCTTCAATCCAGACGCCGGCGTACTTCCTGGCCACCGGGCCGCTGCGCAGCGGCAGGATCACGAAGTGCAGCAGCGGGCACCACAGCCAGCGCGTGAGCTGCACCACGCGGTGGTCGTGCAGGAATTCGGCGAGGTAGCGGCGCACCGCGCGCGGCGTCGGCGCGTCGGGCGTGCCGAGGTTCACCAGCACCACGGCGTCGCGGGAGTCGGAAGCGGTCATCGCCATAGCATGACAGCGGGCGCGGGCCGCCATCGCGCGCCGTTGCATCGCCGCGGATGCGTCGGCGCGGTTGCGGTGGTATTCATGCCGGCGTCACTAGCCTGACTTCCCGTTCACGGAACCGAACCCATGCGCCGTCCCGTCACCGCCGCCCTCGTCCTCGCCCTGTCCCTTGCGCTCGCGGCTCCGGCCAGCGCCGGCCCCGTCGAGGACGACCGCGCGCGCAATGCGCTGCGCGTGCTGACCGAGATCCAGAAGATTCCCGAGTCGGCGATTCCCGAGAAGCTGCTCGACGAGGCGCGCGCGATCGTGATCGTGCCGGACGCGCTGAAGATCGGCCTCGTGGTCGGCGGCCGTCGCGGGCACGGCCTGCTGTCGGTCAAGAATCCCGACGGCACGTGGTCGGCGCCGGGCTTCGTCAAGCTCACCGGCGGCAGCATCGGCTTGCAGGCCGGGCTGCAGTCGGCCGACATCGTGCTGGTGTTCCGCTCCGATCGCGGCCTGGATTCGATCGTCAACGGCAAGGTCACGCTCGGCGCCGATGCGGCTGTGGCCGCCGGCCCGGTCGGCCGCAGCGCCGCCACGGCCACCGACGGCCAGCTCAAGGCCGAGATCTGGTCGTGGTCGCGCGCGCGCGGCCTGTTCGCCGGCGTGGCGCTGGACGGCGCGGTGCTGGCCATGGACGACGCCGCCAACGAGGCCGCCTACGGCCGCGACACCACGCCGCGCATGATCTTCGAGGGCCGCGTCAACACGCAGCCGTCGACCGCGCTGGTCGACTTCCGCGACGCGCTGGAGGAAGCCAGCGCCAGCGCACGCATCGAACGCGGCGGCGCACCGGCCGTGGCTGTCGCGCCGGCAGCGGCTGCAACCGCCGCACCCGCGGCAGTCGACGCCGCGCCCGCGCCGCAACCGGCGGCGACGTTCGAGGATGCCGACGCCCCGGTGAAGGCCGAACCGCTGCCGTAATCGGCGCCTGCGGGGCTGCGGTATCCTGCGGGCCTCCCCATTTCTCGTGCAGGCGGCCCCATGGGCGGGTTCAGTCTCTGGCATTGGCTGGTCGTGCTGGTCATCGTGGTGCTGGTGTTCGGCACCAAGCGCCTGAAGAACGTCGGCCGTGACGTCGGCGAAGCGGTGAAGGGCTTCAAGGACGGCATCCGCGACGACGGATCGAACGCGCAGCTGCGCGACGAGCGCCGCGACGACGCGGACACGACGGCGAGCCGCGACACCAGCGACGTCGACCGCGACCGTCGCTGAGCGCCCGCGCGGCGCCATGTTCGACATCGGTTTTTCCGAGCTGCTCGTCATCGCGGTGGTGGCGCTGCTGGTGCTCGGCCCCGAACGCCTGCCCAAGGCGGCGCGCTTCGCCGGCCTGTGGGTGCGGCGCGCGCGCGCGCAGTGGTATGCGGTGAGGTCCGAGCTGGAGACCGAGCTGGCCGACGAGGAGATGCGCCGCAGCATCCAGCGCACACGCGACGAACTGCGCGAGGCGCAGGCCGAACTGCAGCAGGGCGGCGAGCGCCTGCGCGCGCAGCTGCGCGAGGTGGAGTCGCAGATGACGCGCCCGGCCGGGTTGCAGGACACGCCGTCGTTCGACACGAACCCGGCCGACGCGGATGTCGCATCGCTCTCCGCCGATCGGTCCGCCGGCGCGCCTGCCGACGCTGCGCGCCCGCGCGACGTGCACGACGCCGATGCCGACGTGGCCGCGTCGTTCCACACGTCCGCTGCAGCGACGGCCGCGCCCGCGCCGCCGCCGGCCATCGAGCCGTCCGCCGAACGCCCCCGCGATGTCGGCTGACGCCCCGCTGCCCCCGCAGGACGCCGCCCCGCGCCTGCTCGATCACCTCATCGAACTGCGCGCGCGGCTGCTGCGCGCCGTCGCCGGGCTACTGATCGTTTTCGTCGGCCTGCTGCCCTTCGCGCATCGCCTGTATGCCTGGCTCGCGCAGCCGCTGCTCGACAAGCTGCCCAAGGGCGGCCAGTTGATCGCGGTGGAGGTGGCCTCGCCCTTCTTCGCGCCGGTCAAGCTGGCCTTCGTCGTCGCGCTGATGGCAGCCATGCCGTGGCTGCTCTACCAGGCCTGGGCCTTCGTCGCGCCGGCGCTGTACCGCAACGAGAAGCGTCTCGCGCTGCCCCTGCTCGTCACCGCGGTGAGCCTGTTCTACATCGGCTGCGCCTTCGCGTATTTCCTGGTGCTGCCGTCGGTGTTCGGCTTCCTCGCCAAGGTCACACCCGAGGGCGTGGCGATGATGACCGACATCAACGCCTATCTCGACTTCGTGCTGGTGATCTTCCTGGCCTTCGGCGCCAGCTTCGAGCTGCCCGTGGCGCTGGTGATCCTGGTGCTGCTGGGCTGGGTGACCCCCGCGCAGTTGCGCGAGGGACGCGGCTACGCGGTGGTGGGCATCTTCGTCATCGCGGCGATCATCACGCCGCCGGACGTGGTCAGCCAGCTGATGCTGGCGATCCCGATGTGCCTTCTGTACGAAGCCGGAATTATCGCGGCGCGCTGGGTGGCGCCGCGCCGCACGGCCTGAGGATCAGGCCTCGAGGTGCCCGGGCATCGCGGCCGGCGCGTCCGCCTGCGGGCCGCCGTGGAGCTGCTTCCAGGCCGTGTACATCGCGCCGGTGACCACCGGCATCAGCACGCCCATCATCAGCAGCTGCAGCACGACCTGCATCGCCGCCGGGCCGAGCAGCGCGCCCACCAGCGCAGCGATGAGGATCACGCCGAAGTTCAGTGCCACCGCCGCGATCACCAGCAGCACGAAGAACACCATCAGCGCGGGCAGGTTGCGCAGGCAGGCGCGGAAGCTCTGCAGCATGGCGTCGACGGCACGCCGGTCGTCGAACAGCATCGCCGGGATGGCGGTGAAGTTGAAGAAGCCGGCGACGATGCCGATCGCCAGCACCATCAGCAGCCACAGGAACATGCGGCCGACGGGGAGCCCGTCGAATACCGACGGGTCCGGTCGCGCCTGGCCCTGCACTTCCTGCATGGCGGCCGAGAGGGCTTCCAGCTGGGTCGGGCCGATCATCAGGAACAGCAGCACCAGGCAGATCACCATCGCGATGATCTGCGGCAGCAGCGTGGCCAGCAGGCGCGGCGCCTTGCCGTCCTGCAGGCCGCGCAGCAGGTGCCCCGGCAGGGCGGGACGGCCCTCGTCGACCTCGCGCGCGGCGAAGATCAGCCCCGCCAGCAGCAGCGGGCCGACCAGGATGATGACCAGCTGCAGCAGCATCGCGAGTGTGATCGCGTTGTTCTGCACCGCGAGGTTGGCGATCAGCCCCAGCGCGCCGAAGATCGCGCCGAGCAGGCCCAGGCCCAGGGGCGCGCGGCGCAGCAGGCGGAAGCCGCCGATCAGCCACTCGGCGCCGGCACTGGCCGGCACGCGCTTGATGCGATCCATCGATGTCCTCGGTTCGGCCATGGCCGCGGGTCAGGAAGAAGAGGCGTCGGCCGACGCCGCGCGCACGTGCCGCACGAAGCGCTGCAGCACGCGCCGCGCATGCGGCGTCGCGCGCACGCCGCGACGGGCGGTGTCCGGGCACAGGCCTTCGCGCTGCATCGCGATGCGTCGCGCGCGCACGTAGCCCTGCATGTGCGTGGCGCTGAATTCGGGATGGAACTGCAGGCCCCAGACCGCGTCGCCCCAGCGGAAGGCATGCACCGGATCGTGGTCGGAGCGCGCCAGCAGCGTCGCGCCCTCGGGGATGCGCAGCACCGACTGCAGGTGCGTGGCCTGCGCCGCGAAGCGCTCGGGCAGGCCGGCGAACAGCGGGTCGTCGTTCGACGGCGCGAGGCGCTCGATCTCCACCGTACCCATCTCGCGGCCGTCCGGATGCCAGCCGACCTCGCCACCCAGCGCATGTGCGATGAGCTGGTGGCCGTAGCAGATGCCCAGCAGTGGCAGGCCTGCATGCGCGGCCTCGCGCAGCCAGTCGGCGGTGGCCTCGCTCCAGGCGAGGCGGTCGGTGACCATCGCGCCCGAGCCGGTGACGATCACGCCGGCGAAGCCCTCCCGCGAGGGCAGCGGCGCGCCGTGCTCGACGTCGACCACCACTGCCTCGTCGCGCGACAGGCCGGCAGCGACGCGGATCCAGTGCGGAAAGCCGCCGTGGCGGCGCATCGAGGCGACCGGCTGGCCGGTTTCGAGGATGAGGAAGGGCTGGGTCACGGCTCGCTGGACCAGGTGCGATCGGCGGTGCCGGCCGGTCGCCGGCGGGTCGCCGATTCCGCGATGGGAATCGTCGCGATCGCCCGGCTGACGGCCGGAAAAAGGGTGGAAAAACGCGTGGCTATACTAGCCGGCTTTCCGCGCGCCCACACGGAACGCAGCATGCCGGCCCCCACGTTCCAGCAACTCATCCAGCGCCTCAACGCCTTCTGGGGCGAGCAGGGCTGCGTGCTCATCCAGCCGCTCGACCTCGAGGTCGGCGCCGGCACGTTCCATCCGGCGACCTTCCTGCGCGCGCTTGGCCCCGAGCCGTGGAACGCCGCCTACGTCCAACCGTGTCGCCGCCCCACCGACGGCCGCTACGGCGAGAACCCGAACCGCCTGCAGCGCTACTACCAGTACCAGGTGGTGATGAAGCCCTCGCCGCCGAACATCGTCGAACTCTACTTCGACTCGTTGAAGGCGCTCGGGGTGGACCCGCAGGTGCACGACCTGCGCCTGGTCGAGGACAACTGGGAATCGCCGACGCTCGGCGCCTGGGGCCTGGGCTGGGAGGTCTGGCTCAACGGCATGGAGGTGACGCAGTTCACCTACTTCCAGCAGGCCGGCGGCCTGGAATGCCGCCCGGTGCTCGGCGAGATCACCTACGGCCTCGAGCGCCTGTGCATGTACCTGCAGAACGTCGACAACGTGTTCGACCTGGTGTGGACGATCGGCCCGGACGGCACGCCGGTGACCTACCGCGACGTCTACCACCAGAACGAGGTCGAGCAGAGCACCTACAACTTCGAGCATGCCGACGTCGC
>CAZNRZ010000101.1:0-8454 GCA_964575535.1 uncultured Lysobacter sp. | reverse complement strand
TGGCAGCTCACGTAGACGATGCGCCTGAACTGCTTCAGCGGCAGGTGCTGCAGCACGAAATCCGCCCCCGAACGCGGCGGATCGAGCAGCAGCTTGTCGAAGGACTCGCGCATCCATGGTTCCTGCGACAGGTCCTTCGCCAGATCGGCCGCATGGAACTCGACGTTGCCGAAGCCGTTGTGCGCGATGTTCTCGCGCGCGCGGCGTACGAGCCCTGCGTCGCCCTCCACGCCGACGACTTCGCGAGCGAAACGCGCGATCGGCAGGGTGAAATTGCCGAGCCCGGCGAACAGGTCGAGCACGCGCTCGTCCCGCTGCGGCTCGAGCAGGTCCAGCGTGGTCTGGATCATCCGCTGGTTGAGCCCGGCGTTGACCTGGATGAAGTCGAGCGGGCGGAACTTCAGCTCGACGTCCCATGCCGGAAGGCGGAACGCGAGCTTCGGCTCGTCCGGCTCCAGCGGATGCACGCTGTCGAGGCCGCCGGGCTGCAGGTAGATCGCGAAGCCGTGCTCGCGCGCGAAGCCGGCGAGCCGCGCGCGGTCGCCATCGGTAAGCGGAGCGAGGTGGCGGAAGGTCAGCGCGATCGCGTCGTCGCCGGCGATGAACTCGATCTGCGGAATCTCCCGGCGCGTGTCCATCGAGTCGACGAGCGCGGAGATCGCCGCGATCTTCGTGCCGATCGCGGGAATCACCGTGTGGCATTCGCTGATGTCGGCGACGAAGCGGGGATCGGCCTCGCGGAAGCCCACCAGCGTCCTGCCCTTCTTCTCGACGCGGCGCACGGACAGCCGGCCCTTGCGTCGATAGCCCCAGGCGGCGTCGGCCAGCGGCGGCAACATCTGCTGCGGGGTGACGTGGCCGATGCGCTCCAGGTTCTCCATCAGCACGCGCTGCTTGGCGAGGATCTGCCTGGATTCGTCGTAGTGCTGCAGCGCGCAGCCGCCGCATGTACCGAAATGCCCGCAGCGCGCGTCCACGCGCTCGGGCGCGGCCTCGACGATCTCCACCGCGCGCGCTTCGTCGAAGCTGCGGTGCCTGCCGGTGCGCACGGCCACCACCTTCTCGCCCGGCAGCGCGCCGGCGACGAAGACCGCCTTGCCGTCCGGCAGGCGCGCGACACCGCGGCCGTCGTGGGTGAGGTCGGTGATGTCGACGGGGAACGGAGTGAGGTCGAGACGGGCCATCGGGGTAGTGATTCGTGATTGGTGATTCGCAAAAGCGACGAGCCCGCATGCGCGGGCTCGTGCGAGGTTGCATTTTACGGGTATGAGCGCGGCGGACGCCCGTTCAGGAACAGACCGCCGCGCCACCGCTTCCACCAATCACGAATCCCGAATCACATCACTTCTGCTTCCACGCCCCGCCCGACTGGTACCACCAGCCGCCACGCGCGCTGGCGATCCACTGCTGCGCGAAGACCTCGCGGATGCGCGGCTCCCATTCGGGGTGGCCGTTCGCCACCGCGATCTCGCGGTAGACGGCCTTGCGGTCGCGGTTGTCGTCCGCCACGGCCTGATTCACGGCCACGCGGTCCTTGAGCGGCAGCTGCGCGGCATCGCGCACCACCACGAGGCCGTCGCCGGTGAAGCCCAGTGCGCCGGCATCGAAGCCGGCGCGCAGCTGCGCATCGAAGCGCTGCGACATGCGCGCCTGGATGGCCTGGATCGCCGGCGTCTTGATGTTGATGTCCGGCTGGCCCTGCGCATGGGCGGCGCCGATGCCCAGCAGTGCGGCGACGTCAACGCGCGCCAGCGACGCCACGACGCGTTCGGCCAGCGGCGCGGGTGCGGCGGCCATTCCGCCGGGCGTGCCGGCGGGCGCCTGCGCCCCGTCCTCGCTGATCACCTTCTCGACGAACTCGCGCGCGGCCTCGCGCGCTTCGGCCGCGGGGAAATAGACGTTGATGGTCACACAGGCCGTGAGTGCGACGGCGGCGAGGGGAAGCGCGATCCAGCGGCGCATGGGCGGTCTCCTGTCGGTGGCGGCGATCGTGCCGAACGGTTCGTGAAGCGTAACGAAATACTGACGGGGTCAGTCGACCACGGCCTGCGTGTCGCCGCGGCTCACCGCGACGAGGCGCTCGACCAGCGTGGGCCAGTCGACACGCCGGTTGATCCCGACCACCGTCAGGCGCGGGATGCCCGAGCCCGCCACGATCAGGAAGGCGTCGTCGCCACGCGGTGCGAGCCCGCCCATGTCGCATACGCCGTCGGCGAGCCGGCAGTCGATGCCGATGCGCGAGTAGCCGAAATCGTCGAAGAGCCCGATGAGCTGCGACTGCAGGCTGGAGACGAACGAGGCGTCGCCGACGCTGGACAGGTCCTGCACCGCGCGCTGGCTGATGCGCTGGCGCACGCCGCGTTTGCGATCGGTGCGCAGGCTGGCGTCGAAGGCGGTGGGCTGCCAGTCGACCAGGCGCAGGCCGGCGATGCGGCCGTCGAGCGTGCCGGTGATGGAACCGAAGCCGAGCACGCCGGTGAGCGATTCGAGATCGAGGTCGTCGATGACGATGTCGGTGCTGAGCGTGGGCGCGACGCCGAACGGGCGCTCCATCGAAAGCGCCGACACATCGACGCGGCCGCCGAAAATCTGCATCGACAGGCCGCCGTCGAATACGAGCATGTCGTTGCGGAAGCGCGCGGCGGGGATGCGCCCGCTGAGCTCGCCGGTGAACGCCGGCCAGCCCAGCGCGCGGGTGAACTGCGCGACGTCGAGGCGATCAAGCGTCATGCCGAAGGCCATTTGCGCGAGCTCGCCGGCGGATGCCGGGCGGATCGAGAGATGGTCGAACGCGAGGCGGCCGCCCAGCATCGGCACGTCGACCGCCGATGCCAGCGCGAGCTCGCCCGCGGCGCTGCGCATGGGGATGCGCGCCGGGCCGAAGTCCAGGCCGTAGACGCTGCCGCCTGCGACCCGCAGCTCGCCCGCGACCGCCGCACCCGCGGAATAGCGCACGTCGCCGTCGACGCCCGCGAACGCGAAGCGCCCGCGTGGATCGCTCACGTGCACGTCGTCGAGACGCGCGTCGATCGAATCGAGCAGGCCTCCGCGCATGGCCAGCCGCGCATCCAGCGCCCCGCGCATCGCGAGATCCCCCAGCCCGGCGGCACCCAACCAGCCGCTGAGGTAGGCGTCGCGCAGGCCTGACACGTCCGCGCTGGATGCATGCACATCCAGGTCGCGCAGCGCGGCGTCGGGGCCGAATGCAAGAGCGCCCGACGCGCGCAGGCCCGCGCCGTCGCGCCACTCGAAATGCGGCAGGCGCCAGCAGCAGGCGCCGCGCTGCTCGGCCTGCAGCGCGATGTCGACGCGCCGCTCCTGCAATGCGAGATACGCGGCGCCGAACAGCGCCTCGCCACCCTCGATGCGGCCCGACAGGTGGACGCGATCCGTCGTGCCGAGCTGCATGTCCAGATCCAGCGCGGCGCCGAGGCCTTCGGCGGCGATGCGCCCGTCGGGTGTATCCAGGGAGACGCCGCGCAGGCGCAGCGGGCCGGCGATCCGCAGGCCGTCGTCCTGCGTGGTCACGCGGAGCTGCGCGTCGCCTTCGCCGCCCTTGAGCTGCGCCTCCGGCCACGCCTGCGCGAGCAGCGCGCGCGTCCATGCCAGCGGGATGGCGGCGAGATCGATGCGGGTGAGATCGGGTGCATCGGCGCGGCGGCTGATGTCGATGCGGCTGCGGCCACGGCTCAGCGCGGCGTCGAGGCCGCTCTCGCGCAGTTCGACCTCGAAATCCATCGTGCCCCGCGGCGTGCGCAACGGCCCGCTGCAGCGCCACTCGCTCCAGCCCGCGCGACGCAGCGTGCAGTGCCAGTCGATGCGCTCGAACCGGTAGCCGAGATCGGGGGCGCGCAGCTCGCGTGCCTGCAGGCGCAGCTGGCCGGAAGCCGCGCCGTCGGGCCAGTGCAGGCGCAGGCGCACGTCATCGAGGCGGGCGACCGGCGAGTCGACGCGGTCGATGCGCGCGGTCGCCGTTCGCGCGTGCGCATCGCCCGCCTGCGCGAACGCGGCGGCGAGCAGCATCGCGAGAATCGCGCGTAAGATCGGCGGCATCCGCGGGAGCATAGCGACAGGACGGCAACGGCCGATGACGGATTCCACGCCCCGGGTGCTGCTGGTCGAGGACGACCCGGTCAGCGCATCCTTCCTGCAGGCCGCGCTCGAACGCCTGCCCGCGCGCGTGGACGTCGCACCCACCTGCAGCCGCGCGCGCGCCCTCGCGCGTGCGGGCGACCATTCGCTGCTCGTCTTCGATGCGAACCTGCCCGACGGTCGCGGCGATGCGCTGCTGGTCACGCTGCGGGCCGGCGGGCTGCGCGTGCCGGCGATCGCGCACACGGCGTCGCGCGATGCCGGCGAACACGAGCGCCTGCTTACCGCGGGTTTCCTCGAAGTGCTGGTGAAGCCGTTGTCCGTGCCCGAAATACTCGCGTCGGCGCGCATCGCGCTCGGGCTGAGCGCGCCACCGGTGCGGATGCAGGCGGGCGCACCGGAGGCCCCGCTGTGGGACGACGCTGGCGCCCTCGAGGCATTGCTGGGCGACCGCGGACACCTGGACGCGCTGCGCAGGATGTTCGTGGTGGAGCTGCGCTCGATGCGCGCGGCGATCGGTGCGGCGATGCGCGAAGGGAGCCACGATACGGTGCGTCCGGTGCTGCACCGGCTACGGGCGAGTTGCGGTTTCGTCGGCGCTGCCCGCCTGTGCGACGCCGCGGCCACGCTGTCGACGGATGCGGGCGAATGGCCCGCCTTCGACGCGGTGGCGGCGGAGACGCTCGCTCAGGCGCCGGTGGACGGCGGCTGACTCCCCGCCACGCGCGCGAGTTCGCCAAGCATCTGCCAGGACGTGAGCCCACGCGGGCCGAGATGATGTTCCAGTACCCGGCGCATCGCGCGTCGCAACGCGCCGAGGTCTTCGGCCGGCGGCGCTTCGTCGCTCGCAAGCGCGAGCAGTGCGCGGCCGGCCGGCGCGTCGCTGCGCCCGGCCACGCCGCGGTCGACGAGCAGGCGACGCGCGCCGTGCTCCGGGTCGAGGCGATAGCGCGCGGCGGGATCGATGCGACGGCCGTCGCCATCGAGCTGCCAGTCGAAACCGAGACCGAGCGCCGCCAGCAGGTCACGCTCGTAGCGGCGCAGCATCCACGACAGCGGCTCACCGGCGCGCAGACGCTCCCGCGCACGTGCATAGGCGGCGAACAGGTCCGGCTGCGGATCCTGGCGGGGGGCTAGGCGCAAGGTGAGTTCGTTGAGGTAGAAGGCCGCGAGCGCGGCGTCGCCGGTCAGGCGCGGCGCGGCGTCGGCCGCTTCCGCGTTGGACAGCGTGGCCATCTCGCCCTTCTGCACCGCGTCGAAGCGGATCCATTGCAGCGGCTGCAGCGCGGCGCGCAGCAGCTGGCGTCGCGGCCCGAGCACGCCACGAGCGACCAGGCCGATCCGCCCGTGTCGTGCCGTCAGCGCCTCGACCATCAGGCTGGTCTCGCGCCAGGGGCGCGTATGCAGGACGAAGGCGTTTTCGGCGGTGTAGCGCATCGGCCGGGATCCGGGGGTTCGGGGTTCGCTACGTGGATCGAAACCGTCGGCCGGAGCCGATGACACCGGAAGCGCCTCCGCGAAACTCCGTTCGGCTACTCGTACCCGAACGCCTTCAGCGCCGCTTCGTCGTCCGACCAGCCCTCGCGCACGCGCACCCAGGTCTCGAGAAAGACCTTGGCATCGAACAGCTTCTCCATCTGCTGGCGCGCGCGCGTACCGATCTCGCGCAGGCGCTCGCCGCTCTTCCCGATCACGATGCCCTTCTGGCCCGAGCGCTCGACCCAGATCACCGCGCCGATGCGGAACAGCGCGCCATCGACCTCGAAGCGCTCGATCTCCACCGTCGTCGCATAGGGCAGCTCGTCGCCGAGCTGGCGCATCAGCTGCTCGCGCACCATCTCGCCGGCAAGGAAGCGCTGGCTGCGATCGGTGATCTCGTCCTCGCCGTACAGCGCATCCTGCGCAGGAAGCAGCGCGAGCACGGTCCTGACCAGATCCTCGAGTCCGATGCGCTTGAGCGCGGACACGGGATGCACGCCGGCGAACTCGCGCCCCTGGCTGACCTTCGCGAGATAGGGCAGCAGCGCGGTCTTGTCCTTCTGGCGATCGACCTGATTGACCACCAGCACCACCGGCATTCCTGCCGAGCGCAGCGTGTCGTACGCCAGGCCGTCCTCGTCGTCCCAACGTCCGGCCTGCACGACGAGCAGCGCCGCGTCGACGCCTTCGAGCGCGCCGCGCGCGGCGCGATTCATCATGCGGTTCATCGCGCGCTTCTGCTCGCGGTGGATGCCGGGCGTGTCGACCAGCACCAGCTGCCCGGCCGGGAACGTGGCGATGCCGAGCATGCGGTGGCGGGTGGTCTGCGGGCGGTTCGAGGTGATGCTGATCTTCGCGCCCACCAGCGCGTTCACCAGCGTCGACTTGCCGACATTCGGGCGGCCGATGACGGCCACGTGGCCGGCGCGATAGGGCGTGTTTTCCATCCCGGCATTGTAAGCCGCGGACCTGCGTGATCCCGTCGACTCAGCGACGCAGCGTCTCGATCTGCGCCAGTGCCGCTTCGGCGGCGGCCTGTTCGGCCGCGCGGCGCGATGCTCCTTCGCCCTGCGTCACCAGCTCCGGCTGCACGAGCGAGCAGCTGACGCGGAAGCTGCGCGCATGCTCTTCTCCCTCTTCTGCCAGCAACGCGTAGACCGGCAGCGGGCGCTGCCGTCCCTGCAGCCATTCCTGCAGGCGGGTCTTGGCGTCCTTTCCGACCTTGTTGGGCGGCGGCAACGCGGCCATCGCCGGCTCGAACCAGGGCAGCACCGCGGCCCGGCAGGCGTCGAAGCCGGCATCGAGATGGATGGCGGCGACGATGGCTTCGAGCGCATCGGCCAGGATCGAATCACGCCGGTGGCCGCCGGATTTCATCTCTCCGGGGCCGAGCGTCAGGCGCGACCCGAGGTCCAGTGTACGGGCGATAGTGGCCAGCGCCGATTCGCGCACCAGCTCGGCGCGTGCGCGGGTCAATGCGCCCTCGTCGACCTGCGGCCAGCGCGCGTACAGCGCCTCGGCGACGATCAGGTCGACGAGCGCGTCGCCGAGGAATTCCAGGCGCTCGTTGTGTGGCGCGCCGGCGCTGCGGTGTTGCAGCGCCTGCGCGAGCAACTCCGGCCGTGCGAAGCGATGTCCGATCGGATCACTCGCCAACGCGCTTGAGTTCCTTCTCGGCCGTGAAATGCCCCACGACGTCGATGTTCGCGATCAGCGGACGACGGACTTCGTAGTCGACCGTCATCATCCAGCCGGAGTCCTTGCGGAGCAGCTTCACGTCCTGCGGCTTCACGTTCTCGCTGTAGCTCATGTCCAGGCGACGGAAGAAGAAATCCTTCACCTTGGCGGCGTCGTAGGCGCCGGCGCCCTCCTTCGCCAGGCCCTCCATCGCCTGCTTGACCGCGTAGTACTCGGAATACATCGGGATGAGTTTCATCCCCATGTAGATGAACACGCCGGCCACCGCCAGCACCATGACGAACCCGATCAGGGTCATGCCTCGTTGAGTGCGCTTCACGACTGTCCTCCCCAGGGGTCTCGGCCTACGGTATCACTCGATTCGCTCGCCGATGCGCGAGGTGTCGAACGCGCCCCGGCAGAACCAGCCTTCGCAGTTCAGCCAGATGAGAAACGCCTTGCCGCGCAGGTTGGTTTCCGGCAGCAGGCCCCAGTACCGGCTGTCCTCGCTGTTGTCGCGGTTGTCGCCCATCACGAAGTAGTGGCCTTCGGGCACGACCCACTCGCCTTCGCCCGGGTCGCGCTGGTAGGAGGCGCTGCGCTCGAGCACCCGGTGCGGACGGCCCGGTAGCGCCTCGCGGAGGTCCTCGGCGCCGGTCATCTCGGCGCCATTGCCGACGCCCTCGTAGCTCCCCAGCGCCTCGTAGGCCAACGGCTGGCCATTCAGCAGCACCTGGTTGTCGCGGTAGCCGACCACGTCCCCCGGCAGGCCGATCACGCGCTTGATCCAGTCCTGCTCCGGATGGTGCGGCGGCTTGAAGACGACCACGTCACCGCGCGCCGGCTCGCCGATGTCGACGAACTTGGCGTTGCTGACCGGCAGCCGCAGCCCGTAGGCGAACTTGTTGACGAGGATGAAATCGCCGGTGAGCAGCGTAGGCATCATCGAATTGGATGGAATGCGGAACGGCTCGGCCACGAAGCTGCGCAGGATCAGAACGATGGCGAGCACCGGGAAGAACGACTTCGAGTAGTCGACGATCACCGGATCGCTGGCGTCGTCGAGCAGCCCGTCGCGCGCCGCGCGGCGCCTGGACAGGACGAACTTGTCGACCAGCCAGACGAGGCCGGTGAACAGGGTCAGGGCGACCAGGGCGATTTCGAACCAGCGCATTCGTGTTCCTTGGGACCGTGATTCGTGATTGG
>CAZNRZ010000100.1:0-8532 GCA_964575535.1 uncultured Lysobacter sp. | reverse complement strand
TGATCGTCGGGGCGCCGAAGCTCTTCTCGAGCACGACGTTGCGGCCCTTCGGGCCGAGCGTGGCCTTGACGGCATTCGCGAGCACGTTCACGCCGCGCAGCATCTTGGTGCGCGCGTCTTCGCCGAAGCGGATTTCCTTGGCTGCCATTGCAGTTACCTCAAAAAGAAGAGTTCAGAAGGGAATGCGTGTATCGAAGGAAGGACGCGATCAGCCGAGGATCGCGAAGATGTCGTCTTCCTTCACCACCAGGTACTCGGTGCCGTCCAGCTTCACTTCCGTGCCGCTGTACTTGCCGAAGAGCACCTTGTCGCCGACCTGGACCTTGGGCGCGCGCACGTTGCCGTTGTCGAAGGCCTTGCCCTCGCCGACGGCGACGACTTCACCCTTGATCGGCTTCTCGGTGGCCGAGTCGGGGATCACGATCCCGCCGGCCGAGACCTTTTCTTCTTCCATGCGCTTGATGACCACGCGGTCGTAGAGCGGCTTGATGTTCATGCACGAACCTCCAGGCAGATTAAGTTGTTGAAATTGCAGCAAAAGACGGGAGATTTTAGCAGTCGCTTGCGGTGAGTGCCAAAGCCCGGGCGACCGCCGCCCGCATTGCGGACGCAGCGGGATATGGGTTGCGCGCCACGGCTTTCAAGGGGCGTTCACGGAAAAAATCCGGCACCGGCGCGCAGACAAAAAGAAGGGCGCGTCCCGAAGAGACGCGCCCCCTGGTAGAGGAGATGGCTATCCAGGCTTGCGCAGTCCTGCGCGCCTCTCCCGAAACCCGACCCCATGTCCATCGACGACCCTGTCGACGTGGGGCGATTGTGGGCGTGCCACGTCACGCTGCCTAGACACCGGCCATGGCCTCGCGGGTGAAAAACGGTAGCGTACTGTTCACTTTATCGGTTCCGACGCTTGAATTACTGCCTTTCCGGCCATTTCCGCCACCGCATCCGCACAAGGTGACGCAGGTATCGGTATCGTGGATACTTCCGGTATCGGGCCTGTATGACCTGCCCTTCAGCGTCACATCCCGCCATGAATGCACAGCAGCGAATCCGCCTCGCCCGCCGCCATGCCGGGCTCTCGCAGTCTGCCCTGGCCAGTGCCGTAGGGGTGCAGCGCAGCGCGGTGAGCCACTGGGAGGCCGTGGAGGGCAAGTCGCCCAGCATGTCCAACCTGCGGCGCGTCGCCACCGTCACCGGCGTGCAGTTCGAGTGGCTGGCCACCGGCCGCGGCCGCATGGCGTTGTCGCAGGAGGACGCGCTGGACATGGTGGCCGCGGTCGAGGGCGCGCTGGTGGACGATGCCTTCGAGATGCGCCTGCTCACGGCCTTCCGCAGCCTGCCCGCGCGCAGCCGTGCGCCGCTGGTCGAGCTGATGGAGCAGATGGCCGAATTGCGCACCGGCCGCTCGCGCGGGCGACGGGCGCTTCCGTGAGCGCTGCCTTCTTCATGTGAAACGCAGATCGGCGGGCCCCCGGCCACCGCCTGTCGGGCTGATGTCTGCGCGTCAAGCGGCGGCGCTAGCATCGCGCAGTCCTTCCCCCGGAGCCGTCGATGCGCGCAGCCGCCCGCCTTGCCCTGATGGCGTTCGCCATCCCGTTCGCCTCGCCCGCGGCGGTCTTCATCAACGAGATCCACTACGACGACGCCACCGCCTCGGGCGATGTCGGCGAGCGCATCGAGATCGTGGCCACCGCCGGCGAGAGCCTGAGCGGCTACCGCGTCCATCTCTACAACGGCGCCACGCCTTCGGCCGCGGTGGTCTACGACAACGACGCGGTGCCGGCCGGCAGCCTGGTGACCTGCGGGGCGCAGGTGCGCATCGCGGTGGTGAGCTATCCGTCGAACGGGATCCAGAACGGTGCGAACGACGGCATCGCGCTGGTCAATGGCAGCGGGCAGCTGGTGCAGTTCCTCAGCTACGAGGGCGCGATCACCGGCTCGGGCGGCCCCGCGGCGGGACGCGCCAGCCAGAACCTGCCGGTGGCCGAATCGGGCAGCACCGCCGCCGGGACCTCGCTGCAGCTGGGCGGCACGGGCACGGCGTACTCGAATTTCGCCTGGAAGGCGTCGGCCGGCCACACCTTCGGCACCTGCAACCGCGGGCAGACCTTCGGCGCGCCCAACACCCCGCCGCAGGTCACGTCCACGACGCCGGCGAACGGCGCCACCAACGTCGCGGGCGCCAGCAATCTCGCCGTCACCTTCAGCGAGCCCGTGACCGCGGCCGCCGGCGCGTTCGCGCTGCAGTGCAGCCAGTCCGGCGCGGTGGCGCTGTCGCATGCGTCGACCGGCACGAGCTTCGCGCTGTCGAAGACGACCGTCCTGCGCGGCGGCGAGACCTGCACGCTCACCGTCAACGCCTCGGGCATCACCGATGCCGGCGGGGCGCGGCCGACATCCAGCACGACGGCGGGCTTCACCGTCGCCACCGCGGCGACGGGCTACTGGTCGAAGGTCAACACGTCCAGCGCCAGCCAGCTGCGCTGCTCGATCCACGCCACGATCCGCGACCACACCGTTTATCCGTACAGCGGCGGCACGACCAACACGTGGTCGGTGCTCGAGCTCGCCGACGAGGACCCCGCATCGGCCAACCGCGTCCTCGACGTCTACCGCAACCGCAGCTACCTCAAGGGCAGCGAGCGCGCGGGCACCGGCACCGGCATCACCTACAACCGCGAGCACACCTGGCCGAACTCGCTGGGCTTCGGCAGCGCCACGGGCGATCTCGGCCTGCCGCACGCGCCCTATACCGACCTGCACATGCTCTATCTCTCCGACACCACCTACAACGCCGACCGTGGCAACAAGCCCTATGCCGACTGCACCGCGTCGGCGGGCTGCGGCGAGCGCGCCACGGAGGCGAACGCGGGTGCCGGCGGCGGCAGCGGCCTGTTCCCGGGCAACTCGAACTGGGTGAAGGGGCCGGACGGCAACGGCGGCACGTTCCAGACCTGGGGCCGACGCCGCGGCGACATCGCCCGCGCCGTGCTCTACATGGCCATGCGCTACGAGGGCGGGCGCGACGCGCGCGGCCAGGGCGAGCCGGACCTGGAACTCACCGACGACCGCTCGAAGATCGTCATCACCTCCGCCTCGCCGGCCTACATGGGCCTGCTGTCGACGCTGCTGGCCTGGCATCGCGCCGATCCGCCCGACGCGCTCGAGCGCGACCGCCACGAGGTGGTCGCGCAGTTCCAGGGCAACCGCAATCCCTTCGTCGACCATCCGGAGTGGGCGACCGCCGGGCTCTTCGCGTCCGCCAAGCCCGCGACGTGCCAGCTCAACTAGCGGGCGCAGCGCCGTTCGCGTGCAGGCGCGGGCGCGGCGAGCCCGCGCCGCGCAGGCGTCGCCCGACCGCATTTCGCGCGTTGGCGATGCCGGCGACCCGCCAGAGCCCGGCGGTGTCCCCACCCGCAGGACACGCCGTGCCGGCCGGCGCACCGTCGCCCGCCGGTAGAATCGCGGGATGTCCGCGATCGTCGTCCATTGCAGTTGTCCCGATGCCGCGGTGGCCGGGCGCATCGCCGAAGCGCTGGTCGAGGCGCGCCTGGCCGCCTGCGCGCAGCAGCTGCCCGGGATGCGCTCGACCTATATGTGGAACGGGCGTATCGAGCACGCCGACGAGGTGCTGCTGCTGATCAAGACGGCCGCCGATCGCCTCGATGCCGTGATCGACGCGGTGCGCGCGCTGCATCCGTATGAACTGCCCGAGCTGCTCGCGGTCGAAGCCCGCGGCGGGCTCCCCGCCTATCTCGACTGGGTGACCGCCCAGAGCCGTGCCGATGCCTGATCGTTCCCGCTTCACGCGCCTGCGGGCGGTGCTCGCCGCCTGCGCGCTGTCCCTGCTTGCCACCCTGATGCCGGCGCGGGCCGCGGGCGTCGAGGACCTGCTGCCCGTCGACGAGGCCTTCGCGCTGACCACGCGTGCCACCGGCGATGGCATCGAGCTGCGCTGGAAGATCGCCGAGGGCTACTACCTCTATCGCCACCGCACGTCCGTGCAGGCCGACGCCGGTTTCGACGCCGGCGCGCTGCGCCTGCCGAAGGGCAAGGCCTATACGGACGAATTCTTCGGCCCGGTCGAGACCTATCGCGAGGAGCTGGTCGCGCTGCTGCCGGGCAGCCCGCGCGGCGCGCGCACCGTACTGACCGTGAAGTTCCAGGGCTGCGCGGACGTGGGCGTCTGCTATCCGCCGCAGACCCGCAAGGTGCCGGTGGTTCTGGCCACGGCGAATCCCGCGCCCGACCCGTTCGCGCGCACCGCCGGGGGCGCGGCCCCGGGCCTGTTCGGCGCGCCGGCCGGCGCCGAGGCATTGCCGCTGCCCGCCGAGCAGGCCTTCGGCTTCGAGGCCATCGCCGGCGACGGCAACACCATCCTGCTGCGTTTCACGCCCGCGCGGGGCTACTACCTCTACCGCGACCGCACGTCGCTGAAGCTCGACACCGGCGCCCGCGCGAAGGGCTTCTCGCTGGGCGCGCCGCGCTGGCCGCCGGCTAAGCCCTATCGCGACGAATACTTCGGCCAGGTACGCGTGTATTTCGACCAGGTCGACGTGCCGGTGCCGGTGATCCGCACGTCGCCCGATGCCGCCACCGTGCGGCTGGTCGCCACCCTGCAGGGCTGCCAGACCGACGGCATCTGCTATCCGCCGATGACGCGCACGGTGGACGTGGCGCTGCCGCGGGGCGTGGTGAAGGGCGAGCCCGTGGGCGCGGCGCTGGAGCCGGTGCCGGGCGGCGGCGGGGCAACCGATGGCTCGGCCGCCGCGGATGTTGCGACCGGTGGCGTCACCGCGCCGGCCGCCGCGGACCCGGCCCTCGCGCAGTCGAGCGGACAGGCGAATGCCGCGACGACGCCCGGCGGCGCATCACCCGCCGCGGCCCCACGCGCCGTCGCGGCTGCCGGCGCCTGGTCCGCGCTGCTGCTCGCGCTGCTCGGCGGTCTCGTACTCAACCTGATGCCCTGCGTGCTGCCGGTGCTGTCGCTCAAGGCGCTGTCGCTGGCCGAAAGCGGCACGCCGGCCGCCGCGCGCCGGCATGCGCTGGGCTATACCGCGGGCGTCATGGTGAGCTTCCTGGCGCTGGGCGCCGCCGCGCTGGGGCTGCGCGAGGCGGGGCTGGCGCTGGGCTGGGGCTTCCAGCTGCAGCAGCCGGTGGTCGTGGCTGCGCTGGCGATGGTGATGTTCGCGCTGGGCCTGAACCTGTCGGGCCTGTGGCATTTGGGCGGGCGCTGGGTCGGCGCCGGCCATTCGCTGGCCACGCGCGGCGGGCTGGCCGGCGACTTCTTCACCGGCGTGCTCGCCGTGGTGGTGGCCACGCCCTGCACCGCGCCGTTCATGGGCGCCGCGCTGGCATGGGCGTTCCTCGCGCCGCCGGCACTCGCACTGGCGGTATTCGCGATGCTCGGCCTCGGCCTCGCCCTGCCATTCGTGGTGATCGGCCTGGTCCCGGCGCTCGCGGCGCGGCTGCCGCGCCCCGGCGCGTGGATGGAAACGCTGCGGCAGGCACTGGCCTTCCCGCTGTATCTCACCGCCGCCTGGCTGCTGTGGGTGCTCGGCCGCCAGCGTGGCGCCGATGCCATCGCCTGGGCGCTGGTGGCCGCGGTCGCGATCGCCTTCGCCGCCTGGGCCTGGAGTCGCAGCCAGCACCGGCGCCGCCTGTGGAGCCTGCCGGCGCTGCTGCTGTCGGCGGCCGCGCTGGTCGCCTCGGCACAGGCCATCCACGGCCTGCCGCGCCCGCAGGCGGCCGCCACGCGCGCCGCCGCCGCGGGCGACGCCTCGCATGTCGCGTACTCCGCCGAGCGTCTGGCCGCGCTGCGCGCCGGCGGGCGCGTGGTGTTCGTCAACATGACCGCCGACTGGTGCGTCACCTGCAAGGCCAACGAGAAGACGGTGCTGGGCGGTTCGGACTTCCGCGATGCACTCGCCGGCGCCGACGCCGTCTACATGAAGGGCGACTGGACCGACGTGGATCCGGCGATCACGGCCTTCCTGCAGTCGCACGGCGCGGTGGGCGTGCCGCTCTACGTCGTCTACCCGCGCAGCGGCGAGCCGCGCGTGCTGCCCACCGTGCTCACGCCCGCGCTGGTGCGCGAGGCCCTGCGCGAGGCGGCGCGATGAGGACGCGCTACGTCGTCATCGCGGCCGCGCTGGCCGGCGCGCTGGGCGTCGCGGCCAGCCTGCGCGTCGACCAGGGCTGGCTCGCCCGCACCGGGCCGGTGCAGCACATGCTCAAGCAGCCGAAGGACGGGCAGGCACCGACGGCGCCGGTGGCGCGCGAGGGCGACCGCCTGCCGTCGCTCACCCTCCCCGATCCGCAGGGCCGGCCGACGCAACTCGCGGGGCTGGTCGACGCCCGCCCGGCCCTGATCAACGTCTGGGCCACCTGGTGTGGTCCCTGCATCAAGGAAATGCCGCTGCTGGATGGCTTCTCCCGCCAACAGGGCGCGAACGGCGTACAGGTGATCGGCATCGCACTGGACGACGCCGCCGCGGTGCGCGACTTCCTTGCCCGCCACCGCATCGGCTACCCCAGCCTGGTCGACGTGCCGGGCACCGCCGACGCCGGCGTGCGGCTCGGCAATCCGCGCGGCGTGCTGCCCTACAGCGTGCTGGTGGACGGCGACGGGCGCATCGTCGAGCAATGGGTCGGCCCGCTGGAGCAGCACGATCTGGACGCCTGGGCCGCGCGCGTCGCCAGTGTTCCCGCAGCCGTTCGAACAGGCGATTGAATTTCGCCCAACGTCGGCGATACGGTAGCGAACGTCTGGACACCTTTTACGCGTAGGCGCAGACTCCCGCCTCCGATGTCCGCGGGACGAGGCTGCCATGGCGAAACTGCTGGTCCTGCACGGCCCCAACCTCAACCTGCTGGGCGAGCGCGAGCCCGCCGTCTACGGCACCACCTCGCTGGCCGCGATCGACCGCGCACTGCGCATGGACGCCGAATCGCACGGGCATACGCTCGAGTCGCTGCAGTCCAACGCCGAGCACGAGCTGATCGACCGCCTGCACGCCGCGCGCAGTGACGGCACCGCCTTCATCCTGATCAACCCCGCCGGCTTCACGCACACCAGCGTGGCCCTGCGCGACGCCATCGCCGCGGCCGACCTGCCCTTCATCGAAGTGCACCTGTCGAATCCGCATGCGCGCGAGCCCTTCCGCCGGCAGAGCTATTTCAGCGACCTCGCCATGGGCGTGATCGCCGGCTTCGGCGCCGACAGCTACCGCTTCGCGATGGACGCCGCGCTGATCTGGCTCGACCGCCGCGCCGCCGCGCAGGCCAACCGCTCCTGACCCGCGCCGCGCGCCGCGCGGCGTTCCCGACGAAATCCCACCACGAGGCCCGACATGGACCTGCGGAAAATCAAGAAGCTGATCGACCTGCTCGAGGCGAGCAACCTCTCGGAGATCGAGATCAAGGAGGGCGAGGAAACCGTTCGCCTGGCGCGCACCACCTCGCGCCCGGTCGAGATCGCCTACGCGCCGCATCCGATGCAGCAGGCGCCCATGCCGCCGCCGCGTGCTATGCCGATGCAGGGCCCGACCGATGCCGCGACGGGCGGCAGCGCGAAGGCCGGCGGCGAGCTGCCCGACGGCCACGTCATGCGCGCGCCGATGGTCGGCACCTTCTACGCCTCGCCCAGCCCGGACAAGCCCGCGTTCGTGAGCGTCGGCCAGTCTGTGAAGGCCGGCGAGACGCTGGCGATCATCGAGGCCATGAAGATGTTCAACCCGATCGAGGCCGACGTCTCCGGCACCGTGCTCGCGGTGCTGGTCGAGAACGGCCAGCCGATCGAGTTCGATCAGCCTCTCTTCGTCATCGGGTGAGCCCGCGCGCGGCCCGCGCCGCGCGAAGCCGTCCCGCGGCGGGGAGCCGCCGGGACGGACCTCCAAGACCCATGGACCTGACCCATGCTCGATAAAGTCGTCATCGCCAACCGCGGCGAGATCGCGCTGCGCATCCTGCGCGCCTGCCACGCGCTCGGCATCCGCACGGTGGCCGTGCATTCCACCGTCGACCGCAACCTCAAGCACGTGGCGATGGCCGACGAATCCGTCTGCATCGGCCCGGCGCCCTCCGCGCAGAGCTACCTCAACATGGCGCAGATCATCGCCGCCGCCGAGGTGACCGACGCGCAGGCGATCCACCCCGGCTACGGCTTCCTCAGCGAGAACGCGGACTTCGCCGAGCGCGTGGAGCAGTCCGGCTTCGTCTTCATCGGCCCGAAGGCCGACACCATCCGCCTGATGGGCGACAAGGTCGAAGCCATCCGCGCGATGAAGGCCGCGGGCGTGCCCTGCGTGCCCGGCAGCGGCGGCCCGCTCGGCGACGATGCGGCCGAGAACGTGCGCATCGCGAAGGAGATCGGCTATCCGGTCATCGTCAAGGCCGCGGGCGGCGGCGGCGGGCGCGGCATGCGCGTGGTGCACACCGAAGCCGCGCTCGTGTCGGCGATCCAGACCACCAAGCAGGAAGCCAAGGCCGCGTTCGGCAACGACATGGTCTACATGGAGAAGTTCCTGGAGA
>CAZNRZ010000099.1:0-8634 GCA_964575535.1 uncultured Lysobacter sp. | reverse complement strand
CGGCCTCGTCGCGGTAGCGGCGCGCGTCGTCGGCGGTGGTGTGGTCGTGCAGGCGGTAGGTCATGAACTCGATGACGCTGCCGCCCTGGCCGCTGCGGGCCCGCTCGGTCGCGCGGCGCATGGCCTCGAGCACGGCGATCAGGTCGTTGCCGTCCACCTGCAGGCAGTACAGGCCGCCGGCGAGGCCCTTCTGCGCGAGCGTCTTGGCGCCGGTCTGCGCGCCGCGCGGCACGCTGATCGCCCAGCCGTTGTTGATCACGCACAGCACGAGCGGCGAGGTGAACGCACCGGCGGCGTTGAGGCCGGCGTAGAAGTCGGTCTTCGACGAGCCGCCATCGCCGCAGCAGGCCACCGCCACGCGCGGCTCCTTGCGCAGCTTGAACGCGAGCGCGGCGCCGGAGGCCATCAGGCACTGCGTGGAGATCGGCACGCACCACGGATAGTCGTGGCGGGCTTCCTGGAAATCGTTGCCGCGCTCGTCGCCGCCCCAGTACATCAGCACGTCGCGCGGACGCACGCCGCGCATGAACTGCGCGCCGTATTCGCGATAGCTGGGGGCGAAGCAGTCCTCGGGCCGCATCGAGGCGCCGATACCGACGTGCGTGGCCTCGTGGCCGAGGCAGGCCGCATAGGTGCCGAGCTTGCCGGTGCGCTGCAGCGCGATCGCCTTCGCGTCGAACGTGCGCACGTAGAGCATCTGCTTGAACAGCGGAAGCAACGCGGACGCGTCGCGGAAGGCCTCGGGGATCTCGGCGACGGGCGTGCCGTCGGGGCCAAGGTACTGCAGGTACTCGATCTCGAAACTCGCGGCGAGCGTCATCGGGGAGGGCACCGGTGCTGCGGAAAGACCGCGATTCTACCGGCGGGGTCGTTAAGCGGCATGGCGCGCTGCGGCACGCGGATGCGCGAAAGGCGCGGACGGGGCCGCGCCTTTCGCAGGATGGAGCGCTGGTCGGGCGTCGGACGCGCCCTCCCGCCGTGCCTCAGCGCGGCGGGCCGGTCAGGATCAGCGCCCACTTCGCCATGTCGTTCGCCGCCACCGCGTCGGTGCTGCGCGTGTCCACCCGCGCGTACACCGTGAAGCGCGGCTCGCCCGCCCGCTGCGGACCGACGACGTGCACGGCGAACGGCGCGTCCGCAGCGGCGGCCAGGTCGACCGCCGCGCACAGCGCGTGGAAGCCGCCCGCCGCGGTGGCGACTTCGCAGTCCCAGCCGGCCGGCGCGTCGATGGCCACGTTCGCGGCCGGTGCGTCGCCCCAGAGCACCAGTTCCGGCGCGACCGCGAGATCCGGCCCGAGGTTGGCCACGCGCGCCTCGTAGCGGCCGACCATGCCGCGACGCAGCTGCTTGCCCGGGCCCTGCAGCGCGACGGCGAGGTCGGCGTCCGAGACCACCGTGGTGCTGGCGCTCGCGGCGTCGTTGGCGGCATTGCGGTCCCAGGACTGCGCGGTCACCGCGGTGACCAGCGACACCGTGCGGCCGAACAGCGCCGCGGTCGCGGGGGCATGCACCTGGAACTTGGCCACGGCGCCGTCGGCCAGCACCTGCGCGCGGCAGAGCAGGCGGGTGGCGCCCGCGGGCGCGTCGTCGCGGCCGCATTCCCAGCCGGCGGGCGCGTCGACCGTGGCCGCCACGTCGGCATCCAGATCGAAAGCGATGGCCGGGCGATCGGCCTGTTCCGGGCCGTCGTTCGTCAGCGCGACATCGAAGCGCAGCCTGTCGCCGGTATGTGCCTGCGCGGCAGCCGACGCGCCGACCGCGAGGTCGGCGATGCGCCGCGGCACGATGACGGTGAGCATCGGATCGTGGTCGGCCAGGCGCGAGGGCGAGGCCGCGTCGGAACGGTTCACTTCCGGGAAGTCCGCATTGATGCGCGCGTGGTCGAGCGCGAGATCGCGCGTCGCCACCACCAGGTCCTCGCTGACCAGCACGTGGTCGAGCGTCTGCGCGTTGCCGCCGAAGACGAAGGAGTAGCGCTCGGCCTGCGGCTGCAGCAGGCCGAGGTTGACCAGGTCGCGCTCGACGTAGTCGTCGCCGTCGCCGGCCACCGCGGTTTCGGCGTCGGGCGCGGGCTGGCCGGTGACGGTGCCCATGGCGTGCGCGAGGCCGTCGTTGAACTCGAAGGCGTTGAAGTCGCCGAGCACCACGATGCGGGCGTCGTCGGACTGCTTCTGCAGCCCGTCGAGGAAGCCGGCGAGGAACTCGGCCTGGCGCTGGCGCTTGGCGCGCACGCGCTCGCCGCCGGCGCCGACGTCTTCCGCGCCGTTGAGCGAACGCTGGTGCACGACGACGACGTTGAGCGCGAAGCTGCGGCCGTCGGCGTAGTGCACCACCGCGTCGAGCAGCAGCGGCGGGCGATCGTTGAGGATCGCCGTGTTGCCGTCGGGCTGGGTCCAGGTCGTGTCCTTGCCGATCTGCAGCACCCGGCGCACCTGCACGCGCGGCATGCCGTCGCCGGTGTCGGCGGTCTTCACCAGCAGCGCGACATCGATGCCGCCCGGGTCGTTGCCTTCGTGCAGGTAGCCGACGTAACGGGGATCCGCATCGCCTGCGGCGACCGCGTCGGCGTTGAGCCGTGCGGCGAGGTCGTCCACCACCTTCTGGCTCTCGATCTCGACCAGGCCGACGATGTCCGGCGTGTGCAGGTAGTCGCGGATGGCGAGCGACGCCTTGCCGAGCCGGCGCGCGTAGGCGTCGGGGGTCAGCGTGGCGTCGTCGGCCGCGCCGTTGTTGACGTCATCGAAGAAGCGCTCGAGGTTGTAGCCGGCGACGGTGATCGCATCCGCGGCAGGCTCGTGCGCCGCGCGCGGCGCCATGCCCGGCGCGACCTGCAGCGGCAGCGACGCATCCGGCAGCAGCGTGTAGCGGCGGAAGCCGTAGTCCAGCGGGCCGGTGAGGTTCGCGATGCGCGCGCCGGTGGACACGTCGAGGCGTTCGCCGCCGATCGCGTCGCTGTCGACGGTGATCAGCTCGGGATTGAAGTCCCACCGCGGGATCGGCGGGATGCTGCCGGCCGGCGGCGCGTCGGGCGCCTGGATGCCGGGCTCGCGGAACGGGCGCGGCAGGCCGGCGACGGTGCCGTGGAAGATGCCGTTGCTGCTGCCCGTGGCATTGCGCTCGTCGGTGAAGCCGTCGGTGGGCGCGGTGACCACGAAGTCGGGCACGGTGACGCGCATGCCTTCGACGCGCTCGAGCTGGTCGAGCCCGCCGGTGGGCGAAGGGAAGGCTGTGGTGAGCGCGACCGGCGCGGGCAGCGGATACACGGCCTCGTCGACCTCGGCCACGGTGACCGTGCCGCCGAGCTCGGTGAGCGGCGCCTGGCCGGGATCCTCGGAGGGCACGAATTCGAGCACGGTGCCGCGCACGATCAGCCAGCGGCCCGGCTGCACGGACGCCGGCATCGCGCGCATGAAGACGAACAGGCCTTCGGAGGTGGCGGGGTCGGGGTCGGCATCGACGTCGCGGCTCTGGATGAAGAAGCCGTTGGACTTGCGCCCCGTCACTACGCCGCGGGTGGCGACCACGCGTCCCGTGAGCGGCGAGCGCTCGCCCGCGCCCTGGATCTGCGCGATGGGGACGATCGGGAAGTCGTCGTTGAGGATCGTGCCGGTGGCGACGCCGTCGGCGATCTCGGCGCCGCTGGCGCTGTCGATCGTCAGCACGAAGGTTTCGTCGTCCTCGCCGACGGTGTCGCCGGCGATCTGCACGGCGAGCTCGATGCGGTCGGCGCCCGCGGGGATCAGGGCCTCGCCTGCGGCCACCGCGGCGTAGTCGTCGCCCGCCGTCGCGCTGGCGTCCGCGGTGGACCAGCGCAGCGCCACGCCATCGGCGCCCGCCGGCTGCGTGAGCGAGACGGTGAACAGCAGCGCGCGCGTGCCGGCCTGGCCCTCGGGCGCGGAGGCGTCGGCCACGGACAGCAGCGTGCGTGCGCTGCCGCCGCAGAGGTGCGCGGGGCTGGCGGAATTTCGTGGCGCCGGCGCGGCGATGGCGAAGTCGGCCGCGTTGCTGGCGGTGTCGGTGCAGCCGGCCTCGCCGCGGATCGCGGCGGTGGTGTTGGACAGCGCCGGCGTCGGCGCGCCCTCGGCGCAGTTCGCGGCGCCGAAGCCGACGAAGTCGACGATCGCCCCGCCCGTGGGGCACGCACCTGCAAGCGCGGTCGAGTTGGAGACCAGCGCGACCTTGCCGGCGCTGCCGCTCATGGCGATCGTGCCGGTCGCGTCCGGCGCAGGCAGATCGACCGTGCCGCCGCTGCCGTCGGCCTGCTTGACGAGGTAGTACGCGCCCGGCGCGATGCTGCCGCTCAGCGCGGTGCGCCCGCCCCAGGTGCTGCCACCCGACGAGCCGTACTGCAGCGTCCACCCGGTCAGGTCGACGGGCGCGGCGCCGTTGTTGTGGAGTTCGATGAAATCGCTGCGGTACGTCGCGCCGCTGTTGCCGCCGCCGCCGTAGACCTGGCTGATCACCACCTGCGCCTGCGCCGTGCCCGCGAGCGCGAGCAGCGCCGCCAGGCCGGACGCGGCAAGCCGCCTCGAGAACCGTTCCATGCTGTCTCCCCAGTGTGATGACCGGTCGCGCCGTCCCGGGCGTCTTCCGGAATCTTCGGGGCGCCTGCCCCTGCGTCGGCCGCGGCCGTCCGGGCCGCGCACTCGCGGGCCGTCACGGCGGCTACGCGAAGCGGCCGGAAGTGTGCGCCGGAGATGTTGCGAAAGCGTGACGCCGGTCGCCTGGGCTACCCTTCACGCCCGCCTGCCAGGACCCGCCATGAGCGTCGAGAACAACCAGCGCCCGCTCGAAAGCGGCGTCCATACCGACTTCTCCGGCCAGCTGTCCTACGGCGGCTACCTGCACCTCGACCAGCTCCTGTCCGCCCAGCACCCGCTGTCGAACCCGCCGCAGCACGACGAGCTGCTGTTCATCGCCCAGCACCAGGTCAGCGAGCTGTGGATGAAGCTGATGATCCATGAGCTGCGCGCGGCGGTGCGCTTCCTCTGCGAAGACGACGTGGGCGCCTGCCAGAAGGTGCTCGCGCGCTGCAAGGCCATCCTCACCCAGCTCACCGGGATGTGGAGCGTGCTGGAGACGCTCACCCCGGCCGACTACATGAAGTTCCGCGACATCCTCGGGCCCTCGTCGGGCTTCCAGTCGCTGCAGTACCGCACCATCGAGTTCCTGCTGGGCAACAAGAACGCGGGGATGCTCAAGGTGTTCGCACATGATCCGGCCGGGCAGGCGGTGCTGGAGCAGGCGCTGCATGCGCCCGCCCTCTACGACGAGGCGCTGCGCTACCTCGCCCGCCACGGCCATGCGGTGCCGGCGGCGCACCTTTCGCGCGACTGGTCGGCGCCGCACATTTCCGATCCCGCGCTGCTGCCGGTGTTCGAGCTCATCTACGAGGATCCGTCCACGCACTGGGCCGCCTACCAGCTCTGCGAGGACCTGGTCGATCTGGAAACCCAGTTCCAGCTCTGGCGCTTCCGCCACATGCGCACGGTGATGCGCATCATCGGCTTCAAGCGCGGCACCGGCGGCTCGTCGGGCGTGGGCTTCCTCAAGCAGGCGCTGGAGCTGACGTTCTTCCCGGAGCTGTTCGAGGTGAGGACGCGGATCGGCATGGAAGCGCCGGACAGCACCGCATAGACGCACGCATCTACCGCGGCGACGGCGCCTTGCGCACCCGCGTTGTCGCACATCGCGTTGATGGCGCAGCCCTGTTCAGCCGACGCGCCGTGCGCGGTTGCTGCGTCGCAACATCGACGACTGTTTGACGGCCGTCGCTGCCGCCGGTAAACCTCCCCGGTCCCGCGCCTCCGCGCGGGGGCAATTCTTCGTATTCACAGGGGACACCGCATGAGCGGAGCCGCAGCACCTACCGGGCCACAGCAGCCCGTACCCGAGTTCAACCAGATCCTCGGGCATCCGAAACCGCTCTGGATGCTCTTCATGTCGGAGTTCTGGGAGCGCTTCGCGTTCTACGGCATCCGCTGGGCGCTGGTGCTGTACATCGTCGCGCAGTTCCACGGCGGCGATCCGTCCGGCGAGCAGCCGGCCGGCTTCATCTACGGTGCCTACCTCGCGCTCGTCTACGCGACGGCGATCTTCGGCGGCTACATCGCCGACAAGGTGATCGGCTACCAGCGCTCGATCCTGCTCGGCGCCATATTCATGGCCGCCGGCCTGTTCATGATCTCGATGCCGGACGAGGCCATCTTCAAGTTCGGCCTGGCCACGATCGTCGTCGGCAACGGGCTGTTCAAGCCGAACATCTCGACCATGGTGGGCAAGCTCTACGGCGCCACCGACGAGCGCCGCGACTCGGGCTTCACGATCTTCTACATGGGCATCAACGCCGGTGCGCTCATCGCCCCGGTGCTGACGGGCTGGCTGGCCGAGCAGGTCTTCGGCACCGACGGCGCGCCCGCCTACAAGGTGGTCTTCATCGCCTCCGGCATCGGCATGCTGATCAGCCTGGTCTGGTTCTACATGGGCCGCGGTCAGCTCAAGGGCATCGGCCTGCCGCCGGCGGGCGGCGAGGGCATGGGCCGGGTGTGGATGACCGCCGTCGGCGGCGTGCTCGCGATCCCGCTGATCTACTTCCTGCTCAGCGTCGGCGCCGACACGCTGCAGTGGATCCTGTCGGCCCTGTTCGTGGGCCTGGCGGTGATGCTGATCGTCGAGGGCATACGCAACGGAGCGGTCGCGCGGGACAAGGTGATCGCGATGTTCATCATCTTCGCGTTCAACATCCTGTTCTGGATGTTCTTCGAGCAGGCGGGCAGCTCCTTCACCTTCCTCGCCGACAAGATCGTCGACCGCACCTTCGGCGACTGGACCTGGCCGGTGGCCTGGTTCCAGAGCGTGAACTCGGTGGCGATCATCGTGTTCGCGCCGATCCTGGCCTGGCTGTGGGTGCGCCTGGGCCGCGCCAATCCGTCGATCCCCCGCAAGTTCGGCCTGGGCCTGATCTTCAACAGCCTGGCCTTCCTGCTGCTGATGGTCGCGCTGGGCAGCATGGTCGACGGCGCCGGGATGATCCCGTTCTGGACGCTGTTCGCGGTCTACGTGATCCAGTCCATCGGCGAGCTCTGCCTGTCGCCGATCGGCCTGTCGATGGTGACCAAGCTCGCGCCGATGCGCCTGGTCGGCCTCGGCATGGGCGGCTGGTTCCTGTCCACCGCGATCGGCAACAACCTCTCGGGCATCTTCGCCGGCTACGTGAGCGGCGAGGGCGGCATGACGGCGGAGTCGGCGCTGTCCGGCTACACCTTCGGCTTCTGGGCCCTGGTGATCCCGGGCGTGCTGCTGTTCCTGATCGCGCCGCTGATCCAGCGCCTGATGCATGGCGTGAAGTAAACGCGTCGGATCGCGATGCGAAGAAGGCGGCCTCCGGGCCGCCTTCTTTTTTTGTGCCCGCGGCAATGTCGGCCGGTTCGGCCCGGCGTTCGCGTCAGCCGCCGGCGAGGTCCGCCTCGGCCTGCAGCTCCAGTTCGTCCAGCCGGTCGAGCAGGCGGAACAGCACGTCGCGTTCGTCCTGCGCCATGCCATCGAGCAGGCGGCGCTCGAACGCCAGCGCGAGCGGCGCGACCGCGTCGTGGATCGCGCGCCCCTCGGCGGTCAGGCGCAGCACCGAGCGGCGGCGGTCGTCGCCATGCGTCTCGCGCTCGACGCGGCCGGCCTCGACCAGCCCGGCGACCGCGCGGCTCACCGCCACCTTGTCCATCGCCGTGCGCTGCGCGACTTCGCCGGCCGACAGCTCGGGATAGCGGCCCAGCACGGCCATCACCCGCCATTCGGTCACCCCGAGCCCGAAGCGCTCCGAATACACCCGCGCGATCGCGCCGCTGACGCGGTTGCTCAGCACCGAGAGGCGATAGGGCAGGAAGTGCTCGAGGTCGAGCGACGGGGACGCCTGCGGATCGATGGCCATGCTGCGGCGCGCCTTGCAAGTAGTTTCATCTGAAACTATAAAGCCTCGGCGATGCGCCGCAAGCCCGGCGCGCCTTCCCCGTCTTTCGCGAGAGCCCCCATGAGCGCCCAGCCCAACCTCGGCATGCAGGTCACCACCTTCGAGAACCCGATGGGGATCAACGGCTTCGAGTTCGTCGAATTCGCCGCCCCCGAAGGCCAGGGCGCGACGATGCGCGACTACCTCGAGCGCCTCGGCTTCACCGCGGTGGCCAGGCACCGCGAGCGCGCGATCACGCTGTTCCGCCAGGGCGGCATCAACTTCCTGCTCAACGAGCAGCCCGATTCGTTCGCGTCGGACTTCGCCGCCCAGCACGGCCCCTCCGCCTCGGGCTTCGCGATCCGCTTCAGGAAGCCTGCCGACGAAGTGCTCGCGCACGTGCTCGGCAACGGCGGCGCGAAGGCCGACTTCAAGCCGGAGACCGGGGTGGTGAACGCACCGGCCATCAAGGGCATCGGCGACTGCATGCTCTATCTCATCGAGGACGGCAGCGACCCGTACGGCGAGTACGCGTTCTTCGACGGCGTCGAGCGCAATCCCGCCGGCTTCGGCCTGACCTTCATCGACCACCTCACGCACAACGTGTTCCAGGGGAACATGCAGACGTGGTCGGACTACTACGAGCGCCTGTTCAACTTCCGCGAGATCCGCTACTTCGACATCAAGGGCGC
>CAZNRZ010000098.1:6754-8816 GCA_964575535.1 uncultured Lysobacter sp. | reverse complement strand
CGCATGCCTTCGAGCGCCTGGGCGAGCCGGTGCCCGACCGGGCGACGCTGCTGGGTTGGATCGGCCCGCCGCTGCGCACGAGCTTCGCCACGCGGCTGGATGATGCCGCGCGCGTCGAGCTAGCGCTGCTGCACTACCGTGAGCGTTACGGCGCGCAGGGATGGGCGGAGTACGAGGTCTTTCCGGGCATGCCGGAGGCGATCCTGGCGCTGCAGGGGGCGGGCCATCGGCTGGCAGTGGTCACCGCGAAGGTCGAGTGCTATGCGCGCCGGATCGTCGACAACCTGCCGTTCGGCGCGGCCTTCGAGGACGTCATCGGTGCGACCGAGGACGGCCGTCTCAGCCACAAGCCCGAGCTGATCGCCGAAGCGCTGACTCGGCTCGGCGTCGACGCCCGCGACTGCCGCATGATCGGCGACCGCCGCATGGACATGGAGGGCGCGGTGCACCACCGCATGCCCGGCATCGGCGTGCTCTGGGGCTTCGGCTCGGCCGATGAGCTGCAGCGTGCCGGCGCGGCGTGCCTGGTCGACACACCCGGCGCACTGCCGCCGCTGTTCGCCTGAAGCCGCCGCAGGCGGCTGCATGGCGCGTGCCTGCCACGCGCACGGCGCGGAGTGCGTGCTAGGTTTCCCGCCTCCACAGGGAGTCGCCACTGCATGAGCCACGCCACGCGCCGTACGAAGATCCTCGCCACGCTGGGCCCCGCCACCGACGCGCCGGGCGTGCTCGACGCGCTGCTCGAAGCGGGCGTGGACTGCGTGCGCCTGAACTTCTCGCATGGCGATCCCTCGGCGCAGGTGGCGCGCGCGGAGGCGCTGCGCGAAGCGGCGCGTCGCGTCGGCCGCGAAGTCGGCATCCTCGCCGACCTGCCGGGCCCGAAGATCCGCATCGAAACCTTCGAGAACGATCGCGTCGAACTCAAGCAGGGCGGGCGCTTCGACCTGGTCGCGCGCGCGGACGCGGCGAAGGGCAACGAGCGCGAGGTCGGCGTCAGTTATCTCGGCCTGCCGGGCGATGTCGTCGCCGGCGACGTGCTGCTGCTCGACGACGGGATGATGCAGCTGCAGGTCGATGCCGTGGACGGCGAACGCATCCGCTGCACCGTGCTCAACGACGGCGTGCTTTCCAACCGCAAGGGCCTGAACAAGCAGGGCGGCGGGCTGTCGCTGGGCGCGCTCACGCCCAAGGACGAGGAGCTGATCGGCATCGCCGCGAAGATCGGCGTCGACTTCATCGCCGTGTCCTTCTGCCGCAACGCGCAGGACATGCACGACGCGCGGCGCATCGCGCGCGCGGCGGGCAGCGATGCCGCGCTGGTGTCGAAGATCGAGCGGGCCGAGGCCATCGAGAACCTGCGCGAGATCGTCGAGGCCTCCGACGTGGTGATGGTGGCGCGCGGCGATCTGGGCGTGGAGATCGGCGATGCCGAACTGCCCGGCCTGCAGAAGAAGATCATCCGCGAGGCGCTGGACGCCAACCGCGTCGTCATCACCGCGACGCAGATGCTGCAGTCGATGGTCGACAGCCCCATCCCCACGCGCGCGGAAGTGCTGGACGTCGCGAACTCCGTCATCGACGGCACCGACGCGGTGATGCTTTCGCAGGAAACCGCGGCTGGCAAATACCCGCTGAAGGCCGTCGAGGCGATGGCGCGCGTCTGCCTCGGCGCCGAGCGCCAGTTCGCGCACGACACCGACTTCGAAGCGGCGCCGCGCAACCTCGACCGCGCCGACCAGGCCATCGCCATGGCCGCGATGTTCCTGTCCGAACACATCGGCGTGCGTTCCATCGTCACGATCACCGAATCGGGCGGCACGCCGCGCTTCCTGTCGCGCTTCCGTGCGCCGGCGCAGATCATCGCGCTCTCGGGCGACGATGCCGCGCGCCGCCGCATGGCGCTGATGCGCGACGTCACCGCGCTGCCCTTCGACAGCGGCGGCATGACCGCCGGCCTCGCCGCGCGCGCCGCCGCCAAGGTGCTGTTCGAGCGCGGGCTGCTGGAAGAAGGCGACCGCATCATCTTCACCAGCGGTGAGATCATGCAGCAGCACGGCGCCAC
>CAZNRZ010000098.1:0-6654 GCA_964575535.1 uncultured Lysobacter sp. | reverse complement strand
GTAAGTGCCTGTTCCGCAACGATGCGCGGAGGCACGCGGCTATAATGCCCGGTCTCCCGCCGCAGCCTCCAAGGACCCCATGAGCATCGAACAGCTTGCCGAGACCGCCCAGGCGATGGTCGCCCCGGGCAAGGGCATCATCGCGATCGACGAGTCCACCGCCACCATCGCCAAGCGTTTCGCCGGCGTGGGCATCGAGAACACCGAGGAGAACCGCCGCGCCTACCGCGAGCTGCTGCTCACGGCGCCGAACCTCGGCCAGTACATCTCGGGCGCGATCCTGTTCGACGAGACCATCCGCCAGTCCACCAAGGACGGCGTGCCGTTCGCGAAGATCATGGCCGACAACGGCATCATCCCCGGCATCAAGGTCGACAAGGGCCCGCAGCCGCTGGCCGGCTTCCCGGGCGAGGTCGTGACCGAAGGCCTCGACGGCCTGCGCGCGCGCCTCGAGGAGTACTACAGGCTCGGCGCCCGCTTCGCCAAGTGGCGCGCGGTGATCAACATCGGCGAGGACATCCCCACCGGCACCGCGATCGAGGCCAACAGCCATGCGCTGGCCCGCTATGCCGCGCTCTGCCAGGAGCAGGGCCTGGTGCCGATGGTCGAGCCGGAAGTGATCATGGACGGCGGCCACGACATCGACATGTGCTACGAGGTCACCGAAGTCGTGCTGCGTTCGCTGTTCGGTTCGCTGTACGAGCAGAACGTGATGCTGGAAGGCACGATCCTGAAGGCCTCGATGGTCATCCACGGCACGCAGTCGGCCGAGAAGGCCTCGCGCGAGGAAGTGGCGGCGGCCACGCTGCGCTGCCTGAAGTCGACCGTGCCGGCCACGCTGCCGGGCATCGTGTTCCTGTCGGGCGGCCAGTCGGACGAGGACGCCACCGCGCACCTCGACGCGATGAACAAGGCCGGCCCGCACCCGTGGCCGCTGTCGTTCTCCTATGGCCGCGCCATGCAGTCGGCCGCGCTGAAGCTGTGGTCGCAGGACCTGCAGGGCAACTACGCCGGCGCGCAGGAAACCGTGTTCGCGCGTGCCCGCGACAACGGCCTCGCCGCGCTGGGGCAGTGGCCGGGCGCCTGATCCGCGCCCGCGGACAGTGAAGAACGCCGGCCCCTGCGCCGGCGTTTTTCGTTGCGCATATAGCTCGCCGACCGCCGGTTGACGACGCCTGCGCAACAGTGAGGTGCATCCCCGTCCGCCGAAGCAGGACCATCGACACGGGGACTCACCGGTGGGCTGGCTAGAATCGCGGGTCCCCCGCACAGCCCCTTGCCGATGCCGAGTCGACGCTTCGTCGCCGCCTGCCTGATCACCTGCCTGCTGGCCGCCTGCAACCGCGACGACGCCGGTGCCGGCCCCGGCGGCCCCGGAGGCGGTGGCGACCGGCCGGCCGTCGTCGCCACGCAGGTCGTGCGCATGCAGCCCTTCGCCGACACGCTGCAGGCGCTCGGCACCGTCCACGCGCGCGAGTCGGTGACGGTCACCGCCAGCGTGGGCGAGAAGGTGCAGGCGGTGCATTTCGACAGTGGGCAGAGCGTGCGCGCCGGCGCGCCGCTGGTCACGCTCAGCGGCCAGGCCGAGCAGGCGGCGCTCGACGAGGCCGCCGCCAGCGCCACCGAGGCCGACCGCCAGTACCGGCGCCTAGCGGGGCTCGCCGAGCAGCAGCTCGTCGCGCGTGCGCAGCTGGATGCACAACGCGCCACGCGCGACGCCGCCCGCGCCCGCGTCGCGCAGGTGCGCGCGCAGCTCGCCGACCGGGTGATCCGCGCGCCCTTCGCCGGCGTGCTCGGCCTGCGGCAGGTGAGCCCCGGCTCGCTGGTCTCGCCCGGCACGGTGATCACCACGCTCGACGATCTCTCGCAGGTCTACGTCGACTTCCCGATGCCGGAGACCCAGCTGGCGCAGGTCGCGGCGGGGCAGGCCATCGAGGGCACGGCGGCCGCATACGCCGGTCGCAGCTTCGAGGGCACGGTGGCGACGATCGACGCGCGCGTCGACGCGGCCACCCGCGCTGTCACCGTGCGCGGCCAGTTCGCCAATACCGACCGCGCGCTCAAGCCCGGCATGCTGGTACAGGTGCGCGTGCGCCGCCCCGAGCGCCAGGCGCTGCTGGCGCCGGAGATCGCGGTGGTGCAGGCCGGCACCGATTCCTTCGTCTACCGCGTCACGCCGCAGGGCGTCGCCGAGCGCGTCGACGTGAAGCTCGGCACGCGCGCGGGCGGGCAGGTCGAAGTGCTGGAAGGCCTGAAGCCGGGCGACCGCATCGTCGTCGACGGCACCGGCAAGCTGCGCCCGGGGCAGAAGATCGAGGACGCCGCGGCGGCCGCGAAGCCGGCACAGGGCGCCTGAGCCATGGGGCTGTCCGAAGTCTCCATCCGCCGGCCCGTGCTCGCCACGGTGATGAGCCTGCTGCTCATCGTGCTCGGCTTCATGGCCTTCACCCGGCTCACCCTGCGCGAGCTGCCGGCGATCGATCCGCCCATCGTCTCCGTCGACGTGACCTATCCCGGCGCCTCCGCCGGCGTGGTCGAAACCCGCGTCACCCAAGTGCTGGAGGACTCGCTGGCCGGCATCGAGGGCATCGAGTCGATCGAGTCGCGCAGCGTCAACGGGCGCTCGGCGATCAGCATCGAATTCACCCTGCAGCGCGACATCGAGGCCGCGGCCAACGACGTGCGCAGCGCGGTGGCGCGCGTGGCCGACCGCCTGCCCGAGGAAGCCGATCCGGCCGAGGTGGAGAAGGTCGAGAGCGATGCCGATCCCATCCTCTGGCTCAACATGTCCAGCACGAAGATGGACACGCTGCAGCTGACCGACTACGCCGACCGCTACGTGGTCGACCGGCTCAGCTCGGTGGACGGCGTGGCGCAGGTGCGCATCGGTGGCCAGCAGCGCTACGCCATGCGCATCTGGCTGGACCGCGACGCAATGGCCGCGCGCGGCATCACCGCCAACGACGTCGAGGGCGCGCTGCGCGCGGAGAACGTCGAGCTGCCCGCGGGCCGCATCGAATCCGAGACACGCGACTTCACCCTGCGCGTGGAGCGCAGCTATCGCCAGCCGCAGGATTTCGCGCAGATTCCGCTCACGCGCGGCGATGCCGGCTACGTGGTGCGCCTGGGCGACGTCGCGCGCGTGGAACTTGCCACCGCGGAGCGCCGCGCCTACTTCCGCAGCAACGGCGAGCCCAACATCGGCCTGGGCATCGTCAAGACGTCCACCGCCAACAGCCTGGACGTTGCGCGCGCGGTGCGCGCGATGGCCGAGGAGATCGGCCCCAGCCTGCCGGATGGCACGCACATCTTCGTGGCCTTCGACAACACGACGTTCATCGAAGCCGCCGTCGATCGCGTGTACTGGACGCTGGGCGAAGCCATCGCGCTGGTGCTTATCGTGATCTGGCTGTTCCTGGGCAGCTTCCGCGCCGCGCTGATCCCGGCGGTGACCGTGCCGGTCTGCCTCATCGCCGCGTTCATTCCCCTGTACGCCTTCGGCTACTCGATCAACCTGCTCACGCTGCTGGCGCTGGTGCTCTGCATCGGCCTGGTGGTGGACGACGCGATCGTGGTGCTGGAGAACATCCAGCGCCGCGCCGACCTGGGCGAGCCGCGGCTCGTCGCCGCCGCGCGCGGGACCAAGCAGGTCGCGTTCGCGGTGATCGCGACCACTGCCGTGCTGGTCGCGGTGTTCCTGCCGATCGGCTTCATGGAAGGCAATACCGGACGCCTGTTCCGCGAGCTTTCGGTGGCGTTGGCCGGAGCGGTGGCGCTGTCGGCCTTCGTCGCGCTCACGCTCACGCCGATGATGTCCTCGCTGCTGGTGCGCCCGCACAGCGAGGAGAAGTCGAACCCGGTGACGCGCTTCGTCAACCGCGGGCTGGAGCGCATGGCCTCGGGCTATCGCGGCCTGCTGGTGCGCAGCGTCGGGCTGCCCTGGCTGTTCGGCATCGCGATGCTCCTGGCGCTGGCGGCCAGCGCACTACTGTTCAAGCTGGTGCCGTCGGAACTCGCGCCGCCGGAGGATCGCGGCTCCTTCTTCGTGTCGGTGCAGGGTCCCGAAGGCGCCGGCTTCGACTACACGGTGCCGCAGGTGCAGCAGGTCGAGCAGATCCTCGCGAAGCACGTGGGCCCGCCGGAATCCGGCAAGCCCATCCAGCGTGCGAACGCGCGCGCGCCCGGCGGCTTCGGCGCGAGCGAGGAGATGCACACCGGCCAGGTGATCGTCTTCCTGCAGGACTGGGACAAGCGCGACGTCACCACCAACGACGTGGTCGCCCAGTTGCGCAAGGAACTCGGACAGCTCACCGGCGTGCGCGCCAACCCGTCCGTGCGCACCGGCCTGGTGCGCAGCCGCGGCCAGCCGCTGCAGATCGTGCTCGGCGGGCCCGAGTACGGCGAGCTCGCGCAGTGGCGCGATCGCGTCATCGCGCGCATGGAGCAGAACCCGCAGCTGTTCTCGGTGGATTCGGACTACAAGGAAACGCGCCCGCAGATGCGCGTGGACATCGACCGCGCGCGCGCCGCCGACCTCGGCGTGAGCGTGAGCGACATCGGCCGCGCGCTGGAGACGATGATGGGCGGCCGGCGCGTCACCACCTTCGTGCAGAACGGCGAGGAGTACGACGTGATCCTGCAGGCCGAGCGCGCCGCGCGTGCGTCGCCGGCCGACATGGCGCGGATCCAGGTGCGCGCGCGCGATGGCGCGCTGGTCCCGCTGTCGAACCTCGTCACCCTGCGCGAGCTGGCCGAGCCCGGCAGCCTCAACCGCTTCAACCGCCTGCGCGCCATCACCATTTCCGCCGGCCTCGCGCCGGGCTATCGCATGGGCGACGCCATCGCCTTCCTCAACCGGGTGGTCGACGAGGAACTGCCCGAGCAGGCGCAGATCGACTGGAAGGGCGAGTCGCGCGAGTTCCAGCAGGCCGGCGGCGCGGTGCTGCTCACCTTCGCCCTCGCACTGCTGATCGTCTTCCTGGTGCTGGCCGCGCAGTTCGAGAGCTTCGTGCACCCGGCGGTGATCATGCTCACCGTGCCGCTGGGCGTGCTGGGCGCGCTGCTCGGCCTGTGGCTCACCGGCGGCACGCTCAACCTGTTCTCGCAGATCGGCATCGTGATGCTGGTGGGCCTGGCGGCGAAGAACGGCATCCTGATCGTCGAGTTCGCCAACCAGCTGCGCGACGAGGGGCGTTCGATCCGCGACGCGATCATCGAGGCCTCCACCGTGCGCCTGCGCCCGATCCTGATGACCTCGATCGCCACCGTCGTCGGCGCGCTGCCGCTGGTGCTCGCCGGCGGCCCCGGCTCGGCCAGCCGCTCGACCATCGGCATCGTGGTGATCTTCGGCGTGTCGTTCTCGACGCTGCTCTCGCTGTTCGTGATTCCCGCGTTCTACCTGCTGCTGGCGAAGTACACGAAGTCGCCGGAGGCCACCGGCCGGGAACTGGAACGTCTGGAGACAGTGACGCCGCAGGCCGGTGGGCACGCGTGATGCGCGTGTCGCGCCCCGCGGATTTTTCGGTGGCCGGCTTCGGCGGTCCGTGGCGTTCGAGCGCCGTGCGGTTCAAGCTGGCGGCGGCCCCGCAGCACGGGGTCGTTGCGTGACGGCAGGAAGCGAAGCGGGCGGCCCGCCCGCCACAAGGGACGCATGCCTATGAGCTGGGTGTATCTGATCATCGCCGGCCTGTTCGAGATCGGCTGGCCGGTGGGCCTGAAGATGGCGCAGCAGCCGCAGACCCGGTGGACGGGCCTCGCCGTCGCCGTCGTGTTCATGGGCATCTCCGGCTTCATGCTCTGGCTCGCGCAGCGCCACATTCCCATCGGCACCGCCTACGCCGTCTGGACGGGCATCGGCGCGGCCGGCACGTTCGCGATCGGCGTCCTCTACTACGGCGATCCGACGTCCTTCCTGCGCTACCTCGGAGTCGCGCTCATCATCGCCGGCGTCATCACGCTCAAGGTCGCGCATTGAGTCGAGCGCTTCGGCCGAGGCCGGGTCGTGGCGATGCCTTGCACGAGTGACATCCGCCCGCGCCTCGCGTGAGCTGCGCATCCGCGGCGAAGATCCGCGCGGCGTGACTCGACGGCGCTCGGCATCGCCTGCCGCACCGACGCAGCGCGGGTGTCGACAGGGCGTTGGCGGTGGATGCACAGCATCGAACTGCGCCTGTCGCTCACCGCGCGTGTCTCCCTGCAGCGCAGTGCAGCGCGGCACCCCGGCACGTTCCCACCCTGTGGGCGACAATCTCCCGCCCTCCCCGGATGCCCCGCCATGACCCGTCCACCCGGCCCCTGGGACCGCACGCCCCGGCGTGGCGGCACGCCCCCTCCCGACGAGTCCGCGCGCCGCGCCTTCCCGCCACCCGCCGGCCGGGCCAGCGACGACGAAGCGCCGCGCGGGCGCGCCCATGGCGACGAACTGCGGCTGTACGGGCTCAATGCCGTGCGTGCGGTATTCGCCCGTCGCCCGCAGGCCATCCGCAAGGTCTACCTGGCCGAGGCGCGCATTCCCGCGCTGCAGCCGCTGCTGAAGTGGTGCGTGGCCCACCGCGTCGGCTATCGCGTGGTCGATGAGGGCGACCTGCAGAAGCTCGCCGCGAGCTCGCACCACGAAGGCGTGGTGGCCGACGTGCTGCGCGAGGAGCCGGTGCC
>CAZNRZ010000097.1:5001-8860 GCA_964575535.1 uncultured Lysobacter sp. | reverse complement strand
GGGCGAAGGTGTCGAATGCTGAGCCGCCGCATCATTCCCTGCCTCGACGTGCGCGATGGACGCGTCGTCAAGGGCCTGCGCTTTCGCGACCACGCCGACGTGGGCGACATCGTCGAGCTCGCGCTGCGCTATCGCGACGAGGGCGCGGACGAGCTGGTCTTCTACGACATCACCGCCAGCCCCGAGGGCCGCAGCGTCGATCGCGCCTGGGTCGAGTGCGTGGCGCGCCTGATCGACATCCCGTTCTGCGTGGCCGGCGGCATACGTTCCGTCGAGGACGCACGCGCGGTGCTGCATGCAGGCGCGGACAAAGTGTCGGTGAACACGCCGGCGCTGGAGCGGCCCGCGCTGGTGGCCGAACTCGCCGAAGCCTTCGGCGTGCAGTGCGTGGTCGTAGGCATCGACAGCCTGCGCGATGCGGACGGCGAATGGCGGGTGCGCCGGTACACGGGCGATCCGTCGCGCACCGAAGCCCTGCCGCGGCGCACGCTCGACTGGATCGTCGACGCGCAGGCGCTGGGCGCAGGCGAGATCGTCCTCAACTGCATGGGCAGCGACGGCGTGCGCGGCGGCTACGACATCGAGCAGCTGCGCGCGGCGCGGGCAGTGTGCCGGGTGCCGCTGGTCGCATCCGGTGGCGCGGGCGAAGCCCTGCATTTCGTCGAAGCCTTCGCACGGGCCGATGTCGACGGCGCGCTCGCTGCGAGCGTCTTCCACAGCGGCGTCGTACGTATTCCGCAACTCAAGCGCGACCTGCGCGATGCCGGCATCGAGGTGCGCCTTGTCTGAGTCCGATTCCATGCCGATCGATTTCGACGCGGCGACTATTGACTGGCGCAAGCAGGACGGACTCGTCGCGGCCATCGTCCAGGACGCCGCCACCTTGCGCGTGCTCATGCTCGGCTACATGGACCGCGACGCGCTGGAGTGCACGCTTCGAACGCGGCAGGCGACCTTCTACAGCCGCACGCGACAGCGCCTGTGGACGAAGGGCGAGGCCTCGGGACACGTGCTCGACGTGGTCGACCTGCGGCTCGACTGCGATGGCGACACGTTGCTGGTGCTGGCGCATCCGCGCGGGCCGACCTGCCACCTCGCGCGCGCGAGCTGCTTTCCGCAGGCACCCGGCGACTTCCTCGTCGAGCTCGACCGCCTTGTCGCCCGGCGCGCGGAGGAAAAGCCGGCCGGCAGCTACACCACGCGGCTGCTGGAATCCGGGGTCAGGCGGATCGCGCAGAAGGTGGGCGAGGAGGGCGTCGAAACCGCGCTGGCGGCCGTCGCGCAGGACGATGACGCGCTTGCTGGCGAGGCCGCGGACCTGCTCTATCACCTGCTCGTGCTGCTGCGCGCGCGGGGCCTGTCGCTGGCCGATGCCGTGGAGGTATTGCGCGCACGGCATGCGGAGGGCTGATTCGGGAGCAGTCGTAGGACATGCGGGTCCGTTGTGCGGGACGTGCATCGACGTGCCGCGCTAGGCTTCCGGGCCGAACCGGAGACGCCGCGTGAATCGCATCCTCGCCATCGCCGTATCGATCCTGTTGTCGCCGATGGCCGCGAACGCGCAATCGGCGCCGTCCGTCACCACGGCCTGCGGCGAAGGCCGCGTGGTCGCCGACCGCAACGCGAACGGGCGGGCCGACCCCGGCGAGCGCGGCCTGGCCGGCGTGCGCGTATCCGATGGCGTCGAGCTCGTCAGCACCGATGCCGCCGGCCGTTTCAGCATGCAGCCGGTTCCGGGACGCACGTGGTTCGTCGTCAAGCCGCCGGGCTGGGCGGTTCCGCGTGGGGCCGACGGAATGCCGTCCTTCTGGCGCCATGTGCCCCGCGGCGATGCACCGTCGCTGCAATACGGCGGCATCCGCAATGCCGACGCCGGTTGCCCGGTCTTTCTGCTGCAGCCCGGGGCCGGCGGCCGCGGACCACTCGACGTGCTCGTTTTCGCCGACCCGCAGACGAAATCGGAGCGCGACGTCGGTTACTACGCGCGCGATATCGTGGACCCGCTGCGAGACGCGGGGCCCGCCGCGCAGCTCGGCCTCTCGCTGGGCGACATCGTCGACGACGACCTGTCGCTGTATCCGCAGATCAATGCGGTCACCGCGCGCCTCGGCCTGCCGTGGCTGCACGCGGCGGGCAATCACGATCTGGACATGGATGCGGCGACCGACGCCGACTCGCTGCAGACCTTCCGCCACCATTTCGGGCCGGACACCCTCGCCTGGGAGGAAGCGAACGCGACCTTCATCGTGCTCGACGACGTCATCCACCGTCCCGGCGAACGCCCTGCATACATCGGGGGCCTGCGCGAGGACCAGTTCGTCTTCCTCGAGCGCTACCTCGCTAGCGTCGATCCCGCGCGCCTGCTGGTGCTCGCCCTGCACATCCCGCTGTTCGACGAGCCGGGCCGCGAGACCTTCCGCGCAGTGGATCGCGCGCGCCTGTTCGAACTGCTCGAACGCTTCCCGCATCGCCTGGTGCTCAGCGGACACGGCCACGTGCAGCGGCACGTCTTCCACGCTGCCGACGCGGGCTGGCGCGGCGCCACGCCATTGCACGAGTACAACGTGGGCGCCGCCTGCGGCGCGTTCTGGTCGGGCGTCGCAAGTGCGGACGGCGTGCCGGACTCGACCATGGCCGACGGCACGCCCAACGGCTATGCGCGGTTGCGTGTGGAGCCTGCCGGTCGCTACGCGCTGACCTGGCATCCCGCGCGGCTCGAATCGGCGGCGGACATGACGCCCGCCATGGCCCTGCACGCGCCGCGCGTTCTGCGCCGCGGCGCGTATCCGGCGTGGGCCGTCTACGCCAACGTGTTCATGGGACAGGCGGGCACGCGCGTCGAGTACCGCGTCGGCGACGGCGCATGGAAGGCGATGACGCGCGTCGAGCGGGCGGATCCACGCCTGCTCGCCGAGAACGTGCGCGACGACGAGGCCGTCGCGCTGCGCGGATTCGACCGTTCGCCCGAAGCGCAGCCGTCCACCCACCTCTGGCGCGGCGCGCTGCCGACCCACCTTGCGGTCGGCCAGCACCGCATCGAAGTGCGCGCGTTCGATCCGTGGCGCGGCGAGCAGCGCGCGACGACGGCCTACGCCCTGCACGACCCGGTTCCGTAAGGCCGCCGCGCTGCGTCGAAGGGCCGGACCCCGCTGCCTGGATCAGACGCCGACGTCGGCGAACGTCTCCACGCGCCGGTGTCCGTTCGTGGCCGCGCCTTCGCGCGGCTGCGGATAGTCCTCGCGACGATCCACCAGCACGGTCTGCAGCCCCGCCTCGCGCGCCGCATCCAGTTCCTCGACGACATCCGACAGGAACAGGATGTCGCCAGGCGCCGCCCCCAGCGCCTCCGCGATGCGCACGTAGCTCGCCGCCTCGCGCTTGCCGCCGATCTCGGTATCGAACCAGCCCGAGAACAGGCCGGTGAGGTCGCCGGCATCGCTGTGGCCGAAGAACAGCCGCTGCGCCGGCACGCTGCCGGAGGAATACACGTGCAACGGCATCCCGGCGGCATGCCATTCGCGCAATGCATCGGCGGCGTCGGGGTAGAGGTGCGCGGTGAAATCCGCCTGCCGGTACCCCGCGTTCCAGATCATGCCCTGCAGGGCCTTCAGCGCGGTGTGCTTGCGGTCCTGGTCGATCCAGCCCTGCAGCACTTCGACGATGGTGTCGTCGCTGCAGATCGCTCCTTCCTCGGTGGCGACCGCATCGAGCCAGCGCCGCACTTCCGGCTCCGCGCCGTGCTCGCGGACGAACGAGGGAAGCGCGCGGCGCGCGTAGGGAAACAGCACGTCCTTCACGAAGGAGATGCTGCTGGTGGTGCCTTCGATGTCGGTGAGGATGGCGCGGACGGGCATGGGCA
>CAZNRZ010000097.1:0-4901 GCA_964575535.1 uncultured Lysobacter sp. | reverse complement strand
GCGATGTCGGTGCCGGTGAAATGGCCGACCCAGCCGTCCGGCTCCGTGAAAAAGCGGATCGCGATGAAGCTGGGCTCGGGGCCCATGTCGAACCAGTGGTGCACGGAGTCGGGCACCGAGACGAGGTCGCCGGCTTCGCAGAGCAGTTCGTAGACCTTGTCGCCGACGTGCAGGGTGAACAGGCCCGAGCCGGCGACGAAGAAGCGCACCTCGTCCTCCTTGTGGAAGTGCTCGTCGAGGAACTTCGTGCGCATCTCGGCGCGCTGCGGGTGGTCGGGCGAAATGCTGACGACATCCACGCTGCGGAAGCCGCGCTCGGCGACGAGGCGGTCGATGTCGCTGCGGTAGGCGTCCATGATGCGCTCGGGCGAATCGCCCGGCTGCACCGGCTGCGCGGCGTCCCAGCGCTCGAGGCCTACGCCGATCGGGCCGAGCTTCTCGACGATCGCGTCGAGCCCCGTGGAGGTGAATTCCGGCGTCTCGGGCGCGGATTCGTTGAAGATGCGCAGGCGGCTCATGGGCGTGTTTCCGTGATGCGTTGTCGTCAGAACGAGGGCGCGGCTGCTGCGGCGACGGGCGCCAGCCGGCGCATCTCCAGTTCGCAGGCGAGCAGGAATTCGAAGGCTTCGAGATGACGGCGCGCCTCGGCCATGTCGCGGCCCCAGGCATACAGGCCGTGGCCCTCGATCAGGTAGCCCCACAGCGGGCCGGCGTCGAGCAGCGCCTCGACCTGCGCGGCCAGTTCGGGCATGTCCTGGGTGTTGGGCAGCACCGGCAGCTCGAGCGTGGTCTCGTGCGTGGCGTTGCCGGCGAAGGCCTTGAGCAGCTCGTAGCCTTCGAGCCGCAGGTGGCCTGCCGGCGCGAACAGGCGCGAGGCGACCGTCTGGTTCAGCGAGTGCGTATGCAGCACGCAGCCGATGTCGGCGAATCGCTTGTAGAGCTGCGTATGCAGCAGCGTTTCCGCCGAGGATTTGCGCGTGGTCGCGACCGGCCGGCCATCGAGGTCGACGACCATGATGTCGTCCTCTACCAGCCGGCCCTTGTCGCGCCCCGAGACGGTGATGGCGACGTGCGAGGCGTCCAGGCGGGACGAGAAATTGCTGCTGGTCGCCGGGGTCCAGCCGCGCTCGGCCAGCTCGCGGACACTAGCGATGATCTCGGCGGCACAGCCGGGCAGGCGGCCGGCGTCGTAGGGCAGGGCAGTACTCATGCGCGAAGTGTAGGACAGCGCCTGTCGGGTGCGTGCATCGCTGGTTCCGTCCTGCACTGCATGCCGTCGCCGTAAATGCGAACGGCGCGGTTTCCCGCGCCGTTCGCACTTCCGGTCGAGCCGCCGCTTACGCGTGCGGGCCCTCGTGGAAGGGCGGTTCCGGCGCGATCGCGGGGCCGCTGGCCGGCGCGTTGCCGGGGGCGAGGTGGCTGCGGCGGTAGCCGTACATCGCATAGACCAGCAGGCCGATCACCGCCCAGCCGAAGAACATGCCCAGCGTGTACATCGACAGGTTCAGGAACAGCAGCAGGCAGCCGGCGATCGCGAGCGGGCAGACCAGCCACACCAGCGGCGTACGGAACGGGCGCGGGCGGTTGGGCTGCTGCACGCGCAGGATCATCACCGCGGCCGCCACCATCAGGAACGCGAACAGCGTGCCCGAGTTGGAGATGTCGGCCAGGATGCCGACCGGGAACAGGGCGGCGAACGCGGCGACGAACACACCGGTGATCATCGTGATCACGTGCGGCGTGTGGTAGCGCGGGTGCACCTTGGCCAGCACATCCGGCAGCAGGCCGTCGCGCGCCATCGTGAAGAAGATGCGTGTCTGGCCGTAGATCATCATCAGGATGACCGACGGCAGCGCCAGCGCGGCGGCCAGGCCGATCGCATTGCCCAGGCCGGCGAAGCCGAGCAGGCGCAGCACGTGCGCCAGCGGCTCGCGGCTGCAGACCAGCGCCTCGTTGCCGGCGCAGGCGGCCGCCAGCTGCGGGCTGCCGGGATGCAGCGCCATACCATCCGGACCGAGGATGGGCTGCGAGCCCACCGAGCCCACGGCGCCGTAGCTCACCAGCATGTAGAACACCGTGCACACGCCCAGCGATGCGATCAGACCGATGGGGATGTTGCGGTTCGGGTTCTTCGTCTCTTCGGCCGCGGTGGAGACGGCGTCGAAGCCGACATAGGCGAAGAAGATCGACGCGGCCGCGCCCAGCACGCCGACGCCACCCAGCGGGCTGCCCCAGCCCGTCGGGAAGAAGGGTTCGAAGTTGACGTCCTGCGCGGCGGGCACGGCCACCGCGATGAAGCCGGTCAGCGCAGCCACCTTGATGAGCACCAGCACCACATTGACCTTCGCCGATTTCGACGTGCCGATGATCAGCAGCCCGGTCACCAGGAGCGCGATGAGGAAGGCGAGCAGATTGAAGCTGCCGCCGTCCATCGGGCCCGTCTTGAGCGCATCGGGCAACTCCATTCCCGCGCTTGCGAGCAGCCCGTTCATGTAGCCCGACCAGCCCACCGATACGGCGCCTGCCGCCACGGCGTACTCGAGCACCAGCGCCCAGCCCACGGTCCATGCGAGGCCTTCGCCCAGCACGCCATACGTATAGGTATAGGCCGAGCCCGATACCGGCACCATCGACGCCAGTTCCGCGTAGGCCAGTGCGGCGAGTCCGCAGACGACCGCGGCGATCACGAAGGCGAGCATCATCGCCGGGCCGGCCTTCTGGCCGGCTTCGGCGGTCAGCACGAAGATGCCGGTGCCGATGATGGCTCCGATGCCGAGCATCGTGAGCTGGAAGGCACCGAGCTGGCGCTTGAGCGCCCGCTTTTCGGCGGTCTCCAGGATCTTGTCGAGTGGCTTGACGCGCCAGAAAAGCATTGCCTTCTCCCCAGGGCTTGAACGACGTGGACGCATTGCGTCCGGTCACGTTTTGCGTAGCCCGCGGAACATAACCGCCGCGGGGGCGGGCGCACAAGGCGTTCGCATGCCGGATAATCGCGCGCCCTGCCACGGCCGCTCCGATGCACGCGCAGTCCGATCACGATCTGCCCGCCGCATTCATGTGCGCACTCGACGAGTACGCGCGGCGATGGCCCGGGGAGCGGGCCGCGGTCGAGCATTTCCGTGAGCTCCAGCGCGAAGCGCGCCACGCCTATCTGCGTGAGCGGCTGGATGGCCACTTCACCGGCTCAGCCTGGCTGGTCGACCGTGGTGGCTCGCGCGTACTGCTGACGCACCATCGCAAGCTCGGTCGCTGGCTGCAGCTCGGTGGACATGCCGATGGTGACGAGGACCTCGCAGGCGTCGCGCTGCGCGAGGCCGAGGAGGAGTCGGGGCTGTCCGGGTTGCGCCTGGAGGGCGGCCTGTTCGACCTCGACCGCCACTGGATTCCCGAGCGCGCCGACGTGCCCGCGCACTGGCATTACGATGCGCGCTTCGTCGTGCGGGCGAGCGCCGACGAGGCCTTCGTCGTCAGCGCGGAATCGCTGGACCTGGCCTGGCGCCCCATCGCCGAACTGGTCGACGACCCCGAGGCCGACGAATCGGTGCGGCGGATGGCGCGCAAATGGCTGGAGCGGGGCTGACGCGCCGCACGTGCAGCGCAGGCATGCCGGGACGCGATACGCCGGATGTCAGTCCCCGACGCGTTCCTCGTAGCGCGCGAGCAGGCCGGCGATGCGCGCATCCGCGCCGTGGAGCCGCTTGAGATCCACGAGCCTGCGATCGATACCGGCACAGTGCATGCGCACGCCGTCGACGAGCTCGCGGCGACGCCTGCGATCCTCCTCGGAGTCCGATTCCGGCCAGGGCTCGCCGCGGAAGTGATCGCAGAGCGCGCGGTCTTCGACGAAGGCGCGCACGTCCGCGGGGAGCGCGCAGCCGTCCGGCGAGGTGGCATCCAGTGCCGCGCAGGCGAGGGATGGAGTCGCCGGAGCGGGCGCTGAAGCTTCGCGCTGCGCGGGTACGCCAGCGCAGCCGGCGGCCGCGCATGCCAGGAGCAGCGCGGCGATCAGCCGGTCAGTCCGCACGGCCGGCGAATTCGCCCGTCGTCGTGTTGACCAGCACGCGCTCGCCGGTGCCGATGTACTCCGGCACCATGATCTCGATGCCGGTGGACAGCTTCGCCGGCTTCGGGCGCTTGGTCGCGGTACCGCCCTTGAGCTCCGGCGGCGTTTCCAGCACTTCCATCGTCACCGTCTGCGGCAGCTGCAGGCCCACGGGCGCGTCGTCGATGACCTGCACGAAGCAGCCCGTCAGGTCTGGCACGATGTAACCCGCCATGTCGCCCACGGCGTCGGGGTCGAGCGTGTAGGGGGTGTAGTCCTCGTCGTCGAGGAACACGAAGGCGTCGCCGTCCATGTACGAGAACGTGGCCTGGCGGCGGGCGAGGTCGACCTCGCGCAGATCGTCGTCGCCGTCGAAGCTGGCGTCGAGCTTGTTGCCGCCCGGCACGCTGTACATGGTGAAGCGGAAGCGCACGTTGCCGCCGCGGCCCTGCGGGCTGCTGCGCTCGATGTCGCGGATCTGGTACACGCCGCCGTTGTGTTCGACGACGTTGCCCTTCTTGATGTCGTAGGCCTTCATGGGAGTTCCAGTCGTTGTTCTTCAGTCGTCATCCCGAGCGAAGCGGGATCCGCCGGCACGGGTGAATCGCGATGGATCCGTCGCTTCGGTCGGGATGACATCACGTGGGTGATGTCACTTCGGCGCCAGGCGCGTGGCGCCGTCGAGGCGGATCGTCTCGCCGTTGAGATAGGTATTGCCGAGGGTGTAGGCGGCGAGATCGGCGAATTCCTCGGGCCTGCCGAGACGCGACGGGAACGGAATCGACGCCGCCAGCGACTGCTGCACGGAATCGGGCATGCCGTCGACCATCGGTGTCCAGAACACGCCCGGCGCGATGGT
>CAZNRZ010000096.1:0-8950 GCA_964575535.1 uncultured Lysobacter sp. | reverse complement strand
GCCAGCGGCAACATGGAGGCGCTGGACTGGCAGGTGTTCGAGCAGTCGATGCGGATGATTCCGCAGCTGCTGGAGCCGGGCCAGTACGTCAACCTCAACCTGTCGCCGCGGCATTTCCGCTCGCACGATCTCGACGAGCGCTTCGTCGCGCTGATCCGCGCCAACGGCGTGCAGCCCGAGCAGGTGCGCATCGAGATCACCGAAGGCGCGCTGCTGGAAAACCCCGAGCAGGTGGGGCATGTCTTCAACCGCCTGCACGCGGCCGGCGTGCACGTGGCGCTGGACGACTTCGGCACCGGCTATTCGTCGCTGAGCTACCTGCACCGCTTCCAGATGCAGACGCTGAAGATCGACCGCTCGTTCGTCGGCGATCTCATGCCCGCGGAGGAAGGCGCGAGCACCGCCGTGGTGCGCGCGATCCTCGCGCTCTCGCGCAGCCAGCGCATGGAAGTGGTGGCCGAGGGCATCGAGACCGAATCGCAGCGGCGTGCGCTGCTCGAGCTGGGCTGCGAGCTGGGGCAGGGCTACTTCTTCGCCAAGCCGCAGTCGCTGGAGTCGATCATGGCGCGCCGCGCGGCGGCGGCGGAACCGGCCTGAGGCGGATTCCGCGCGTTGCGGCATGACGGATACGGGCGCATGCAGCGCCCGCGCCGCAGCGGCCGCCTTCAGCGCGTGTCGCCCTCGGGCTTCAATGCGTCGGGCGTGCCCGCCGGCGCGGTCTCGCTGCGTGGCTCGGCCTGCGGATCGCGGTGCAGATCGCGCATGTGGCCGTCGTTCGGCGCCCAGTGCGAGCCGCCCTGTCCGGGCTGGTCGTGGCGGTCGTCGGGCCGGCGCAGTTCACCGGCCTCATGATGGACTTCCGCATGCGCCGGCTGATCGTTCCTGAGTTTGCTCATGGCGGCCTCCACGTTCGAATGCGGCGAGCCTAGGCCGCTCGCCGGCGACGGGGCGTGAGGAGCGGCTACGGCCCGGGAGCGGACACGATTCGCGGCTCGCCCGCATCCTGCGCAATCGCGTCGTCCGCGTCCTGGTGCCGCCGCGCCACGACGCTGGTCGCGGTGAGGTCGGCCGTGACGTTGCCGACGGTGGCGAACACGTCGGGGATCGTGTCCAGCGCGAGCAGAACGCCCAGCGGTTCGACCGGCAGGCCCATCGCCTGCGTCACCGGCATGTTGGTGGCCATGAAGCTGACCTGCCCCGGCAGGCCCACCGAGCCCATGCTGATCACCACCGCGAGCGCGGCGCCGGCGACCAGCTGCGCGGCGCTGAGGTCGATGCCGTGCGCCCAGGCGATGAAGGCGGCGACGCCCACGTACTGCATGGGGCTGGTGATGCGGAACAGCGACACCGCCATCGGCAGCACCAGCGAACTTACGGCCAGCGGATAGCGCAGCCGCGCGCCGGCGCTCTCGAGCATGGCCGGCAGCGAGGCCAGCGAGGACTGCGTGCTCGCCGCGATCGTCTGCGCGGGCAGGATCGCCGAGGCGAAGCGGCGCAGGCGTTCGCCGCCGGCGATCACCGCCACCGGATACAGCAGCAGCGTCATCGCGAGGTACAGCACGACCTGCAGGCCGATGTAGGTGCCGAACACGCCGAGCATGCCGCCGCCCACGCGCGCGCAGACCGCCAGCACCAGCGCGAACACGCCCAGCGGAGCGGCCCACAGCACCCAGCGCACGATCACGATCATCACGTCGGCGATGGCCTGCACCAGCTCGAGCAGCCGCGCGCGGCGCCCGTCCTCGATGCGCGCGACGGCGAAGCCGAAGAACAGCGCGAACACCACCAGCGGCAGCATCGCGCTCTGCGCCGCGGCGGCGATGGCGTTGGCCGGGATGATCGCGGTGAACCATTCGCCGAACGAGGCGGGCACGGCGAGCGCGGAGGATGCGGTGTCGGCGGAGGTCAGCGATTCGGCCAGGCCCTGCGGTCGCGAAAGAAACGAGAGCAGCAGCGGCGCGGCGACTGCGGCGAAGGCCGCGCCGAACGACAGCAGCACCAGGAAGCAGACGATCGCGCGGCGGGCGGTGCGGCCCGAGGCGGCGGCATCGCGCGCCGTGTTGACGCCGAGGATCACCAGCGCGGCGACCAGCGGCACCACCGTCATCTGCAGGGCGTTGAGCCAGAGCCGGCCGACCGGCTGCACCGCATCGGCCACGTGCGCCGCGAAGGCGGGATCCCAGCGGGCCAGCAGCAGCCCGATGGCGGCGCCGAGGAAGAGTCCGAGCAGCACGCGGGCGGTGGTCGACACGGGAGAGTCCTGGGATCGAGGGTGCGATGGAACGGTCGGCGTGGCTCAGCGGCTCGCGAACGTCAGGCGTGGCAGGTCCCACGGTTGTTGCAGGCGCCGGTACTCGGCGTCGGGCAGCAGCACGAACACCGGCCCGCGCCGCGGATCCAGCCAGCCCAGCAGCGCGTCCATGACCGGATCGGCCATCGCCGTGCAGCCCGCGGTCGCCACCCCGGGCGCCTTCCACAGGTGCGCGAAGATGCAGCTGCCGGCGCCGGCCTGCGCGCGCGGATTGTGCTCGATGACGAAGCCCAACCGGTAGCGCTGGTCGCCGTCGGCGTGGATGTCGCGACGCATGGGTTCGGTCGAGCCCGCGACCGCCTGCTCGCCCTCGTCGGCGGCGTCGACGATGCGGTTGTAGAGCGGCGAGGCGGGCACGTCGATGCACCAGTCGCGCGCGCTCATGCCGCGGTAGGGCATCGCGGTCGAGGCCGTGCCCGCATAGCCGAAGGCCGTGCCCAGCGCGAACACGCCGGCGGGCGCGCGGCCGTCGCCCTCGCGCTTGAGCGGGCCCGACGCCGCCTGCGGATGCAGGCCGATGCCCCAGGCGCTGCCGCTGCGGCCGAGCATCACCGGCGCGGCTTCGCCCACCTCGGACCAGAGGCCGTCGCGACGCTCGAAGCGCCGCAGCATGCCGCGGTCGACGTCCCAGCCTTCGCTGGTGACGACGACCATCTGCTCCGCCACCTGCCAGGGCACGGCGACGCGTGGCGACCGCGTGGCGGCGCAGGCGGCCAGCACCAGCGCGCACATCGCGGGAAGGGCGAAACGGACCATTCGATGCGGGGATGTCGTGAGCGGCATGGGCGGGATCCGGATGCGGTCAGCTGTCGAGCAGGTCGTGCATGTGCTCGAGGTTCTGGTCGAGCAGGCTGCGCCGCTCGTCGCTGGCCTCGCAGAGCAGCACGAAGATGAGGTCGAGCAGGTGCAGCAGCGCGGACTGGTAGAGCAGCGGCTCCACGTGGCTGCGCTCGTCGTGCGCCGACACCAGCAGCGGCATTTCCGCATGCGCGCGCAGCGGATTGGGCGTGTGCCGGGTGACGCTGACCACGTGCCCGCCCCGCTCGCGCACGCGCCGGCTGATCTGGCACAGCGTGGGCTGCCGGCCGTGCTCGGAGAACACCAGCAGCACGTCGCCGGCGGCCGCGTTCGACACGCCGGCCTGCATGAGCGCCGCGTCGACGTAGTGCACCGTGAGCATGCCCAGCATCGACAGCCGCGTCGCGAACGCGCGCGCGGGAATGCCGTCCTCGCCCAGGCCGATGATGTAGACCTTGCCTGCGCGCTGCAGCAGCCGCGCCACCGCGTCGATGCGCTCGGGCGGGTTCATCAGCCGCGTGGCCGCCTCGGCCTGCGACTTCAGCTCCCACAGCGCATCGGCGAGCGCGCTGAGCGGGTGGTCGCTGGCGGGCGCGGTGGACGCCACGTCCTCGCCATCGCCGCGCGCGGCGGCCTGCACGATCGAATACTTGAGGTCGGGATAGCCCTTGAAGCCGAACTTCTGGCTGAACTTCACCACGCTGGACTGGCTGATGCGCAGCGCATCGGCGAGCTGCTGCGAGGAGTAGTCGCGCAGCAGGTGCGCGTTCTCTATCAGGAAGTCGGCCACGCGCCGCTCGATGGCGGACATGTGGTCGCGCTCGGCGCGGATCCTCAGCAGCGGCGACATGGCGCTCCGGCAGCGGCGTGCGTCGCGGCGCTCATGCCGCGACCGGCTCCAGGCCCTGGATGCTGCGGATGCCCAGCCCCGGCGCATCGGTGATCGTGATCTCCGATTCGTTGAAGATCACCCCGCCGTCGACCGGGTTGAACGCGCACAGCGAGGGGCCGTCGAGATCGACCTTGGTGATCGCATTGGACTTGGCGACGGCCAGGTGCACCGCCGCGGCCACGCTGATGCTGGATTCGAGCATGCAGCCGATCATGCACTCCACGCCGTAGAGCTCGGCGATGTCGGCGATGCGGATGGCGTTCGAGAGCCCACCGGTCTTCATCAGCTTGATGTTGATGATGTCGGCCGCTCGCATGCGGATGAGGTCGATCACCTCGGTGGGTCCGAACACGCTCTCGTCGGCCATGATCGGCGTGTGCACGCGCTCGGTGACGTACTTCATGCCGTCGAGATCCTGCGCGCGCACCGGCTGCTCGACCAGCTCCAGGCGCACGCCCGCATCCTCCAGCGTCGTGATCGCGAACACCGCCTGCTTGGCGGTCCAGCCCTGGTTGGCGTCCAGTCGCAGCAGCGCGCGTCCTTCCACCGCCGCGTAGATCGCCTTGACCCGTTCGATGTCGACGCCGATGTCCTTGCCGACCTTGATCTTCAGCGACTCGAAGCCGCGCTCCACCGCGCTCAGCGAATCGGCCACCATCTTGTCGATGTAGTCGACGCTGATGGTGATGTCGGTGGTGATCACCGGGTCGCCGCCGCCGAGCACCTTGTACAGCGGCACGCCGTAGAGCTGGCCGAACAGGTCGTAGACCGCGATCTCCACCGCGGCCTTGGCGCTGGTGTTCTTCTCCAGCGCGCCCTGGATGAGCCCGGTGATGCGGTTGAGGTTGGCGATCTCCTGCCCGATCAGCCGCGGCGCGATGAATCGGCGGATCGCCTCGAGGATCGAGCCGTGCGTGTCGCCGGTGATCACCGCGGTGGCCGGCGCCTCGCCGTAGCCGACGTGGCCGGTGTCGGTATGCACCTCGACGACGATGTCCTCGACCGCTTCCACGGTGCGCAGCGCGGTCTTGAACGGCGTCTTCAGCGGAACCTTCAGCAGGCCGAAGCGGATTTCAGTGATCTTCATGCAGGGCTCGGGTGGGGAGGCGGTGCGGGCTTACGGCCGGATGCGCTGGATGTTGGTGATGCGGTCCACGTAGCCCTGCGTGTCGTTGAACATCAGCGGCGTCAGCGGCGAGACGGTGACGCCGTTGGTCCTGGCGCGGCGCTTCGTGCCGTCGGCATCGCGCCAGCTCAGGCCGGTGGTGTCGTGGATCACGTAGGGCTCGCCGTCGACGTTCCCGATCACCATCACCACATGGCCGGGGATGTAGACGAGGTCGCCCGGCTGCAGTTCGCGCATCAGCGCCATGCGCTTCTCGCGGCTGTCCGTGCCGGTGAGTGCGATGCGGTTGAGCGCGGGGCTCACGCTCTGGTCGCTGGTATTGCGCGGCAGCTGCACGCCCATGCTGCGGTAGACCTCGGAGACGAAGCCGCTGCAGTCGCGCCCGTTGTAGCTGTGGCCCCAGCCGTAGCGCTCGCCGAGGAAGCGGAAAGCCTGGCGGACCAGGTTGGCCTGCGTCAGCGGCAGGTAGTCGTTGGACGTGGGCTCGATGCGCGGCAGCAGCGCCGGCGCGAAGCGCAGCGAGCCGTCGGCGTTGCGCACCGGAAGCTCGATCACGTGCGAGGCATAGGGATGCTGGCCGTTCACAGCATCGGTAGCGGGCCAGTCCGCGAGCACCGGCACGCGCACTCCCATGTCGAGCTGCACCTCCGACACCGCCGGTTCCTCCGGCGTGAACACCGTATGCACCTCGCCGCCGGTCACGACGCGATAGGGCGCCTTGCGGCCGTAGCCGAGCACGGCGTCCTTGTCGCCGGTGGCGACGAAGCGCTTCTCGATCCACGCGGCATAGCGCGGGCTGACCACGAACCACCAGTCGCCGTCGCGGCTCTCGTGCGCGATCGCCACCGGATCGCCGGGAAACAGCGCGCTTTCCTGGAAGCGGTCGATGTCGTGGTCGTCCGGCGAATTGAAGACGCGCAGCATCGTGGGGACGCTGCGCAGCGCGGCGCGCTGCACGACCAGGCCGTAGCGCGTCGGGCGCGTCGCATCGATGCCCGCGACGTCGGCATTGGCGATGATCGCGTCGATGTCCGCCGCGGCGACCTGCCGGCCCTGCGCATCGAACAGCGGCCGTGCCGGCGCCGTGGACAGCTTGCCGACCCAGCCCGCCACCTGCGCGCGCGACAGCGTGGACGGCAGCGCGTCGAGGTCGTGGATGCTGCGGTCCAGCGCCTGCAGGCGCGCGTTCTGCGCGGCGATGGCCTGCGCGTCGAGCACCACGCGATCGGGCGCGGACAGCCGCGAGATCCAGTAGTCCGGTTCGAGCTGCGCGGTCTCGACGCCGATCACGCCCGTCGCGGGCGGCACGTGCCAGTCGCGTGCCTGCGCGCACGGCAGCGCGATGAGCAGCAGGGCGGTGGCGAGGAGCGTGGGAGTGCGCATGACCGGATACCTGTGGAGAGTGGCGTCGAGGGCGGGCCCGCGATCGGGCGCCCGGCAGGGGCCGCGGGCCCCATGCCGCCCGGTCCCGCGGAGTGCGGGACGCGTGGGGGAGGGGATGTCGGCGCGAAACACGCCGGCGCGGGATGCTGCGTGCGCGTGCGGCGGTACAAGGATCGCGGCGCACCGCTGAACCGGATCGATCATTGCGCGGCAGCTTCCCCGGGGACGCGACGTCCGATCCCAGAATAAAAACTTCTCTTGATGGAGGAGTCAAGAATAAATTATTGACCCGATCTTCCGGCCGTGCTAAACCGCCTGAACCTGCCCCGAACGATCGGTTGTAACGTGGATCGTGTACCGCTTCCACCGGCGTCGCCGACGTGCACCTCGCGTGTTGCGCGAGCGGTGCGTGGACGCCGCCTCCCGATGGCGGCCCTGGCGCTCGCGGTGCTCGCGTCGGCCGCGTTCGCCGGGCAGCCGGTGGGGCTGGACACCGTGATCGCCGACATCGACGCCGGCCGCTTCGCAGCCGCGCAGGCGCGCATCGACGAACTCGCCCGGCAGCCCGGCATCGCGCCGGACGCGCTGCGCGACCTGCAGTTCCAGCGCGAGCGCATGCGCCGCATCCGGCTCGACTTCCCGATGACCGAAACGCAGGCGAAGCAGCGCCTGCGCGAGCGAATTCCCGACCTGCGCGACGAGGAGTTCCAGGCCTGGAAGGCGGCGAACACGCTCGAGCACCTGGTCATCGACGGCGAGCCCATGTACTTCGCGCGCTCGGTGTCGAACCTGTTCCTGCTTGAGCCCGCGGCGGCCGAGCGCCGGGCGCCGCCGGTCAAGCCGCCGTTCGTAGGACCGATGGAGCGCCCGCACGCGTGGCACGCCGAAGCGCTGCGCGAGGCGCGCGCCACCGGGCGGCGCAGCGTGGCGCCGCGCCGCGTGCGCGTCACCCAGTCGCTGGTCGTCGAGCCCGACGCCGTTCCCGCCGGCGAGATGCTGCGCGCCTGGATCCCGTTTCCGCGCGTGCTGCCCGGCCAGCAGGAGCACGTGCGCCTGCTTGCCTCGCAGCCCGCCACGCACCAGCTGGCGCCCGAGTCGACGCTGCAGCGCACGGTGCACCTGCAGCAGCCGGCGAAGGCCGGCCAGCCCACGCGCTTTTCGATCAGCTACGAGCTCACCGTGCACGGGCAGGTCACTGCGATCGACCCGGCGGCCGTGCAGGCACCAGGCGCCGCCGCCCTCGCCGCACGCCCGGAACTCGCGCCGCATCTGGCCGAGCGCGCCCCGCACATCGTCTTCAGCGACGCCATCCGCGCGTTCTCGCGGCAGGTCGTCGGCGACGAAACCAATCCCTATCTGGTCGCCCGCAAGCTGTTCGAGGCGGTGGACCGCATCCCCTGGGCCGGCGCGCGCGAGTATTCGACGCTGAGCAACATCAGCGACTACGCGCTGCACGCCGGCCACGCCGACTGCGGCCAGCAGACCCTGCTGCTGATGACGCTGTTGCGCCTCAACGGCATTCCCGCGCGCTGGCAGTCGGGCATGGTGTTTTCCGACGGCAGCTACGACAACCTGCACGACTGGGGCCAGCTCTACCTCGAGCCCTACGGCTGGGTGCCGATGGACGTCACCACCGGACGCTTCGCCGATGCCGGCGATCCGGGCCTCGAGTGGTTCTACCTCGGCGGCATCGACGCCTACCGCATCGCATTCAACGACGAGTACGGGACGCAGTTCGTCCCGGCCAAGCAGCATTTCCGATCCGACGACGTGGATTCCCAGCGCGGCGAAGTGGAATGGAGTGGGGGAAATCTCTACTTCGACCAGTGGGATTACACGTTCGAGGCTCACGTACTGCCGGAGTCGCAAGGGGCCGCCGATGCCCGCGACGTACGGCCCGCACATCACGCGCTGGAGGGGACATGAAAGCCAAGCGGTCGTTGTCGAAGCAATTCAGGAAGGCGACGCTCTGCGTCGCGCTGGGCGCGTGCCTCGGCACGATGGCGCCGTTGGCCTTCGCGCAGAACGTCACCGGCGCGGTGGCCGGACGCGCCAATGCCGGCGACCAGATCACCGTCACCAATCCCGCCACCGGGCTGAGCCGCTCGGCCACGGTCAGCGGCGACGGCAGCTACCGCCTCGCGCAGCTGCCGGTCGGCGACTACACCGTGCAGGTGGTGCGCGACGGCCAGCCCGTCGGCGCGCCGGTGCAGGTGAGCGTGTCGCTGGGCGGCACCACCACGGTCAACCTCGGCGGCGAAGGCGGGGTGGACAACCTCGACTCCGTGCGCGTGGTCGGCTCGCGCATCGTCAACCGCGTCGACGTCTACTCGACCGAGACGGCGACCAACGTCACCCGCCAGGACATCGGCAGGCTTCCCGTCGACCAGACCCTCACCTCGGTGGCGCTGCTCGCGCCCGGCGTGATCGTCGGCAACTC
>CAZNRZ010000095.1:0-9002 GCA_964575535.1 uncultured Lysobacter sp. | reverse complement strand
TCGCCGGCTTCTACAACGGCGTGCCGTCGCTGCCGACCTCGGGCGAGTACGACGTCAACGAGGCCTTCGTCGAACTCAACGTGCCGCTGATGCGCGACGGCTTCCTCGGCAAGAGCATGGACCTGAGCCTGGCCGGCCGCTATTCGGACTACTCGACCTTCGGCGGCCAGTTCACCCCGAAGTTCGGCGTGCGCTGGCAGCTCGCCGATGAGCTGCTGCTGCGCGCGACGTACGCGGAAGGCTTCCGCGCGCCGTCGATCGGCGAGCTCTACGGCTCCGACAGCCGCGCCGACCTGCAGCTCGACGACCCCTGCCTGGTCGGCCTCGACGGCTCGCCGGCGACCGGCAACGCCGCCAACTGCTCGGCGCTCGGCGTGCCGGCCGGCGCGAGCCAGTCGAACTCGCAGATCTCGGTCACCACCGGCGGCAATCCGGACCTGCAGCCCGAGGAAGCGCGCAGCTTCACCGCGGGCATGGTGTTCAGCCCGCGCTTCGCGAGCGATGTCGCCTGGTCAGACCGCCTCGATCTCGAGCTGACGTTCTATCGCCACTCGCTCGAGGGCGCGGTGCAGGCCATCGACGCGCAGACCCAGCTCAACCTCTGCGTGGAGACGCTGGACCCGACCTACTGCACCGGCATCACGCGCTCGTCGGTGGGCAGCATCAACGGCTTCAACAACCGCCTCACCAACCTCGGCTCGATCAAGACCGACGGCTGGGATTTCGACGTGTTCTGGACGCTGCCCGAGACCTCGTTCGGCCGCTTCAAGGTCACGTGGCAGAACACGTTCGTGACGCGCTACGAGGCGGTGGGCGCGGCCGGACAGGTGCAGCCGCGCACCGTCGGCGTGGAGGTCAACGACAGCGCGATCCCCGACTGGACGTCGAACGCGGCGCTTGACTGGCGCCTCGGCGGCTTCAACGCGTCGTGGTCGCTGCGCCACATCTCAGAGCTGGAAGAGCAGTGCGGCGACGCCGTGGGCTTCCCGGTCTGCAGCAATCCGGCCGAAGGCACCAACACGCTGGAGGCGACCACCTACCACGACGTGCAGGTGGGTTACCGCTTCGACTGGATGAAGGGCCTGCAGCTCACGCTCGGCGCGAACAACGTCTTCGACAAGGATCCGCCGATCTGCCTGTCGTGCTCGCTCAACGGCTACGACGCGTCGACTTACGACATCCCCGGCGGCCGCTATTTCTACATCCGCGCCGACCTGCGCTTCTGATCGACATCCGCAGTGCATGACCCGAGCGGCCGGGGCGACCCGGTCGCTCTTTTTTCATGTCGGCCGCGCAGGCCGGCCGGCGTCGGCATCGATCGCGCTGCGATGCGCGCGCGCGATCTCGATCAGCCGCACCACCTCGGTCGACTTGTCCAGCACGCGCACGCCGTAGCGCTGCTGCAGGCCGCGCGTGTCGGCCTCGTAGGCCATCGACGTAAGCACCACCACCGGCGTGTCGCGCTCGGGGCGGTCCTGCATGTGGCGCAGGAATTCCCAGCCGTCCATCAACGGCATCATCAGGTCGAGGATGATCATCGACGGATGCGCACCGGCATCGAGCCTGTCGAGCGCCTCGCGGCCATTGCAGGCCTCTTCGACCTCGAAGCCTTCCAGCGTGAACAGGTCGCGCAGCGAGTCGCGGATTTCGCGGTTGTCCTCGACCACCATCAGCGATGCCGTTGCCATGCGCACTCCCCTGTTGCGACCGATTCTTCGGTCCCCGCGCGTGCGCGAGGCGTGAATCGGTGCGGGCGGATGGCGGTGCATTGCGTCGCGCTTCAGAAAGAAGGCGCGACGGCGTGACGTGCATCACGCGGCTACTGCAGGCTGTCCTCGGGGACGTCGAGTTCGAGCGACAGCGCGAGGTGGTCGGAGAACGCGGCGGGCATGGCGCAGGCCGCGTGCCCGCGCAGCCCGTCGCCCAGCAGGATGTGATCGATCGCGCGCTGCGGCGCCCAGCTGGGGAAGGTCGGTACCTGGCAGTCCGGCGGTTGCAGCCGCGTGCGGCGGAACAGCGCCTGCATCTCGGGCTGGTCGACGGTGCAGTTGAAGTCGCCCATCAGCACGGCGTTGGGTTGACCGTGCAGCAGCTCGGCGATGAAGGCGAGCTGCGAGGCGCGCGAGCCCGCGCCCAGCGACAGGTGCGCGACCGCGATGGTGAGCGCGTCGTCGCCGTCGCCGAAGCGCGCGACCAGCACGCCGCGGCCGGCGAGGCGGCCGGGCAGGGCGTGGTCGTGCACCTCGCGCGGCTCCAGCCTGGAGAGCAGGCCGTTGGCGCTGGAGGCCACGCCGCCCACGCTGCGATTGGGCTGGTGGCTCCAGTACGGAAAGCCGCCGCGCTGCGCGAGATAATGCGTCTGGCAGACGAAACCCGAGCGCAGGCTGCCCGGGTCGCTTTCGTTGAGCCCGACGATGTCGTGGCCGGCGGCGAGCGTCGCGATGGTGTCGAGGCTGCCGCGCTTGTTGCCGGCCGGCAGCACGTGCGACCAGCTGCGGGCGATGTAGTCGCCGTAGCCGCGCGTGCTGGAGCCGGCCTGGATGTTCGCACTCAGCAGCTTGAGGCGGCGCTCCGCCATCGAGCCGCCGGAATCAGCCGTTGGCCGCGGCGGCGGAAGCCGGTGCGGGAGCCGCGGCGGCGCGTTCGCGAGCGATCAGGTGTTCGGCGATGCGCAGGTTGTCCTCCAGGCCCTGGCCGGTCACCCGGTACTTGCCCGCGACCACCAGCATCGGCGTCGCGTCCACGCCGCTGCGGGTGATGAACTGCATCGCGCGCTTCAACTTGCCGTCGACCGCGAAGCTGTCCATCGTGCTCGCGAACTGCTGCGCGTTGGCGCCGTGCTTGGCGTAGAACGCGGCGATCTGTTCGTTGGTCGGCAGCGGCTGCACGGGCAGCGAGCGCTCGACGTGGATGGCGTTGAACATCGCCTGGTGGGTCTTCTCGGCCAGGCCCATCGACTCGGCGGCGTAGAAGGCCTTGGCATACGGCACCCAGTAGCCGCCGAAGGCGGCGGGCAGCGCGATCACCTTGACGTCGGCCGGCTGCTGCGCCTTCCAGCCCTGCAGCAGCGGCTCGAACGATGCGCAGTGCGGGCAGGTGTAGCCGAAGACCTCGACCACTTCGACCTTCCCGGCGGCCGGCTCGAACGGCGTGCCGCCCGCGATCTCGACGTAGTCCTTTCCGGCAACCGGCGCCGGGCCCTGCGGCGGACGCGCCTGCGACGGACGCGCGGCCTCGGCGGCGGCCGCAGCCGCGGCGGCGTCCGCGTCGGTCGTGGCCGGCGCCTCGGTGGTGGTCGCGCCCGCGGTGGGCGTCGGCGCGGCCGGTGCATCGGTGGGCGTCTGCGAGGCGTCGTTGCAGGCGGCGAGGGCGAACAGGCTGGCGAGCAGCAGGCTGCCGCGGAACAGGGCCGGACGCAGGGTCATGCGATGTCTCCTGGGAGTCGAAAGGCCGCCGATGGCGGCCGAGGGACGGCCAAGCATAGGCATGGCCGGATTGAATGCGGAGTGTAGGAGCCGGCTCAGCGACGCTGCGCGGCGAGCTCGCGATCGACCAGCCAGCGCGTGATGCGCAGCGTGTCCTGCGGGCTGTCGCCGGCCACCCGCCACTTGCCGGCCACGACCATCACCGGGGTGTGGTCGACGCCTGCGCGCACGATCCATTCGCGGGCACGCGCCAGCTGCGCGTCGGTGGCGGCATCGTTGTATGCGGCGACGAAACGTGCCGCCGGCACGCCATAGGCCGTGTAGAAGCCGGCGATCTCCTCGGGCGAGGGGCGGCTCACCGGCAGGCGCTTTTCCTCGTGCAGCGCGCGGAACATCGCCGCGTGGCTGCGTTCGGCCACGCCGAGCCTCTGCGCGGCCACGTGGGCGCGCGCGTACGGGATCCAGTGGCCGCCGAACGGCGCCGGCACCGCGACGAAGCGCGCGCCCTTGGGCAGCCCGCGCTTCCACGCCTCCAGCAGCGGCTCGAAACGCGCGCAGGCCGGGCAGGTGTAGCCGAACACCTCGGCGACCTCGACCTGCCCCGGCGGCGTGGCGAAGGGCGCCCCGTCCGCGATGGCGACGTAGTCGACGCCCTCGACGGGCGCGGCGGCTTTCGCCTGCGCGAACGCGGGCGCCGCGGTGACGGCGGACAGCACGAGAAGGACGGCGGAGAGGACGCGGAGCGGTCGGGTCATGGCAGTCGGGCGCCGGAGGGGAACGCGGAGGTGGAAAACGAAAACGCCGGCCGTGCGGGTGCACGGCCGGCGTCGGACACGGTGCGCGGGCTGGGACCGCGCGCGGCCGGCGAAGTTCAGCCCTGCTGCGGGGCCGTGGCTTCGGGGGCGGCCGCTTCCGGCGTGGCCGCCTCGGGAGCTGCGGCTTCCGGAGTCGCGGCTTCCGGCGTGGCGGCCGGGGCCGTTTCGGGCGCGGCAGCGGGGGCCGCGACGGCCACCGGCACCGCAGCTGCGGTCGCGGCTGCGCCCACGTCGTTGGATCGCGGATGCAGGCCCTGCAGGTAGCTGGCCAGCGCGCCGATTTCCTCGTCGGTCAGCGGCTTGGCGATCGTCGCCATGATGTGGAAGTTCCTGTAGTCCGCCGCCACGCCGGTGCCGCTGCGGTACTCCTCGAGGCGGCGCTTGCTGTAGTCGGCCATCTGGCCGGCCAGCGACGGATAGGCCGGGCCCGGATTGCCCTGGCCGGCGGGGCCGTGGCAGGCCTGGCAGGCCGGGATGCCGCGGGCGGCGTCGCCGCTGCGGAACAGCTTCTCGCCGACCTCGAAGAAGCGCATGCCGGCGTTCGGGCCGGTGGCGATCAGCGTGTCGTCGGCGATGCCGGCGCCGGCCTTCTGCGTCTGGAAGTACGCGCCCAGATCGCGCATGTCCTGCGCGCTCAGCGTGTCGGCGAAGGGATACATCACCGCGGCCATGCCGGTATCGCGCTCGCGCGACTTGAACAGCGCGAGCTGCTGGGCCGTGTAGCGCTCGGGCATGCCGGCCAGGCGCGGATAGGCGGGGGTCGGCGGATTGCCGTCCAGGCCGTGGCAGGCGGCACAGGTGCCGGCCAGCTGCTGGCCGCGCTGCACGTCGCCCCAGAACACCTTCTCCGGCGTGCCTGCGAGCGGCACGACCTGCACCGGTGCGGTCTCGGGCACCGGGGTCACGGTGGTCTGGGCGACGGCGACTGCGGCGGCGATCGCGACGAAGCCGACGAGGCCGACGAGGCCGTAGGCGCGGGCATGGCGCATGCGAGAAGACTCCGGAACTGCCGAAAGGGGCGCGCGGGAGCGCGCCGGAACCGCGGAATTATCCGCGCCCGGCGGGGGGTGGGTCAACGCGAGCCCCGCCGGAACCGGGCCGGACGCCCGCCCGTGCGATCCTTGCCGCATGGCCAATCCCTTCCAGCGCGCCCGCTACCTGCTCTCGGCGCACAACCCGCAGCAGCTGCCCCCCGACGGCGGCCTCGAAGTCGCCTTCGCCGGCCGCTCCAACGCCGGCAAGTCCACCGCGCTCAACGCGCTCTGCCAGCAGGGCGCGCTCGCCCGCGTCTCCAAGACGCCCGGCCGCACCCAGCAGCTGGTGTTCTTCGACTTCACCCCGCGCCAGGGCGCCGAGCCCGAGGCGCGCTACCTGGTCGACCTGCCCGGCTACGGCTATGCCAAGGTGCCAAAGGACCTGCAGGCGCACTGGCAGGCGTTCATCGACCGCTACTTCTCCACCCGCGAGGCGCTGCGCGGGCTGGTGGTCGTCATGGACATCCGCCATCCGCTCAGGGACTACGACCTGCAGATGCTCGGCTATGCCGCCCAGCGCGGCCTGCCCGCGCACGCGCTGCTGACCAAGGCTGACAAGCTCGGTCACGGCGCGCGCATGCAGGCGCTGCACGCCGTGCAGCGCGAGCTGCAGCAGCGCTTCGGCGACAGCGTGAGCGTGCAGGTGTTCTCGGGCGAGTCGAAGCTGGGCGTGGACGAGGCGCGCGCGAAGGTCGCCGGGTGGTTGGAACTGCCGGTCTGACCGGACCTGCGCGGTGCGACGTGCCGGCGCCGCGAGCGGCCCACCCGCTTCCCGCGCATGCCCGCAACGCAGACGCCCTGCCGGCGCGACAGCCGTACGCGCCGCCCGCCGCTAGACTGACGGCCCTCCCGCGCCGCGGGACGTGTCGAGGTGCGCGTGTCGGGTCCCAGCCAGGTCAAGGATGTCGAGATCGAATCGCGCGCGCAGCTCGTCGACTACCTCGAGTCGGGCATCCGCGCCCGCGATGACTGGAAGATCGGCACCGAGCACGAGAAGTTCGGTTTCCGCACCGACGACCTGCAGCCCCCGGCCTTCGACGGCGAGCGCGGCATCGAGGCGCTGCTCAAGGGCCTGACCGCGTTCGGCTGGGCGCCGGTCGAGGAGAAGGGCCGCGTCATCGCGCTCACCAAGGAGGCGGCCTCCGTCTCGCTCGAGCCCGCCGGCCAGCTCGAACTCTCCGGCGCGCCGCTGGCCACGCTGCACGAGACCTGCCGCGAAACGGGCACGCACCTCAAGGAAGTGCGCGCCGTCGCCGAGCCGATGGGTCTGGGCTTCCTCGGCATGGGCTTCCAGCCCAAGTGGCGTCGCGACGAAATGCCGTGGATGCCGAAGGGCCGCTACAGGATCATGCGCGAGTACATGCCGAAGGTCGGCTCGCTCGGGCTGGACATGATGACGCGCACCTGCACCGTGCAGGTCAACCTCGACGTCGGCAGCGAAGCCGACATGGTGAAGAAGTTCCGCGTCTCGCTCGCGCTGCAGCCCATCGCCACCGCGCTGTTCGCCGACTCGCCGTTCACCGAAGGCGCGCCCAACGGTTTCCTCTCCTACCGCTCGCACATCTGGACCGACACCGACGCCGGCCGCACCGGCCTGCTCGATTTCGTGTTCGAGGACGGCTTCGGCTACGAGCGCTACGTCGACTACCTGCTCGACGTGCCCATGTACTTCGTCTACCGCGACGGGCAGTACATCGACGCCAGCGGCCAGTCCTTCCGCGACTACATGGACGGCAGGCTGCCCGCGCGCCCGGGTCATCGCCCGACGCTGCAGGACTGGGCCGACCACTCCACCACCGCCTTCCCCGAAGTGCGGTTGAAGAAGTACCTCGAGATGCGCGGCGCCGACGCCGGCCCGTGGAACCGCATCTGCGCACTGCCCGCGTACTGGGTCGGCCTGCTCTACGACGACACCGCCCTCGACGCCGCCTGGGACCTGGTCAAGGACTTCACGCTGGAGGAGCGCCACGCCCTGCGCGACGGCGTCCCGAAGCACGCGTTGAAGCTTCCCTTCCGAAGCGGCACCGCACTCGACCTCGCGCGCGAATCCCTGAAGATCGCCGCCGATGGCCTGCGCCGCCGCGCACGCCTCAATGAGCACGGCGCCGACGAGTCGATCTTCCTGTCACCGCTGATGGAGATCGTCGAGAGCGGCATCACCCCCGCAGAGCGCAAGCTCGAGCTGTTCCATGGCGCGTGGAACGGCGACGTGGATCGGGTGTTCGGGGAGTTCGCGTACTGACGACCGGTGGCCACGGCGCTGGACAGGAGCGCAACCGTAGGGTCCCGGTTCTGGCGCAATCGCGCCCTTCGTTTCCGCTTCGATCGCAGGCGGACCTGGTTGGTCGGCGAGCGATGCCGGCCCAGCGCGCCCGCGAGCGTCATGATCCGCTGCGGTGTCTCGCACAGCGAAGGCGATGCATCGACGCGAGGTTCAGCGGCGGCCGGCCTTCGCGCTTCGTCCATCGTCGCGTGGCGTAGTCGCCCGACTCTGCGCGAACTCCGGGAAGACCTTCGCCATGGGCGCCTTGTCCGGCAGGATGTAGAACACGCCGCCGCGCTTGAACGTCGGCTGCATGACCCGCTCGTAGAATTCGGGCGAGACGTTGATGCAGCCATGGGTGACGCGGTTGTCGTCCGGCGAAGGCGATGCGAGGCGTTCGGCGCGCCTCTCGGCCGGTACGCCCGTAGCGGTCGGGTGGATCGCGACCGCGGAATCGTAGTCGACCCACAGCACGCGACCGGCGTCGATCGACGGACCGAAACCGCCGACGAAGCGACCGGCCGGCGTCGTGCGGTCGCGGCCCGGAATCTCACGAAGCGCCAGGCCGGCGATGCCCGGGGCGGTGTGGTCGCCGACGGCCGATCCGAACAGTGCAGGTGCGGCGCCGCGGAGCCGGCCGTCGCTACCGAACACCAGGATCTGCGCGGCGGCCTTGTCGATGACCGCGAATGGATAGCCCTGGCTGTCCCTGGATGCGACGACCCATCCGGAGAGATCGATCACCGTGCCGGACACGTCCTGACCTTCGGGAAGCTGGTCGGCGGCGGCGACAGGCCGCGCCGCGACATCCTTGGCGCTGGCGGTGCCGACGCTCGCGAACGCCAACGTCAAAGCAATGAAAACGGCGCGGATCGCAGGGCGTGTGCACGTACGGATAGGACGGTTCCTCGAAGCGAAGACGGGATGGAAGAGGGATACCGGTGGCCGGTAAGGACCACCGATTCCCGGCTCACGCCGTTCGTTGCGAACGATGCGAAGCCTGATCAGCCACGCGGCCTGCGGCCCGGCCCCGTTTCGAGCCGCTGGACGCGGCTTTCGATCTGATCCAGTCGCTGGTTGGCCCGCTGCGCGGACTGGTTGGCGGCTTCGGCGCTCTGCGCCGCGCCCTGCACCCGCGTCTCGATCTGGTCGAGGCGCGAGTTGATCCCTGCGAACTCGTCGTCATAGGTCGCGCATGCGGAAAGACCCAGGGTGGCGACGATCGCCACGCCGAGCGTACGCGCCATCACCAGGCGTTGCTTAGTCAGAAACATTCCAAACCTCCTTCCTATGGGGGGCCGCCGGAAATATCGCGACGTGTGGCCGCTCTCACGACCCGCTACAGGTGACTTTGGAGCACGTAGATGGACTGTGAAGGCACGGCGATTCGCGAGCGTTCCAGCTTGAATCCGGCCTTTTCCACCAGGAAGTCGTGGCGTCTGATCGACTGCTGAAACTTCATGCG
>CAZNRZ010000094.1:0-9169 GCA_964575535.1 uncultured Lysobacter sp. | reverse complement strand
CGGCACCGTCGCTGTGGCTGTGGTCGGCCTTCAGCGTGGTGTTCCTGCTGGCCGGTATCGGCCTGCTGGGCTGGCACCACGCGCGCACCCACGAGGACGACCGCCCGGAGCGCCTGCCGGATACCGATCCACTGGCGACACTGCGCATCACCCCCTCCATGCGCGCCACCGCCAAGTACTTCTGGGTGGTGTTGGCGCTGTTCCTCGTGCAGATCCTGCTCGGCGCGATCACCGCGCACTACCAGGTCGAAGGCCAGGAGGCCTACGGCTACGCCATTTCCGACGTGCTGCCCTACTCGATCACGCGCACCTGGCATACGCAGCTCGCGGTGCTGTGGATCGCCGTGGCATGGCTCGCGACCGGGCTCTACATCGCGCCGGCGCTATCCGGGCACGAACCGAAGTTCCAGCGCCTGGGCGTGAACTTCCTGTTCGTCTGCCTGCTGATCATCGTGGTCGGCTCGTTCACCGGCCAGTGGCTGGCGGTGATGGGCAAGATGGACCTCGCCTACAACTTCTGGTGGGGCCACCAGGGCTGGGAATACGCGGACATGGGCCGCTTCTGGCAGTGGTTCCTGTTCGTCGGCCTGATCCTCTGGCTGATCCTCGTCGGCCGCGCGCTGTGGCCGGTGCTGCGCAATGGCGCCGCCGAGACCCGCACCATCGTCGGCCTGCTGTTCCTGTCGACCGTCGCCATCGGCCTGTTCTTCGGCGCGGCGCTGATGTGGAACGAGCACACGCACATCTCCGAGGTCGAGTACTGGCGCTGGTGGCTGGTGCACCTGTGGGTGGAAGGCTTCTTCGAGGTGTTCGCCGCCGCGGTGATGTCGCTGATCTTCGTGCGGCTGGGGCTGGTGCGGGTGAAGTCGGCGACGGTCGCGGTGATGTTCGCCACGATCATCTTCATGGCCGGCGGCGTGCTGGGCACCCTGCATCACCTGTACTTCGTCGGCACGCCGACGTCGGTGGTCGCATTGGGTGCGAGCTTCTCCGCGCTGGAAGTGGTGCCGCTCGCCTACATCGGCTTCGAGGCCTACCACACCTACCGGCTGGGCAAGGCCACGCCGTGGATGGCGCGCTACCGCTGGCCGATCCTGTTCTTCATCTCGGTCTCGTTCTGGAACCTGATCGGCGCAGGCCTGTTCGGCTTTCTCATCAACCCGCCGCTCTCGCTCTACTTCATGCAGGGCCTGAACCTGACTCCGCTGCACGGCCACACGGCGTTGTTCGGCGTCTACGGCATGCTCGGCATCGCGCTGGTGCTGTTCTGCGTGCGCGGCCTGCGCGGGCAGATGAAGTGGGATACGCGCGCGCTCAAGGTGTCGTTCTGGGCCCTCAACATCGGCCTCGCGATGATGGCGCTGTTCACCCTGCTCCCGCTGGGCATCCTGCAGCTGCTCGCCGCGATCGAGCACGGCTACTGGTACGCGCGCTCGGCGGAGTTCATGCAGAAGCCCATCGTCGACATGCTGGTGTGGATGCGCGTGCCGGGCGACACCGTCTTCAGCGTCGGGGCGCTGGCGCTGGCTTGGTTCATCTTCCGGCTCTGGGTCGCGCCCAGGCCGGATCCCGAGTTCGTTTCGACGGCGCCTGTTCCCGGCGCACCCAGGAACTGAGGACGCGACGGGCCGCGAAAGCGGCCCGTCTCTTTCGCGGGCTAGCCGTTTTCGATTTGGTCCGCCACGCGAAACGTGGCGCTAACGGGACGCCGTCGAACGCAGTTGGTTGCCTCATGGGCATCGCGTGCACGGCCGGGACATCCCCGTGCAGTCGGTTGGATCCTGCCCGCCAGTCGACGTGTCATTGCGGTACCGCATTCGGCCGCGGGGGCCCGCGCCGCACGCGCAAGCGCGAAGACGCGGCTTTGTGCGGCCGCATCACCGCAGCGCGTCCACGCCGCCCGTGCCCCGCACACCAGCTCGTGACGCAGGCGATACCACCGCACCTGCACCAGGGACCCGGACGGGGCATCGCAGCAAGTGCGTCGCGCAAAAAAAAGGCCGCCGGTTTCCCGGCGGCCGGTATGCGTCGCGCGTCGATCAGACCGCAGCGTCCTTGAGCTTCTTCAGCGGGCGCGCCTTCAGCTTGACGCTGGCCGGCTTCGCGGCGAACCACTGCTCTTCCTTGGTGAACGGGTTGATGCCCTTGCGCTTGGGCTTGGCCGGGACATCGACCTTGGTGACCTTGAGCATGCCGGGGAAGGTGAAGCTGCCGCAGCCCTTCTTGTGCAGCGAACCGTGGGCCGCTTCCTCGAGGCTGGCGAGCACGGCGCGGACGTCGCGCGGCGCGAGTTCGGTGCGCTCGGAGATGTAGTTGACGAGGCCACTCTTGCCCAGGGGCTCGGTCACGGGCTTGATCTTGGAGCCAGCACTCGCGGTTTTCTTCGTCGCCATGGTTTGCGGTTTCCGGGTGGAAGGAGTGCGCTTTATCGCGCCACTTTCGCTTGGACGCAAGCGGTTTCCGACGAAATCACCGGGAAAAACGGCAGTGCGCGGTCCGGGAGGCGCCAACCGGTGCCCGAGGCGGGGTCGCGCGCGCCTCGCGGACCGGCAGCGCGACGCTCGCCGCCGCGGCTACGCAGCCCACGGGCGCACACCGCAGCGGCGTCGCCGTCCGCGTTCCGGCGCGCCGGGATGTCATCTGCAGGCGTCGTACACCTCGCGCTGCAGCGCGCTCAGCAGCTCGTAGGTACGCGACAGGCCGACACGCCGTTCGATGGCATCGCGACGCTCCTTCGCCGCCGAACACGAGTCCACCCTCGACTCGCTGGCCGCAGCCGAACGCCGCCGTGCGGGCGCACGTGCACGCGCCGGGCCGCGGGTGGACGCGACGCGCGGCTGTGGCGCCTGCGTCGCCGGCGGATCGGCGATCGCTTCCCACGTCGCCAGCGTGCGCTCGCCCGGCGCGCATCCGGCGCTCTGGTAGACGATGCGGCCATCAACCAGACGGCACTTGTGGACGGCGGTCGCCGCGGCGGGTGCGGCGGCGGTCAACAGCAGCAGCACGATCACGACGGGGCAGCGGGCAGGTCGCATGGCGCCTCCATTCCGGAATGGCACCAGCCTGGGTCATGCGTGGAGCAGTGCGTATGCCCGTTCGACGCGAGATCGCGTAGGACTTCGCCCCATGCGCACGTGCGGCACGCAGCCGGCATCATAGGCAGACAGCGACGGAGCCCGCATGCACGACACCCCCCTGCCCCCGTTCGACACCGCCCGCCTCGCCGTGGTCGGCCTGGGCTATGTCGGCCTGCCGCTGGCCACCGCCTTCGGCGCATGCCGCGACACCCTCGGCTTCGACATCGACCCGCAACGCGTGGCCGAACTGCGCGAGGGCGTGGATCGCACCGGAGAAACAGGTCGCGATGCGCTGCACGCCGCGCATCTCCGTTTCGACAGCGACCCCGCATCGCTCGCCGGACACGATGTCTTCGTCGTCACCGTGCCGACGCCCGTGGACGCCTGCAAGCGCCCCGACTTCACGCCGCTGGAAGCCGCGAGCATGACGGTCGGACGCGCGCTGCGGCGAGGCGGCGTGGTGATCTTCGAATCCACCGTCTACCCCGGTGCGACGGAGGAGCGCTGCGTTCCGATCCTCGAACGCGTGTCGGGCCTCACCTACCGCCGTGATTTCCACGTCGGCTACAGCCCCGAGCGCATCAACCCCGGCGAGCACGGCCACCGGTTGCCGGACATCGTGAAAGTCACGTCCGGCTCGTCGGACGCGGCTGCGGAATTCGTCGATGCGCTGTACCGGACGATCGTGCCCGCCGGCACGCACCGCGCGTCGAGCATCCGCGTGGCGGAGGCGTCGAAGGTGATCGAGAACATCCAGCGCGACGTCAACATCGCGCTCATGAACGAGCTGGCGCTGATCTTCGGGCGGCTGGACATGGACACGGTCGAAGTGCTCGAAGCCGCCGGCACCAAGTGGAATTTCCTGCCGTTCCGGCCCGGCCTGGTCGGCGGGCATTGCATCGGCATCGACCCCTACTACCTCGCGCACAAGGCCGAGGAAGTGGGTTATCACCCGGAACTGATCTCGGCCAGCCGGCGCATCAACGACGGCATGGGCATGCACGTCGCGCGGCGCGTGCTGCAACTGCTCGCCACACGCGATGCGACGCCCGCGCGCCCGCGCGTGCTCGTGCTCGGCCTGGCGTTCAAGGAGAACTGCGGCGACCTGCGCAATACGCGTGTGGTCGACATCGTCGAAGAGCTGGCGAGCTTCGGCGCGCGGGTCGACGTGCACGATCCGCGCGTCGACGCCGCCGAGGCCCAACGCGAGCACGGCTGCGCCCTGGTCGAGAATCCGCCCATCGGCGCCTACGACGCGGTGGTGCTGGCCGTGCCCCATCGCGAGTTCGTCGATGCGGGCGTCGACACCCTCCGCGCCTACGGCCATGCGGACGTGGTGATCTACGACGTCAAGGGCGTGCTGCCCCGCGACGCCGTGCACGGGCGGCTCTGAATGCGCGTGCTCGTCACCGGCGCGGCCGGCTTCATCGGCGCGCACCTCGCCCGCCGGCTGATCGAACGCGGCGACGAGGTGCTCGGCTACGACGACCTCAACGACTACTACGATCCGCAGCTCAAGCGCGATCGCCTGACCCACCTCGTGCCGCGCGAGCGCTTCGAGTTCGTGCATGCGCGGCTCGAGGGCCGCGATGCGCTCGACGCCGCGTTCGCGCGCTTCCGCCCGCAGCGCGTGGTCAACCTCGCCGCGCAGGCCGGCGTGCGCTATTCGCTCGAGAATCCGAGGGCCTACGTCGACAGCAACCTCGTCGGCTTCGTCAACGTGCTCGAGGGCTGCCGGCACGCGGGCGTCGAACACCTCGTGTATGCCTCGTCGAGCTCGGTCTATGGCGCCAACCGCGAGCTGCCCTTCTCTGTCGAGCATGCCGTCGACCATCCGCTGAGCCTGTACGCGGCGACGAAGAAGGCCAACGAACTGATGGCGCATACCTACAGCCATCTCTACGGCCTTCCGACGACGGGCCTGCGTTTCTTCACTGTCTACGGGCCATGGGGCCGGCCCGACATGTCGCCCTTCCTGTTCGCGCGGAAGATCGTCGAGGGCGAGCCCATCGACGTGTTCAACCACGGCCGCCACAGCCGCGATTTCACCTATATCGACGACATCGTCGAAGGCATCGTGCGCACGCTCGATCGCGCACCCGTGCATTCTTCCGACGACGCGCTGCTGTCGTCGCCCGCCACCTCGACCGCGCCCTACCGCGTCTACAACATCGGCAGCCACCGCCCGGTGGAGCTGCTGCATTACATCGAGGTGCTGGAGCGCTGCATCGGCCGGCGCGTGGAGCGGCGCCTGCTGCCGATGCAGCCCGGCGACGTGCCTGACACGCATGCCGACGTCGAGGCCTTACGCCGCGACACGGGCTACGCGCCGACGACGACGGTGGAGGACGGCGTGGCGAAGTTCGTCGAGTGGTACCGCGGCTATTACGGCGTGTGATCGGGCGTTAGTAGACCTGCTGTTCGACGCGCGCCTTGTCGCTGCCATCTGGCCAACCGGTCACGAAGTGGCGTAGCCCGGGTAAGCGCAGCGCACCCGCGATAGCGACGCGCACGAAACCCGGGTGCGCTGCGCTTACCCCTGCTACGGCGGTCGTCTGCATGCCACATCGCGACCTGCCGACGAAACGCCGCCAGCGACATCCCGGATTCGCGTCATTCCGCACGAATCCCGGCAAGCAAAAGTCGCCCGGTTCGCGCTGCGGTCAGTCACCCGTCGCGGCTGCCCTTTCCCGCCACCGCGTCGCGCATCCCGCGCAGCCGCGCCAGCTTCTCGCCCAATTTGATCTCCAGCCCGCGGTCGACCGGCCGGTAGTACACGCGCTCGCCCATCGCGTCCGGAAAGCCCGTCTGGTCCAGCGCGATGCCGCCCTCGGCATCGTGGTCGTAGCGATAGCCCTTCGAATAGCCCAGCGACTTCATCAGCTTCGTCGGTGCATTGCGAAGGTGCATCGGCACCTCCTGCGTGCCGAGCTTGCGTACGTCGCCCAGCGCTTCCTTCCATGCGACGTAAGCGGCATTCGATTTGGCGGTCGTCGCCAGGTAGAGCACCACCTGCGCTAGCGCGAGCTCGCCCTCGGGGCTGCCGAGGCGGTCGAAGGTCTCCCAGGCATCGATGGCCATGGCCAGCGCGCGCGGGTCGGCCAGGCCGATGTCCTCCACCGCCATGCGCGTGATGCGGCGCGCGAGGTAGTGCGGATCGGCCCCGCCGTCGAGCATGCGCGCGAGCCAGTAGAGGGCGGCGTCCGGGTTCGAGCTGCGCACGGACTTGTGCAGCGCCGAGATCTGGTCATAGAACTGCTCGCCGCCCTTGTCGAAGCGGCGCGTGCGGTCGGCGAGCACCTGCGCGAGCGTGGCTTCGGTGATGCGCCCACCTTCGTCCACCGCGAGCTCGGCGGCGATTTCCAGCAGGGTGAGCGCACGGCGCACGTCGCCGTCGGCCGCCTGCGCGATCTGGCCGAGCAACGCGTCCTCGACGGCGAGGCCCTGCCCGCCCAGTCCGCGTTCGCCGTCGGCCAGCGCGCGCCGCAGCGCCTGCACGATGTCGTCGGCCGACACCGCTTCCATCACGTGCACGCGACAGCGCGAAAGCAGCGCGGAGTTGAGTTCGAACGACGGATTCTCGGTCGTGGCGCCGACGAAGACGATCGTGCCGCGCTCGATCGCGGGCAGGAACGCGTCCTGCTGCGCCTTGTTGAAGCGGTGCACCTCGTCGACGAACAGCACCGTGCGCCGTCCCTGGTCGAAGCGCACCGCGGCCTCCGCCAGCACCTGCCGCACTTCGGGCAGGCCCGAAAGCACCGCTGAAATGGCGCGGAACTCGGCATCGGCGTACTGAGCGAGCAGCAGCGCGAGCGTGGTCTTGCCGCAGCCGGGCGGGCCCCACAGCACCATGGAATGGATGCGCCCGGATTCCACCGCGCGGCGCAGCGCCGTGCCCGGCGCGAGCAGGCGGCGCTGGCCGACCATCTCGTCCAGCGCGCGCGGACGCATGCGTTCGGCGAGCGGTTTCAGGGCGTCGGAGGACGCCTCGAGGATCGAAGGCGATTCGCTAGACGGTTCGGAACGACGTGGCACGTGCGCGCGATCGAATGGGTTGCGCGCACCTTAGCAGCGCGCGGACGGACGCCGCGCGATCAGAGCGACGCGACCGCCTGCCCGGTGATCTCCGCCTCCGACGTGGGAGAGAGGTCGTAGCTCACGCGCAGCCAGCGGCCGGTGTCGCGGTCGTATAGCGCCTCGACGCGCGCATCCACCCGGCCCTCGGAACCGAAGTCGGCCACGCCCGCGCCGCTCACGCGCAGGAAGCGCTGCTGCGGGCCGGACACCGTGGTCGCACCCTGCGTCCAGGCGACGGGCTGGCCGGCGAACTCGGCGTCGAGCGCGGAGGCGACCTTCGCCTGCAGGCTGCGAACGAGCGCCGCATCGGCGGCGGAGGCCGGGGCCGCACCCTGCAGGCGCAGGCGCGGGTACGTCACTTCGGTGTTCTGCGTGTCGTAGAGCGCGGCGAAGCTGAAGTCGATCCACTGGGGATCGCCGTCGATGCGCAGGCGGCCGGTGCCGCGCAGTTCGCGGTCGCGGATGCTGGTCGGGAGCACGTCGACATCGCCCAGCTGAACGGTGACGTCGCCGGTGTCGAACTGGCGGCTGATGCTGCCGATGACCGCCGCGGCCAACGCGTCGTTCATCCGCTCGACGCCGTCGCGGGGCGCTTCCGGCGCACTGGCTACCGGCCCGGCCACGAGCGGCGCGGCGGCATCGCGACCGTGCGCGAGCATCGAGCCCGCCGCGAGTGCGGCGACGGTGCCGAAGGTCAGGAGGACGGGACGGTACATGGCGGTTCCCCGAAAACGCGCATCGATGCGGCTACGGAGCTACTGTCGAGGCCATGCTGTCGACGGGCCGTGATAGCGCAGCCGAAAAAATCCTTTGAATCCAAACGGTTAAGCGAACATTCCAGACGCGCACGAAAAAGGGGCGGATGGCCGCCCCTTCGCTTCGATCCAAGCCGCTCAGCCGCCGATCACGTCCACACCCTTGGCCGGCACGTAGCGGAAGGTGGCCGCGGGCAGTGCGGGATTGCGCTTCCAGCCGCTGAAGCTGATATCCGTGCGCTGGCCGAGCTGGTCGACCACCTGCATCTTCGCCAGCCCGGCGGTGCCGAAGCCGAGCCTGGCACTGCGGAAGCCGGCGGTGCCTGCGTCGCCCTTCGGAGTCAACGTGAGCCACTGCAGGCCGCTCGCGGTGCCGGCCTCCTTGACCGTGAACTGGCCATCCAGGCGCGCCGGGTTCAGCAGCGCCGCAAGCGGGCTGTTCTGCTCCTCGGCGCCCTGCGGGCGCTTGGTCACCTGCTCGAGGTCGGGCTCGTAGATCCAGACGGTCTTGCCGTCCGCGATCACGAGCTGGGGATAGGGCTTGGCGTATTCCCAGCGGAACTGGCGCGGCGCAGCCAGCGCGACGCGGCCACTGGACGCCTCCTTCAGCTTGCCCTTGCTGTCGAAGACCTGCTGGGTGAAGCGGCCATCGAGGCCCTTGAGGCCCTTGGTGAAGGCATCGAGCTCGTCCCGGGCGCCAGCGGAGGCGACACCGGATACGAAGAGCAGGCCGGCGGCCGCGAGTGCGGTGATCGTTCGCATGGTCGTCTCCTGGAAAGTCCGGGCGAGTCTGCCGCGGGCTGGATGAACAGGGCGAGAGCCCGGTCGCACCGACGTGCGCGCCTTCAGCCGCGCGCCAGTTCAGTGCTTGGGCGGTGGCGGCGCCAGCACGCTGCGGTCGCCGTTGTGCTCGGGCGGGCTGACCACGCCCGCGGCCTCCATCGCCTCGATCAGCCGCGCGGCGCGGTTGTAGCCGATCTTCAGCCGGCGCTGGACGCCCGAGATCGACGCCCGGCGGCTCTCGGTCACGATCTTCACGGCCTCGTCGTAGAGCGGATCCGACTCGTCCCCGCCCCCGCCGCCGCTTTCCGGCAGCCCCGTGGGGCCGACGACGATGCCGTCGCCCATCGTCTGCACTTCCTCGAGCACGCCCTCGATGTAGTCCGGCCCGCCGCCGATCTGCTTGAGGTGCTCGACGACGCGGTGCACTTCCTCGTCCGAGACGAACGCGCCGTGCACGCGCTCGGGCATCGAGGTGCC
>CAZNRZ010000093.1:3985-9170 GCA_964575535.1 uncultured Lysobacter sp. | reverse complement strand
AATGCGCCCCGCACGCCACGCCTTCCTTCTCTGCGCCCTGATCCTGCTGAGTGTGGCCAAGCCCGCCGCAGCATCCGATGCGTTCGAGCGCGTCGCGCCCGCGGATGCGGGCTACGACGCGGAGCGGCTCGCGGCTCTCGCCGACCTGCTTGCGACGCGTGGATCGGAGGCCCTGCTGCTGCTCAAGGACGGCAAGGTCTTCTTCGAGTGGGGCGACATCCGCGCGCGGCGCCTGGTGCACTCCATGCGCAAGCCGTTGCTCAATTCGCTGGTGGGCATCGAGCTCGAGCGCGGCTGCCTTGACCTGGACGGGACGCTGGCGGAATACGGCGTCGACGAGCGGTCGCCCGGGCTCACGCCACGCGAGCGCGGCGCGACGCTGCGGCAAGTGCTGCAGTCGCGCTCCGGCGTCTACCACCCCGCGGCTGCCGAGAGTGACGGCATGCGGGCCGAGCGACCCGCGCGCGGCAGCCACGCACCCGGCGCGCACTTCTACTACAACAACTGGGACTTCAACGTGGCCGGCGCCCTGCTCGCACGCTGCGCGGGAACCGGCGTGCACGAGGCCTTCGCCGCATGGATCGCGCGCCCGCTCGGCATGCGCGACTACGCGGGCGCGATCGTTTCCGCACCGGCTGGCGATGCGGGGTTTCCGGCGTGGGCCGACGGGTTCCGGCAGCTCGAACCGGTCCACTCGCGGTACGGCGCCTACCACTTCCGGCTGTCCGCCCACGACCTCGCCCTGTTCGGGCAGCTGTACCTGCAACGCGGCCGCTGGAACGGCCGACAGCTCGTCCCGGCCGACTGGATCGACGCGAGCACGCAGCCCGTCAGCGTCATCAACCCGGAGTACGGGCTGGCCTACGGAATGCTGTGGGATGTGCTCGTCCCGGAGCCGGGGCAGGCACGGCCTTCGTTCTTCCACACCGGCGCCGGCGTGCACATGCTCGGCGTGTACCCCCAGCACGGGCTGGTGATGGTGCATCGGGTGAACACCGAGTCGGCGTACACGTTCGGCGAGCGCGACCTGCTCGCGGTCATCCGCGCCGTGCACGCAGCGCGCATCCGCGACTGAGCCGGAAGCCGCGCCAAGGTGGGATGCATCGATGTCCGTAGCCGGGCCGCGTCGAAGGTCCCGAAGGGCGGCGCAGTGACGCGCCCGCGCCGAGCGGCCCGGTACCATCCCGCGCCACACCTATCCACGGACCGCCCATGACCTGGCTCCAGACCCTCGACCGCTTCGACTGGCGCACGCTGCTGGTGGCCTGGGGCCTGAAGCTCGTCGCCGCGGTGGTCATCCTGGTGGTGGGCCTGCACCTCGCCCGCTGGGTCACGCGGCTCGCCGAGCGCGGGCTCACGCGGGCCTCGGTCGAGCCGACCGCCGTGCAGTTCCTGCGCAAGGTCGCCTATGTCGCACTGCTGGTGCTGCTCGCGCTCACGGTGCTGAGCGTCTTCAACGTGCCGATGACGTCGGCGTTCGCCGTGCTCGGTGCGGCCGGCCTCGCCATCGGCCTGGCGCTCAAGGATTCGCTGTCGAACATCGCTTCGGGCGTGATGCTGGTGACGCTCAAGCCCTTCCGCGTGGGCGACATCGTCACCATCAACAACGAGTCGGGCAAGGTCGAGGAGATCAGCATCTTCCAGACCCGCCTGCGCGGTGCCGACAACCAGACGATCGTGCTGCCCAACAGCCTGGTGACGAACGATTCGATCATCAACCTGACGCCGGGCACGATGAGGCGCATCGAGCTGGTGATCGGCATCGCCTACGACTCGGACATCGACCTGGCGCGCGCGACGGCCCTGCGGGTGATCCACGGCGACCCGCGCGTGCTCGCCGAGCCGGCGCCGGACGTGCTGGTCTACGCGCTCGCGGACAATGCGGTGAATCTCGGCATCCGCTGCCACGCCGCGAACGCCGACTGGTTCGCGACCAAATGCGGGCTCACCGAAGGCATCAAGAAGGCGTTCGACGCCGTGGGCATCGGCATCCCCTTCCCGCAGCGCGACGTGCACATCCATCACCACGGGCGGGGCCCGGACGCGCCGGGGATGCCGGAGTGACAGGCCTGACCCGCACCCCGCGTCAGGCGTTCTCCAGCAACGGCGCCAGCGGCCCCGGCCTCGCGTAGAAGTAGCCCTGCGCGTGCTGCACGCCGGCCGTGGCCAGCGCGTCGAGCTGTCCGCGCGTCTCGATGCCCTCGGCGATGACCTGGGTACCGGTCTTGCCGGCGAAGGCGAGGACGCCGGCCACCATGGCCTGCTTGGCCAGGTCGGTGTCGACGCCGTCGACCAGGCTGATGTCCAGCTTGATCAGGTCGGGCGCGATGCGCAGCACGTGGCGCAGGCTGGAATAGCCCGCGCCGACGTCGTCGATGGCGACGCGCACGCCGGCGGCGCGCAGTGCGGCGAGTGCGGCGGACAGCGCGCCGTAGTCCGCCACCGCCGCATGCTCGGTGAGCTCGAGCACGAGGCGCTGGCCCGGCACGCGCGCGATCAGCGTGGCGAACTCGGGCAGCACGGCGACCGCGGGCGAGACGTTCACCGACAGGTAGGCGTGCGCGGGCAGGCAGTCCACCGCCCACAGCGCGCCGCGCACGGCGGCCAGTTCCATCTGCGGGCCCAGGCCGAGTTCCCAGGCGTCGCGGAACAGGGCCTCGGGCGGCAGGCAGGCGCCGGCGGCCTCGGCGCGCGCCAGCGCTTCCACGCCTGCGAGCCGGCGCCCGGGCATCTCGAACACGGGCTGGAAGACCATGGTCGGCCCGCCCGAATGCAGGATCGATTCGAGCAGTGCGCGGCGCCGCTGGTCGCGCTGGCAGGCGCGCGTCGCGGTCTCGAGCTGGCGGCCGAGCAGGTCGGCGAGGAAGCGCATGAAGGCGACGTCGCGCTGGCAGGTGTCGGGGCAGGGATCGAAATTCACGCAGCACAGGGTGCCGAAGGCGTGGCCGTCGGCGAGCAGCACGGGCACGCCCATGTACGAGTCGATTCCCAGCACCTCGGTCAGCGGGATGTCGCAACTGAGCGGATTGCTGCGCGCGTCGTAGATGGCTTCGGGGATACGCCCCCGAAGCAGCCGGTAGCAGTAGGAGTCCTCGAGGTCGAAGCGCATGCCGACCGGCACGCCCGACGCCTCCGCCTCGCCTTCGGCCGCGCGGATGAACTTGTCCGGCCCGATCATCTCGGCGAGGAAGCTGACGCGCGCGCCGAGGTAGTCGCGCGCCGCGGCGAGCACGCGTGAGACGAAGGCCTTGTCGCCCGCGTCGAGCAGGTCGTACAGCGAGGTGTCCCTGTCCATAGCGATCCCCGGCGGAACGGAGGTGCGGCAGGCCGGCACTCCCGGCCCATGGGGGAGACTACCCGCCTGACTGGAGCCGCTGCGTGCATGCGGCGTGGCCCGGGTTGGCCGATGATCGGAGGCCGTCCAGGCCGGATGGCGGACGGCGGCCACCGGTCCCCTGGCCTCCCGTGTCCTCCACCGCAGCATGCGAGGCAGCGCGCATGGCCAAGTACCTCATCTCCTTCCCCGCTGCGGCCATGGCCGTGCCCGACGCCGAATGGGCGGCCGTGGTGCGCGACTCGCATGCGGTGATCGAGGCCGCCAAGGCCGCCGGCGTCTACGTCTTCGGCGGCGGCATCGACGCCGGCGTGGCGGTGGTGCGGGTGGGCGCCGATGGTGCAGCGGTCGAAGGCGGGTATCCCGGCGGACCGATGCTCGACGGCGGTTTCACCGTGCTGGAGCTGTCGACGCGCGAGGACGCCATCGACTGGGCGGCGCGGCTGGCGCGTGCATGCCGCTGCGAGCAGGAACTGCGCGTGTTCGGGTTCGATCCGGCGTCCTAGTGCGGCGAGCGCGCGGCATCCTGCCTATCGACGCGCGCCGCCGCGTTTGTGCGTCGCCCCGGCGGCCGCGCGATCGCCCGCGCATGCGAGGCAGCAACCAGCTCACGCAGGACCTCCGCGTTCACCGCGCGCACGTCGACGATCGTGATCCAGTGCAGCCGCGCGAGGTAGCGCGCGGGCCTGAAGCCGGGCACGTCGGTCAGCTCGAGGAAGCGTTCGGCGCTGGTGCGCACGCTGAAGCGCCACTGTTCGGGCTCGCTGGTCTTGAAGTAGGCGAACTTGCGGCCGCCGGCGTAGTAGACCAGCACGTTGCTGGGCGGCCCGAACAGCTTCGACAAGGCGCCGGGGTAGCCGGCGCAGAGCGCCTTCACTTCGGCGACGTCCATGGAAGGCCCCGGGTTCAACGGATGGGTCGAGGCGCGTGGCGGGGCGGCGGCGCGGATGGCGTGGACACGGCTTGCCGGTGCATGCGCGTCGGCGCATGTGCCGCGGCGGCGTTCGACACGCGGCCAAGCGGCGTGCAGCGACTCACTACGCCGCTCAGCGCGCCGCTGCGTCCGCTGTGCCGGTCGCGGTGGTCGCCTCGATCCAGTCGACGTAGTGGCCCAGCCGCACGCCGTAGCTGGTCTCGCCGTAATGGCCGGGGCAGATCTCCGTGCCGACGACCTTGGCGCGCTTCCACGCGGTGATGCCCGCGAGCTGCCATTCGCCCGCCACGTCGACCAGGATCGGGCCGCCGCTGTCGCCGTTGCCGGCCGCCGCCTCGAGGGGCAGCGCGTTGGGCGGGCGGTCGAAGGTGTAGGCGATCCATCGGCCGTCGGAGAGGCTGATCTTGTTCTCGCCGTGGCGCAGGTCGGTGCGGTTCGGGCCCTGCAGCGAATGGCCCGTCGCGCCGGTGCCGGTGGCGCCGCGCCCCAGGATGCGCACGGTCTTGCCGAGTGGCGAGCCGGCGTGGATGCGCGCGGGCGCGACGTCGCGCACCGGCTCGGCGAGCTCGATCAGCGCGATGTCGTCGGACGCGGCGATGAAGTCGAAGAACGCCGCCCAGTCGCCCGACTTCAACGCGGCGTCGATCATCGCCTGCGGTGGCTTGCGATAGCCCGGGTGGACGACGACGCGACGCACCGCCCGCGGCGTGCCACCGACGACCACCACGTCCACCGCGTGCTGCCAGCTCACCGCGTGCGCGGCGGTGACCACCCACTGCGGCGCGACGAGCACGCCATGGCCTTCGCCGGTGATGTCCGCCAGCGCCGGGAACGCGGAGGCCGCGATGCGGTAGCGGAGGTCGGGCACGTCGTCGCGGATGACGACGGCCTGCGCGCCGAAGGAGGCCAGCAGGAGG
>CAZNRZ010000093.1:0-3885 GCA_964575535.1 uncultured Lysobacter sp. | reverse complement strand
GGCACCGGCGCGCGCGGTGCGGCTACGGCGTGTCGTCGCCCTCGAGCGCGAGCAGCCCGCGCAGTTCCTCGTCCGCCGCGGCGAGCCCGGGGCCGAGCATCCCGCGGCGCAGGCGCGCATGCAGCGCCGGCCGGCCCTTCGCCCAGCGATGGAACAGGCCCGTCGCCACGAGCCCCGCCACGCCGCCGCCGATCATCCACGGCAGCGACGGGGCGACGCGCGCGAGGAAGTCGAAGCCCAGCCAGGCGAAGGCGACGGCGGCGAACGGGATCCACAGCAGCCACCAGGCCAGCCCCAGCGTTGTGCCGCCTACCACGTAGACACGCTGCAGCCGCAGCAGGCGCGCCTGCAGCGCGACCACGGGCGCGCCGTACTGCAGGCGCGAGAGCAGGCCCAGCGTCACGCCGCCGAGCATGATCGACGCGATCGCATACGCATGCAGGAGCAGGCCGGAGACGAGCACGTGCGGCAGGTCGGAATGCCGGCTCCAGACCGGCACCGCCATCGCCAGCAGGCCGACGCCGACCAGCATCTGCGTGGCCTGCCCCCAGGCCAGCGGTCGCAGGCGCCGCCGCAGGGCCTGCACGGAACTGCGCCGGGCCTGCTGCAGCAGGAGTTCGTTCTGCCGTTCGACGCGGCGGTCGAGCACCTGCCAGGCAGCCTGCAGACGGTCGAAGTCGATGGATGCGGTCATGGGAGGCTCCGGTCAGGTGAGGCGCGCGGACAGGCGCTGGCGGATGCGGCTCAGGCGCGTGGTGACGTTGGTGGCGCTGATGCCGAGGATGTCGGCGATCTCGGTGCTGCTGCGCGCCTCGAGGTGCAGCAGGAGCAGCGCGCGGTCGCCGCGCTCGAGGCGGGCCATGGCCTGCGACAGCAGCACGAGGGCTTCGGCTTCGTCGGTGCGGGCGGCGTCGGCGACGTGCTCGATCGCGTGCGCGGCATCGCCGTCGAGGTGGCGACGCTTCACCGTCTCGGCGCGCGCATGCGCCATTCCGGTGTTGAGCGCTACGCGGTACATCCACGTGGTGAACGGGCGGCTGCGGTCGTACTGCGCGAACGCGCTCCACAGCTGCGTGGCGATCTCCTGTGCGAGGTCGGCGCGGTCGGCTTCGGTCCAGGCATAGGTCGCCGCGACCTTGAACACGATCTTCCGGTTCGCGTGCAGCAGTGCGGAGAATTCGGACGCGATGTCCGCCGCCGCGATGGTCAGGTGTGGATGCATTCCGCTCGCCGTCGCCCGTGTCGAACCATGATTAGCGCCGGGATGCGGAATTGTCACAGCGCGCGGCGGCGCCGCGCGGTCGATGCGCCTACTTCGCGAACTCCGGAAACACCGGCAGCTTCGCCACGTCGCGCGGGTCGTGCTGGATGATCACGGTGGCCTTGAGGGCCTTTGCGATCTTCCTGAAGCGGTCCAGCGAGGCCAGCGAGTCGGCGCGGTCGGTGTTCCAGGTGGGCACGCCGTCGCTGCGGTAGTTCTCGTGGAAATGGGTGACGTCGCCGGTGAGCAGCACGTTGCCTTTCTTGGCGAGTTTCACCAGCAGGCCGTGGTGGCCGGGCGTGTGGCCGGGCAGGCGGAGCATCAGCACGCTGCCGTCGCCGAAGACGTCGCGGCGATCGCGGCTCAGCGGTTCGACCTTGCTGGCGCCGAGGGTCCACAGCGAGAACGGGGCGCGGCGCGCGGCATAGGCCTGCGCATCGGCGCCGGCAGGGGCCTTGGGCGGGCTCACCGCGTCCCAGTCGCCCTGGCCGATGAGCAGCGTGGCCTTCGGGAACGAGGCGAGCTGGCCGGTGTGATCGGCGTGGTAGTGGCTGATGCCCACGTATTCGACGGCCTCGGGCGCGACGCCGATGCGCGCGAGCTGGTCGACCAGCGACGCCTTCGGCGCGCGCGGCGAGCCGTCCAGCGCGTTGCCGGTGTCCCAGACGAGGTAGCGGTCGCCGTGGCGCACCAGGTAGCAGCTGTAGACCAGCGGCAGCTTGAGCTCCTGGTACTCCAGCGTGTCGGAGAACGAGGCGACGCTGACCGGCGACGGTTCGCCGCCGCAGTCCAGCCGCGCGAGCGAGACGTCGGCGGCCTGCGCGCTGGCGCCGGCGGTGCAGAGCACGGCGGCAGCGAGCAGCCGACGTGCATGCGGACGGGGAATCGACATACGGCCTCCGGATCGATGGCGCAGCGCGCGGGCTGCGGAGCGGCGGCACGCGGGGATGCGCTGCGCCGCCGGAGTCGCAGTGTGCGCCTGTGCGTCGCGATCGGGGCGCCTGTGGTCGGACGGCGCGCAGCCGCAATGCCGCTGCGAGGCGAACGTCGTCGCATGCGCCGCACTGCAGCGGCCGATGCAGGCCTTAGTCACGAGTGGCGAGCCGCCACGCGCGCGCGGAGCGGCCTCACCCCGGCGAACTGCGCGCGCCTACTTCGCGCGCAGGCGCGCCGATACGGGGCAGTGATCGCTCAACGGCGCGCCCGTGTAGGTGGTTTCCTCGAAGGCCACGAGGTCGCCGGCGGCGCGGCGGTCGAGCACGATGAAGTCGATGAAGTCGCGGTAGCGCGGATTGCATTGCGCGGAGCGCTCGCCCGAGGCCAGCGCGAGATCGGCGTTGGCCGGCGTGGCGTCGTCCCAGGCGGTCCAGGCGGCATCGCCGGCGATCGTCAGGCGGCGGTTGAAATCGCCGAGCACCGCGAAGCGCATGCCTTCGTCGGCACGCGCGTCGATCCAGCGCTCCATCACCGGCACCTGCCGGAAGAAGACCTCGCAGGCGTCGTTGCGATCGCCGGAGCTGCAGCCGGATTTGAGGTGCACCGACAGCAGGCGCAGCGGCCGGGCGCCGTCGGGCCGGACGATCACGTCCACGCCCGAGCGCAGGTCGGCGTCGCCGAGTTGCAGGGCGGTGAAGTCGGGCTGGCGCTCGAACGACAGGCCCTTGCGTATGGCGAAACCGGTGCGCTGGGCGCGGATGGTCTGGCCGGACTCGCCGCAGGTCGCGGTGCGTGCATCGCCCGGCCGCTGCTCGATGAGCACGGTGTAGCGTGCCGAATCGAACACGCGCTCGGCCGCCGCCTTCGATTCCACTTCCTGGAAGGCGATCACGTCGGCACCGAGGGCGTCGGCGTGCGCGCGCATGGCGGCGTAGTCGGCATCGCCGCGCGGGCGGCAGCCGGTGCCGTTGCGCTCGGCGAGGTGCTCGGTGTTCCAGGAGGCGATGACGAGTTCGGGCGCCGCGGAGGGCACGGCGTCGCGCGCGGGGCCTCCGGTGCAGGCGGTGGCGGACAGGGCGATGGCGGCGAGCAGGGCGGGCGTCTTCATGGGCGAAGTAGAGCATCCCGCGATCACCGGCGGCCAGCACGGTGGCGCCCGCGCGCGGCGCGCTGGCTTATCCTCCCCGCGCCCTGCCCGCACGCGACGCCCGCACGCCATGATCAACAACGACGTCCTGCGCAGCATCCGCTTCATGCTCGACCTGAGCGACGGCCGCGTGGCCGAGATCGTGCAACTGGCCGATCCGGCCGCGGTGCTGGAGCGGGCCGACGTGCAGGCCTACCTGCGCAAGGAGGACGAACCCGGCTTCGTGCCGCTGGACGACCGCCTGCTCGGGCTGTTCCTCGACGGACTGATCGTGCATTACCGCGGCCGGCAGGACGGCGCGCCGCCGCGGCCGCCGGAGAAGCGCGTCAACAACAACGCGATCCTGAAGAAGCTGCGCGTGGCCTTCCAGTTGAACGACGTGGACATGCTGCACGCGTTCGAGGCAGGCGGCCGGCCGATCTCCAAGCCCGAGCTGACCGCGCTGTTCCGCCAGCCGGGCCATCACAATTTCCGCCTCTGCGGCGACCAGCTGCTGCGCTACTTCCTGCGCGGGCTGACGCTGCGGGTGCGCGGGGGCTGA
>CAZNRZ010000092.1:0-9183 GCA_964575535.1 uncultured Lysobacter sp. | reverse complement strand
CCTCGAAGCCGTCCATCTCGACCAGCAGCTGGTTGAGGGTCTGCTCGCGCTCGTCGTGACCGCCGCCCAGGCCGGCGCCGCGGTGGCGGCCGACAGCGTCGATCTCGTCGATGAAGATGATGCAGGGCGCGTTCTTCTTGGCCTGCTCGAACATGTCGCGCACGCGGCTGGCGCCGACGCCCACGAACATCTCGACGAAGTCCGAGCCGGAGATCGAGAAGAACGGCACCTTCGCCTCGCCGGCGATCGCGCGCGCCAGCAGCGTCTTGCCGGTACCCGGCGGGCCGACCATCAGCACGCCGCGCGGGATCTTGCCGCCAAGCTTCTGGAAGCGCGACGGGTCACGCAGGAATTCGACCAGCTCGCCGACTTCCTGCTTGGCCTCGTCGCAGCCGGCCACGTCGGCCAGCGTCACCTTGACCTCGTTCTCGCCCTGCATCTTCGCGCGCGACTTGCCGAAGCTCATCGCACCCTTGCTGCCGCCCTGCTGCATCTGGCGCATGAAGTACACCCAGATGCCGATGAAGAGCAGCCAGGGGAAGACGTTGATGAAGATCGAGAACAGCGACGGGCCACTCGGCGGCGGCGCCTGCACGATGGCCACGTCGTGGTTGATCAGGTCGTTGACCAGATCGCGGTCGCCCGGGTTGTGCGTGACGAACACGCTGCCGTCCTTGCGCTCGCCGTTGATCGTCGTGCGGTCCTCGTCGATCTTCACGCTCTTGACCCGATCGGTCTGGAGCTGTTGCACGAACTGGTCGTAAGCCAGCGTTTCAGTCGGAGCACTGCGCGGGCCGAAGGCCTGGAAGACCACCATCAGCACGACGGCGACCACCACCCACAGCAACAGATTCTTGGCCAAATCGTTCATCTTCCTGCCCAGTGGCCTCGCGGCCGGTTACCGCCCCATCGCTCCGTTGTCGGCGATGCGGACCGTTTACTTCATCTCCGCCCGCCGGCCCTGCGCAAGCGCATAGACCTCGGGAGAGCGCTTGCGCGATGCCGCCGGTTTGCGGATCACGACCTTGTCATAGCGCCGGCGCAGCTCGCGCACGTAGTCGTCGAACCCGACGCCCTGGAACAGCTTGATGAGGAAGTCGCCACCGACGCGCAGGTGGCGATCGGCGAAATCCATCGCCAGCTCGGCCAGGTAAAGCGCGCGCGGCAGGTCCACCGCATCCATGCCACTCAGGTTGGGGGCCATGTCGGACAGTACAAGGTCGACAGGCTGTCCTTTCAGGGCGGATTCCAGCTGCGATAGGACCGCATCCTCCCTGAAATCGCCATGAAGGAATTCGACGCCCGCGAGCGGGGGCATCTCGAGGATGTCGAGCGCGATCACGCGGCCCGTATCCCCCAGCGTCTGGCGGACCCACTGCGACCAGCCGCCGGGCGCGGCACCGAGGTCGACCACGACCATGCCGGGCTTGAGCAGGCGATCGCGCTCGACGAGCTCCTCGAGCTTGTAGGCGGCACGCGAGCGCAGGCCCTCGGCCTTCGCCTTTTTCACGTAGGGATCGGAGAAGTGTTCCTTCAGCCAGCGTTGGCTGCTCTTGCTGCGCGTCGGCATCGGGTCGGCACGCGCCGGGAGAAGGAGGCGCAGGGGCCGCATGATACCCTCGCCAGCCATTTACCCAGCCTTACGCGGCCATCCATGGCGCAACACGATCACGATTCCGCAGCTCCGAACCGACCGGCTTCCGGCCGGTCGCGCGAGGGTGCCGCCGATGCCTCCGCGGCGGCCGAACCGCGCTCGCTCACGGCCGCGCAGACGCGCTTCCTGCGCGGACAGGCGCACGGCCTCAAGGCGATGCTGCAGGTCGGCGGCAAGGGCGTGACACCCGCGGTGGTGGCGGAAGTCGGCCAGGCGCTCGAGGATCACGAGCTGGTCAAGGTGAAGGTGGCGGCCGCGGATCGCGAGGCACGCACGGCGCTGGTCGACGGCCTGATCGACGGCACGGGCGCGGCGCTGGTGCAGCGCATCGGCCATACCGCGGTGCTTTACCGGCCCAGCACCGGGAAGCGGCAGATCATCCTGCCCCGCGCCTGAGCATTCGCACGGCCCCGGCAGACAGTCGAAGGCAGGGTATCCGCATGCAGCTCACGCTCGAACAGCCCGACCACGCCTACGTGCTGCGCAGCGCGGACGGTTCCTGCGCGCTGGTCAACGACCGGCGCCTGACCACCAGCTTCATCCTCGCCCCCGACACGCTGGTGGAAGACTGGCCGGCCGCGGCCATCGGCCTGCTGACGCCCGAACTGCTCCAGCCGCTGCTGGATCTGCATCCCGAAGTGATCGTGCTCGGCAGCGGCGAACACCAGGCCTTCGCCCCCGCCCGCACGCAGGCCGTCTGCCTGCAGGCCGGTGTCGGGTTCGAGGTGATGAACAATGCCGCCGCCGCCCGCACCTTCAACATCCTCGCCGGCGAAGGGCGGCGGGTGGCGGCGGGTTTCATCATCGGCTGAGGCCGTATCGCGGGCCGGCTCCGGGCCCGCCGAGGTTTTCCACGGGACGGCGGCCCGTTCCGCGAACCGCTACCCACCAGTCCCCGCAGGTCCGATCGCTCAGCGCGCGGGCAGGTAGCGAAGCGGATCGACCGGCTTGCCGTTGTAGCGGATCTCGAAGTGCAGCATGTCGCGCGGCGCGCCGCTGCGGCCCATCTCGGCGATCTGCTCGCCGGCTTTCACGATCTGGCCCTCGTTCACCAGCCGGCGGCGGTTGTGGCCATAGGCCGACAGCCACTGCTCGCTGTGCTTGATGATCACCAGCTCGCCGTAGCCGACCAGGCCCGCGCCCGAATAGACGACGGTGCCAGCGGCCGCCGCGCGCACCGGCGCGCCGGACGTGCCGCCGATGTCGATACCCTGCCGCGTCGGCTCGCCGGCCACGTAGCGCGCGAGCAGGCCGCCGTCGGCCGGCCAGCGCCAGGCGAAGCCGCTGGCCGGCGGGGCCACCGGCGCGGGCGCGGGCGTCGCTGCGCGAGGTGGCGTGGCGGCCTGCCGGGGAGCGGTGGATGGGGCGCGGGGCGGCGCAGTCGTGCTGTGCGCCGGGCTGCGTCCACCGGGATAGAGCCGCAGGCGCTGGCCGGGATAGATCGTGTAGGGCGGCGCGAGCCCGTTCCAGGCTGCGAGATCCTGCACCGCGATGCTGTAGCGCACGGAGATCGCGTAGAGCGTGTCGCCCCGCGCCACCACCGTCGTCGCACCCGGACGCGGCTTGGACGCGGCCTTGGCGACTGGCCGCGGCGCATCCTGCGTGCTGCGCACCACCGAGCTCGAACAGGCGGCGAGCGCGAGCGCGCATCCCACGGCCAACGCACATCGCATCGTCGGTCGCATAGCCGTGGTCCGCTCCGCCGGTGAAAGCCTCATGCCGCGATCCGCTGCCAGATCTCGCGGATGGCTACGCCGCCGCCGCCGATGAGAATGCCGAAATAGACGACGGTGGCGATGTTGGCCACGTGTCCGAGCAGCACGGCGCCGCCATCGCGCTGCAGCATGCCGACCGAGTACAGCAGTAGCGCCAGTGCCGGCAGCGTGTTGCTGAAGGGCACGAAGCCGAACGGAGCCATCAGCAGCACGGCCGCGAAGATGAAGGCGAGGTTCGTGAGCTGCAGGCGCGTGCGCCCCTCCACGAGGGCGTGCAACCGGCGTGGCCGGCTGATCCGCTCCAGGCGACGCACCCAGACCATCCCCTGCTGCAGCCCAGGCCGCAGCTTCGCCGCCGGCAGCGCGCGGTGGCGGATCGCCGACGGCAGCCACAGCGGGCGGCCGAGCACGCGGCTGATCCCGACGAGCAGGATGGCCGCACCGAAAACCGTGCTCACGCCCGGGATCGACACCGGGATCAGGAACACCAGCGTGAGCAGCATGGTGAGCAGCAGCAGGCCTTCGTCGCCGAAGACGTCGAGCAGCTCGCCCAGGGTGAGCGATTCGGTGGGCAGCTCGCGGATTACACGCTCGAGCTGCTCGCCCAGCGGCTCGTCCGCACCTGCGGCGGGCTTCGTCGTCGCGTTCAATCGACCACTCCCGACAGCAGCGGCACGAACACCACCGGCGCGAGCACCTGCTCGTCGTAGCCACCCTCCGGCAGGCGCCGCACCTGCAGCAGCGACTGCGCGTTCGCAGGCCCCACCGGCGCGATCAGCACACCGCCGGGCACGAGCTGCGCCTTGAGCTCGTCCACCAGCGCCGGCGCGGCGGCGGTGACGAGGATGGCGTCGAACGGCCCGTTCTCGGCCCAGCCGGCACGGCCGTCGTCGTGCTTGCTGCGGATGGTCAGGCCGAGCTGGCGGATGCGCTTGCGCGCGATGCGCAGCAGCTCGCCGATGCGCTCGACCGTGTGCACCTCGAGCCCGAGCGCGGCCAGCACCGCCGCCTGGTAACCCGAGCCGGTGCCGATTTCCAGCACCTTGCGAGGGTTCGATGCGAGCAGCGCCTCGGTCATGCGCGCGACGACCCAAGGCTGCGAGATGGTCTGCCCGTGGCCGATCGGCAACGCGGTGTCCTCGTACGCGCGCGTGGCCAGCACCTCGTCGACGAAGAGATGGCGCGGTACCGTGCGGATGGCGTTGAGAACGCGCTCGTCGGCGATTCCGTTGGCGCGCAGGCGCTCGACCAGCCGATCGCGGACGCGCTGCGAGGTCAGCCCGCTGCCGGCCGCCTCGGGCTGGCGGTGCATGCGCATGCTCATGGCTCGCGCGCCGCCGGCTGCGCGAGCGCGTCCGCGAGCCCGCCGACCCAGCTCGCCACCTGCTCGAGCGCCTGGTAGCGGGTCAGGTCGACCTGGATCGGCGTGATCGAGATGAAGCCGCGGCGGATGGTGTTGAAGTCGGTGCCCGGGCCGGCATCCTGCTCGGCGCCCGCCGGGCCGATCCAGTACCACTGCCGCCCGCGCGGATCGACCTGCTGCACACAGGACTCGGCGCGATGGCGATTGCCCAGCCGCCCGGCCTCGAAGCCGCGGATCGCGTCCCAGGGCACGTCGGGCACATTGACGTTGAGGATCGTGTCGCTGGGCAGCGGGTCGACCAGCAGCCGCGCCACGATCTCCACCGCGGCCCGCGCGGCGGTGTCGTAATGACGGCCGACGCCATCGGCCGTCGCCAGCGAGACGGCGATCGCCGGGAACCCGAGGAAGCGGCCTTCGACCGCCGCGGCGACCGTCCCCGAGTAGATGACGTCGTCGCCGAGGTTGCCCACGTTGTTGATGCCGGACACGACGATGTCCGGCAGCTCGTCCAGCAGGCCGGTCAGGGCGACGTGGACGCAGTCGGTGGGCGTGCCGTGCACGCGCCAGGTGGCGGCGTCGTGCTGCTGCACGCGCACCGGCATGTCGAGCGTGAGCGAATTGCTCGCGCCGGAACGGTCGCGGTCGGGGGCGACCGTGAGGACATCGTGGCCGGCGGCGCGCAGGGTGTCCGCGAGGACGCGGATACCGGGCGCGTCTACGCCGTCGTCGTTGCTGACAAGAACTCGCATGAACCTCGGGGCGCCGGGTGGAGGACACCGCCGGCGACGGCGGGTGGCCATCATAGCCGATGGCCCGCACCGCCCTTTCGCGCCACCGCTACGCCGTCGCGACGGGTAGTCGTCCCTGCCGTTAGGCTGCGGCCATGGCTGCAGGTGACCCCGACGACGACTCCGACCTGTTCCGCAGCGCGGTGGGGCCGGTGCGGCCGGTCGCGGCGCCACCGGCACCACCACCCGCGGCACCGAAGCCGCGCCCGCGCGCGCGCATGGCCGAGCGCGACGAGGCCGATGCACGCTCGGAATTCCGCTTGGCCATGGACGAGGCGTTGCTGGGCGCCGACGACCCGCTGAGCTACTGCGGCGCCTCGCTACCGGCCTCGACCTTCCGCCGGCTCAAGCGCGGCGAGCTGTCGGCGCAGGAAGAACTCGACCTGCACGGCCTGACCGCGGCGCAGGCGCAGGCGGTACTCAAGGCCTTCCTGCACGACGCGCGCCGGCACGGCCTGGGCTGCGTGCGCATCGTCCACGGCAAGGGTCGTGGCGCGGCGGAACTCGATTCCAGCGGCGCGCCGGTGCTGAAAAATCTCGTCGACCGCATGCTCCGCCACCGCGCCGACGTGCTGGGCTTCCACTCCGCGCCGCCCGCGCAGGGCGGCACGGGTGCGGTGGTTGTGGTGCTCGCGAGGCGCTAGCGCCGGCTGAAGCCCCGGCGCTTGCTCGGCGGATTCACCCAGGTGACGCTGATCCCGCGGCGCAGTGCGATCTGCTCGACCCGCTGGATGTAGGCGGCGTCCTGCTCGATCACGGGGCCGCTCGCAGGCGGCGGCGCGACGTAGGCAGTCGGCTCCGAGGTGGTGGCGCAACCGCTGGCGACCAGGGCGAGCGCGGCGACGATGCAAAACGGAAGGGCGCGGTTCATGGCAAACCTCCGGATGGGGTCCATGGCGCCCGCCCGATGCGGGCGTCGATTCGCTTATACGCCCGTGGATGCGCGCGGGACGTGTCGCGCGGCGGCTTACGACGAACGGCGCATGCCGGCGGATTCGAGCTCGCCCAGCTCGGCCAGCACGGTGGTCGCGTAGGCGCCGGGCGGGAGTTCGAAGACGACACGCAACACGTCGTCCCCCGGCCAGGTCCAAGCCATCGCCGCCGGGCGCATGCGCAGCGCGCGCCGCTCCTGCTCCATGCCGGCCGCCTCGATGCCCGCACGCAGCGCGTCCACGTCGTCGCCCACGAGCAGGCGCTGCTCGATCGCGCGGCAGTCCGCATCGCTGCGCAGCTCGCCGCGGCCCCAGAGCGGCCCGGTGGGATGGATGTCGAACGCGTCGCACCGTGCCGACAGCTCCGCCGACAGCCGCTCCGGCCCGAACACGCTGCGGCGCCCGTCGAGCATCCACACCTCGCCATCGAGGCCGGTGCGCCACGAGCCGTCCTGCACGCGCGCGGCGAGCACGCGGTTGAACAGCTCCGAGCGCGCCGCCGACAGCAGCATGCTGCGCTCCTCGCGGCGCACGCGGCGGCCCGCGAACATGGCCAGCGCCTGCGCCACGTTGTCGCCGGCGCGACCGAAGCGCTGCTCGCCGAAATAGTTGGGCACGCCGATGGCCGCGATCGCCGCCAGCCGCGCCTCGATGGCCTCGCGGTCGCCGACGACTTCGCGCAGCACCAGCTCGAACCGGTTGCCGGCCAGCGCGCCACGCGGCAGCTTGCGCGAATGGCGCGCGGCTTCGAGCACGCGGACGGAATCGCTTTCGAGCGCGGCGACGTCCGGCGTGTCGCGGCCCGGCAGGTGCACGGTGAAGCGCTGCCGGGTGACCGCCTGGCGATCCTTCAGGCCGGCGTAGCCGATCGCCACGTCCCGCACGCCGGCCCAGCGCATGAGCCGCTGCACCACCTCGACGGTGTTGAGCCCGCGCTTCTCGATGGTGAGCAACGCATGTTCGCCCTGCCCGCTGGGCTCGAAGCCGGCGACTTCCTCGACGACGAAGTCCTCGTGCCGGCTGCGGAAAAGCGCCGTCAGCACGGGGGCGCCGTGGGCGCGGGGGAGGGTCTGCATGCTCATGTCGGCTTCGTGGCTTGGCGATGCCTGCGCATTGCAGCGCGGCGGATTCGGGATGATGTGGCGCGAGATGATCGCTGGATGGCGAACGCTGGCGAAGGAACAGCGCGTTACGCGCACGCAAGCGACGGCGAGGCCGGCGACCGCATTACCGCCTTTCCAGCAGGCAGACCGCCATCGCGGCGATGCCTTCCTCGCGCCCGGTGAAGCCCAGGCGCTCCGTGGTCGTGGCCTTGACCGACACCGAATCCACGTCGATGCCGAGGTCTTCGGCGATCCGCTCGCGCATGAGCTGCGCATGCGGGCCCACCTTCGGACGCTCGGCCATCACCGTCACGTCGGCGTTGCCGACGCGCCAGCCGCGTTCGGCGAGGAGATGCGCGCAGTGGCGCACGAAGGCACGGCTGTCGGCATCGCGCCAGCGCTCATCCGAGGGCGGGAAATGCCGGCCGATGTCGCCCAGCGCCAGCGCGCCGAGCATGGCGTCGCACAGGGCGTGCAGCACGACGTCGCCATCGGAATGCGCGACGACGCCGCGCGCGTGCGGGATGCGCACGCCGCCGAGCATCACGTGATCGCCCTCGCCGAAGGCGTGCACGTCGAAGCCCTGGCCGATGCGGATGTTCATGCGTGGACTCCCCGGCGAGCGAGCAGGAATTCGACCAGCGCCAGATCCGCCGGCGTGGTCACCTTGATGTTGTCCTCGCGCCCCTCGACCAGCCGCGGCCGCGCGCCGGCGAGCTCCATCGCCATCGCGTCGTCGGTCGCGACATCGCCGCGGGCGCGGCAGGCTTCGAGTGCGGCCCGCAGTCGCGCGGCGGGGAACACCTGTGGCGTGAGTGCGCGCCAGAGCCCCTCGCGTGCGACCGTGGCGTCGATGCCGTCCGCGTCGCCGCGCTTGAGCGTGTCGCGCACGGGCGCGGCGAGGATCGCACCGTCGCTATCGGCAAGCGCCGCATCGAGCAGGCGCGACAGGTCGCCCGCATCGAGATTCGGGCGCGCCGCATCGTGCACGGCGGCCAGCGGTTCGCGTCCGTCAAGCGCTTCGAGTTCGATCAATGCAGCGAGCACGGAATCGGCGCGCTCCTCGCCGCCGATGCACGTATGCACCGGCTTCCCGGCGCGCTGCGTCCAGCCCGGCCACCACGGGTCGTCGCGGCCGATCGCTACGATCACGCCCTCAACGCGCGGGTCGGCCAGCAACGCATCCAGCGCATGCGCGATCAACGGCGCACCCCGCGCCTGCAGGTATTGTTTGGGCACCTCGCCGCCGAACCGGCGGCCGCGACCTGCCGCCGGCACCACGCCCCAGACCGGGCGCGTCACTGCCCGTCCGCGGGTGTCGCCGTGGCCGGCGCGACGGGCGCAGCCGCATCGCGATCGACCACGCGATAGAAAACCTCGCCCGGCCGGATCATGCCCAGCTCGCTGCGCGCGCGTTCCTCGACCGCCGCCTCGCCCGACTTGAGATCCTCGACCTCGGCGGCGAGCGCGGCGTTGCGCTGCTGCAGGCCGCCGTTCTCGCGCTCGAGGCCCGCCACCTGGCGCGCGAGCGCATCGACCGCGCGCCGCCCGCCCTCGCCCGTCCACAGATGCACCTGCAGGGCGGCCAGCAACGTGGCCAGCGCGCCCAGCAGGATCAGCATGCCGCG
>CAZNRZ010000091.1:0-9226 GCA_964575535.1 uncultured Lysobacter sp. | reverse complement strand
GCGCCGTCGAAATTGCGCCGGGTGATGATGTTGACCACGCCGGCGATCGCGTCGGAGCCGTACAGCGAGGACGCGCCGTCCTCGAGCACTTCGATGCGCTCGACCAGCGCCAGCGGGATGGTGTTGAGGTCGGTCGCCGCGCCCACGCCGGACGCCGAGGACTCGTTGACCCAGCGCATGCCGTCGACCAGCACCAGCACGCGCTTGGGGCCGAGGTTGCGAAGGTCGACCTGCGCCGAGCCCGCGCCGACGCCGTCGCCGTTCGGCGAGAAGCCGAAGTTGCCGGACGAGTTGAACTTGGTGTTGAGCGCCGAGCCCGAGCCGGTGAGCTCCTGCACGATGTCGCCGATCGAGGTCAGGCCGGTGCGCTCGATGTCCTCGCGCGAGAGCGTCTGCACGGGCGTCTGGCTTTCGATGTCGGCGCGGCGGATGCGGGTGCCGGTGACCTGCACGGCATCGAGCGTGGCGGGCGTCTGCGTGGCGGGCGCCGGGGCGTCCTGCGCGGCGGCGAGGCCGGGCGCAGCGATGAGAAGGGACAGCTGGATGGCTTTTGCCAGGGTCTGGCGGCGGAACGCTTTCATCGATCTCTCTCCGTAAGAAGTGCAAGCAAGGCCGCCGCGCCCCTGTCCTGCGGCGTCATCGGGTTGTAAACGTTCCATGAACCGGCCACAAGGGCCGTTCGAAAGTTTCCGGCGCGCCAGCCGATACCGTCAGCCCCCTGCGATCAGCGAGAGCGCGACCGCCACCAGGAACCCGGCGAATACCCGCTTGAGGTGCGTCCCGCTGAGGCGATGCGCCAGCCGCGTGCCCCAGGGCGCGGCGACCACCGAGGCCAGCGCCACGCCGATCGCGGCCGGCAGGTAGACGTAGCCCAGCGCGAATTCACCGAGCTCGCCCGCCGGCGGATGCAGGGCGTACCCCAGCGCGCTGCCCAGGCCGATCGCCACGCCGCAGGCGGACGACGTGCCCACCGCGCGCACCGGCGCCACCCCGCGCCAGACCAGCAGCGGCACGGTCATGCTGCCGCCGCCGATGCCGACCACCGCCGAGACCGCCCCGATGCCTGCGCCTGCGGCGGTCATCGCCGGGCCGCGCGGCACGATCCCGCCGGCATGCTCGACCGCCCTCGACAGCAGCATCTGCGCCGCCGCCACCAGGCAGTAGCCGGCCACCAGCCAGCGCAGCACGTCGCCGTCGATGCGCACGGCGGCCGCGCTGCCGAGCCAGCCGCCCAGCAGCAGGCCCGGCACCATCCACGCGACCGTCGGCCACAGCACGGAGCCGCGTCGCGCATGCGCACGCGCCGAGGCCATCGCGGTCAGCACGATGCTGGCCAGCGAACTGGCCAGTGCCGCGTGCATCGCCGCTTCGGGCGCCACCCCCAGCCGCGGCAGCAGCCAGGCCAGCGCGGCCACCAGCACCAGGCCGCCGCCGACGCCCAGCAGCCCGGCGAGCACGCCGGCGACGAGTCCCAGGACGGGGAAGATCAGCCATTCGATGGGCATCGCGGGCTCCGGAAACGGGTGGCGGTGACTGCGCATGCGCGCGGACAGTCGAGCATGCATGGGCCGATGGCGCTGCGGGTGCGCGGATGCAGCGGGTGCGATGCCGATGTCCTGCAGCGTCCGCCGCGGCCGATGGCGTCGCCGGCGGCCCTGCTTCACCTGCGATGCGTGGGCCGGTTAAGCGCAGCGCACCCGGGACCGCGACATCACCGCAGCCCCCGGGTCCCGAGGGCAACGGCGAGTATCGTCCTGCGCCGCCAGGCGACGACGGAACGTTCAGATCGGCTGGCTATAGTCGGCCGATGCGCCTACGCCTGCCCCCGCTGCTGCTCGCCGCCCTCGTCGCCACCACGCCCGCCTGCGCGCAGATGGCGCCCACGCCCGCGGCACAGGCGCTGCCCGCGCCGGTCACGCCGGTGGCGCAGCCCGCGACGCCGCGCACGCCCGACACCCGCCTGCCGCGCGTGCGCGAGGCGATCGCAGCGGCCGAGCGCGGCACGTTCGACGCGCGCGCGAACGCCGACCTCGCGGGTCATCCGCTGTATCCGTGGATCGAGTACGCAGACCTGCGCCGCCAGCTGTCGAGCGTTTCCCGCGAGCGCGTGGACGCCTTCCTGCAGCGCCATCCCACCGATGCCGTCGGCACGCGCCTGCGCCGCGAGTGGCTGGCCGAAGCCGCGCGTCGCGCGGACTGGCCGGCGGTGCTCGCCGCCTGGCAGGCGGGCATCGACGACGTCGCCCTGCGCTGCGCGCACCTGCAGGCGCAGGCAGCGACCGGCCGGTTCAGCCCGCAGTGGACCACCGATGCGCAGGCGCTCTGGCGCGGCGCGGGCGAATCGCTGCCCGGCCAGTGCGACCCCGTGTTCGCCGCCCTCGACGCACGCGGCGGCCTTACGCCGGCGCTGCGCTGGGAACGCTTCGACCGCGCGGCCCAGGCTTGGCAGCCCGCCGTGATGCGCGCCGCCGCGCGCGGGCTGCCGGCCGACGAGGCTGCGCTCGCCAACGACTACGCGGCCTTTGTCGAGGCGGTGCACGATCGCGCGCTGACCTGGCCCAAGACCGCGCGCAGCCGGCACGTCGCCTCGCACGGGCTGGCGCGTTTCGCGAAGTCGCTGCCGCGCAATGCACAGGCGCAGCTGGCGAAATACGGCCCGACGCTGGGTTTCACGGACGTCGAGCGCGGCCGCGTGCTCTACCAGGCCGCGCTGCAGACGGCCGGCCAGTTCGACGAGGACGCCTGGCAGCACATCAGCGCCGTGCCCGAATCCGCCTTCGACGAACGCCTGCACGAGTGGCGCGTGCGCACGGCGATGGTGCGGTCGGACTGGCCCGCCGCGCTCGCCGCGATCCGCCGCATGCCGCAGAAGCAGCGCGCCGACTCGAAGTACACCTACTTCGAAGGCCGCCTGGCCGAGCGCACCGGCGACGCGGCCGCCGCGCGCGCCGCCTATGCCGAGGCCGCGAAGAAGCCCGAGTTCCACGGCTTCCTCGCCGCCGACCGCATCGACGCGCCCTATGCGCTGTGCCCGTGGATTCCCGGCGATTCGGCGGCCGCGCGTGCGCCGGTCGAGAACGATCCGGCCATCGTGCGTGCGATGGGCCTGTATTCGATCGACCGCACCGCCTGGGCGACCGCCGAATTCAACGAGGCCGCCGCGCGCCTCGGCGACACGCACCGGCCAATGGCCGTGAAGATCGCGCAGGAGCACGGCTGGCTCGACCGCGCGGTGTTCACCCTCGGCAAGGAAAACCCCGAGGAGCTGCGCCTGTACACGCTGCGCTTCCCGCTGAACTACGACGCGACCATCCGCCGCGAGGCCGCGCGCAACCGGCTCGACCCGGCCTTCGTCGCCGCCGAGATCCGCGCCGAGAGCATCTTCAATCCGGTGGCGCGTTCGCAGGCGAATGCCATCGGCCTGATGCAGGTGATTCCCTCGACGGGCCAGGCCGTGGCGCGCCGCATCGGCATCCCGTGGAACGGCGAGGCCACGCTGCTCGACCCGGAAACCAACATCGCCCTCGGCACCGCCTACCTGCGCCAGCTCTACGACGGCTTCGGCGAGGGGCGCAGCTACTACACCATCGCCGGCTACAACGCCGGCCCGGCGCCGCTCAACCGCTGGAAGGCCGCGCGCGGGCACTTCGACCCGGACGTCTTCATCGAGACCATCAGCTACAAGGAAACGCGCGACTACGTGGCGCGCGTGCTGGCCTTCAGCGTGATCTACGACTGGCGCCTCAACGGCGACGCACTACGCCTGACCGACCGCATGAGCGGCATCACCGACGCACCGCGCAAGCGCTTCGCCTGCCCGCTGGCGGCTACGCCCGCCACCCCGCCGGCGATCAAGCCGCAGCCGCCGGCGCGGCGCCCTTCCCGCCGGAGCTGAAGCGTGCTGGAGTGTCGGCGAACGCCACACGGAGAAAGGCCATGGGACTGCTCGACACGCTGATGGGCCACGCCGGCGAGAAGAACGTCGCCGACCTGCACGAGGACCTCGCGCCGCTGCTCGCGACGGGCGAAAGCCTGCAGCGCGCGTTCGGCTTCGTCCGCGACCTGATGGTCTTCACCGACCGTCGCCTGCTGCTGGTCAACAAGCAGGGGCTCACCGGCAGCAAGGTCGAATACCTGAGCGTTCCCTACCGCGCGATCGTGATGTATTCGCTCGAGACCGCCGGGCATTTCGATCTCGACGCCGAACTCAAGATCTGGATCTCCGGCCAGCCCGCGCCGCTGTCGCATGCGCTCGGCCGCAACGCGGGCGCGACCGACATCGTCTCGATCCTCGCCCAGCACGTGCGCTGAGCATGCAGGTCTACCTCGTCGGCGGCGCGGTGCGCGATCCGCTGCTCGGCCTGCCGCCGGGCGATCGCGATTTCGTCGTGGTCGGCAGCACGCCGCAGGCGATGCTCGATGCCGGCTACAAGGCCGTCGGCCGCGACTTCCCGGTGTTCCTGCATCCGCAGACCGGCGAGGAATACGCACTCGCGCGCACCGAGCGCAAATCCGGACGGGGTTATCGCGGCTTCGTCGTCGACGCGGACCCGTCGGTGACGCTCGAGGACGACCTGCAGCGGCGCGACTTCAGCATCAACGCCATCGCGCGCGAAGTACGCGCGGACGGGACCTTCGGCGACATCGTCGATCCGCTGGGCGGCGTCGCCGACATCGAGGCGCGCGTGCTGCGCCACGTCGGCCCCGCGTTCGTCGAGGATCCCCTGCGCGTGCTGCGCGCGGCGCGCTTCATGGCGCGGCTGGCGCCGCTGGGTTTCACCGTCGCGCCGGAGACGGCGGAATTGATGCGCGCGATGGTGGCTTCGGGCGAGCTCTCGGAACTCACGCCCGAACGCGTCTGGCAGGAGCTGCGCCGCGCGGTGGCCAGCGCGAAACCCTCCGCGTTCCTGCGCACGCTGCGCGAGGCCGGTGCGCTGGCCGTCGTGCTGCCGGAGGTCGACGCACTCTACGGCGTGCCGCAGCGCGCGGAATACCACCCGGAAGTCGATACCGGCGTGCATGTCGAAATGGTCTGCGACATGGCCGCGCAACTCGCGCCGGGCGACGACCTGATCGGCTTCGCCGCGCTCGTGCACGATCTCGGCAAGGCGCGCACGCCCGCGCACGTACTGCCCAGGCACATCGGCCACGAAAGTGCCGGCGTGGCACCGGTACGCGAGGTCTGCGATCGCCTGAAGGTGCCGACGGCGCACCGCCAGCTCGCCGTCATGGCCTGCCGCGAACACCTCAACGTGCACCGCTTCGACGACCTGCGCGCCAGCACGGTGCACGAATTGCTGCTGCGCTGCGACGGCTTCCGCCGACCCGAGCGCATCGCCCAGCTGGCGCTGGTCTGCGAGGCGGACAAGCGGGGGCGTCTCGGGCTCGAGCACGTGCCCTACGCACCGCGCGAGCCGCTGCTGCGCGCGCTCGAGGCCGCGCGCGCGGTGCGCGCGGACACGCTCGGCGACGGGCTCGAAGGCGCCGCGCTGGGCGAGGCGCTGCGGCGCGCGCGCATCGCGGCGATCGCCCGCGCCACCGGCAAGAAACCTTGAACGCGGTTGGCCGCATGACGGCGCCGCATCCGCTGCACCGGAGCAGGCGGCCGGCTTCGATCGCGTCCGCCGCGCCTTCCGCGCGCGACGGGCGGCCTCAAGCCCGCGGCGCACGGAGCCGTTAACCGGGCGAATGAACGGTCCGTCCCGCAGCCCGTCCGGATCGCCGTCGCCGACGCCCGCGCTCGACGACGCCACGCTGCTGCGCGCGGAGGGCATGCAGGCGCTGGCGGACAGGCTGCTGGCCGACATCGCCGACGCCTCGGCGATCGTGGTCTGGTCAGCGGGCGTGGACGACGCGGTGCACCACGTGCCAGCGCCGGCTGACATCGCCGTCGACAGCTCGGCACTGCGCATGCTCGCGCCGGGCGAATGCACCCGCGACGCGTCGGGCCGCATGCTGCTCAAGCTCGCTGGCCACGGCGAGGCCTGGGCGGCCCTGCTGCTCGCCACCGACGCGCCCGACGCGCCGGCCTGGGCGCATCGCCTCGCACCCTTCGTCGCGAACGCGCTCGAGAAGGATGCGCTGCGGCAGTCGGTGGCGCGCCTGGAACAGGCCGAGGGCCTGCAGCGCGCGCTGTACGAAATCACCGAGATGGCCAGCTCGGATCTCGACATGCCGGCGATGCTGGCCGGGCTGCATCGCATCGTCGGCCGGCTGATGTACGCCGAGAACTTCTTCATCGCGCTCTACGACGCCGACAGCGACAGCATCCGCTTCGTCTACTTCGCCGATGTCGCCGACGACGACTGGCAGGATCCCGACGCCATCGATCCGATGTCGCAGATCGAGGGCAGCCTGACCTGGCATCTCATCCGCGGCGCCAAGCCGCTGATGGGCCCCACCACTGCCCTGTACCGGCAACTGGCGGGGCCCGTGTCGATCATCGGCCCCGGTGCGGCGGACTGGCTGGGCGTGCCCATCCTCGGCGGCGGCCGCGTGCGGGGCGCCATGGTCGTGCAGAGCTACGAGCGCGGCGGTCTGTACACGGAGGCCGAGCGCGACCTGCTGTCCTACGTCGGCACGCACATCGTGACCGCGATCGACCGCAAGCACGCCTTCGAGCGGCTCGAGCAGCGCACGCACGAGTTGGGCGAGCAGATCGCGGTGCGCCGCGAGATCGAGCGCCGGCTGCAGCACGAGGTGCTGCACGACCCGCTCACGCAGCTGCCCAACCGCGCCTACCTGCGCGACCACCTCGTGCGTGCGATGGCCGCCGCCGCGCGCGATCCGGCGCGCGGCTTCGCCGTGCTGTTCCTCGACCTCGACCGCTTCAAGGTCATCAACGACAGCGCGGGGCATGCGGTCGGCGACGAACTGCTGAAGGTGGTCGCCAGGCGGTTCTCGGACTGCCTGCGCTCGCCGGACATCGTCGCGCGGCTCGGCGGCGACGAGTTCGCCGTGCTGATGCACGAGGTGGACGGCAGCGACGTGCCGGTGCGCCTTGCGCAGCGCCTGATCGACGCGCTGCGCGAGCCGGTGCGCGTGGAGGGCAAGGAGCTGTTCACCGGCGTGAGCGTCGGCATCGCCCTCGGTGGCCCCGGCTATGCCACGCCCGAGGAACTGCTGCGCGATGCCGACATCGCGATGTACCGCGTCAAGGAACGTGCGCGCGGCGGCTTCGAACTGTTCGATGAGCGCCTGCACCACCAGGCGCTGGAGCTGCTGACGCTGGAAGGCGACCTGCACCTGGGCCTGGCGCGGCGCGAGTTCATGCCCTACTTCCAGCCCATCGTGCGCCTGGCCGACGGCGCGGTGACCGGCTACGAGGCGCTGATGCGATGGAACCATCCCACGCGCGGGCTGCTCGCGCCCGGCGCGTTCCTGCGCGTGGCCGAGGCCGGCGGCCTGCTCGAGTCGCTCGATTGGCAGCTCTACGAGGACGTCTTCCGCATCGTTCCCTCGCTGCTGCAGGATGAGCAGTGCGTGCACGTCAACGTCTCGCCGCGGCACTTCCTCTCGGGCGACTTCGACACGCGCCTGCTCGCGCTGATGCGGCGCTACGGCGTCCGGGCGGCGCAGCTGCGCATCGAGATCACCGAGGACGTGCTGGTCGACAATCCCGAGCGCGTCGGCGCCGGTATCGACCGCCTGCGCGCGGCGGGCGTGCACACCGCACTCGACGACTTCGGCACCGGCTACTCGTCGCTGGGCTACCTGCACCGCTTCGGCTTCCACACGATCAAGCTGGATCGCTCGTTCATCGCCGACCTGGGTAGCGACGGCGGATCGGTCGCCTCCGCGGTCGTACGCGCGGTGGTGGACCTGTCGCGCGCACTGGGGCTGGACGTGATCGCCGAGGGCATCGAGACCGATGCGCAGCGCCATGCCGTGCAGGCGCTGGGCTGCGGGTTCGGCCAGGGCTGGCTGCTGGGCCGGCCCGCGCCGGCCGCCGCGTGGATCGACGCACGCACGCCGGCGCGCATCGACTGACCGCATCGACTCAGCGCGAATGCACCGGCCGGTGCGCGCGCACCGCCATCACCACGCCCAGCCCCGCGAGCAGCGACACCGCCGACGTGCCGCCATAGCTCAGCAGCGGCATCGGCACGCCGACGATCGGCAGCAGGCCGGCGATCATCCCGCCGTTGACCACCACGTAGACGCAGAACGCCAGCGCCAGCGCGCCGGCGATCAGGCGCGAGAAACCGTCGCGCGCATCGGAGGCGATCCACAGGCAGCGCCCGATCACGAACAGGTAGAGCGCGAGCACGGTGATGACGCCCAGCCAGCCGAACTCCTCGGCGAGCACGGCGAAGATGAAGTCGGTGGTGTGCTCGGGCAGATAGTTGAGGTGCGACTGCGAGCCCTGCAGCCAGCCCTTGCCGTCGAACCCGCCGCCGCCGATCGCGATCTTGCTCTGGATGATGTTCCAGCCCTCACCGAGCGGATCGCGCTCGGGATCGAGGAAGGTGAGCACGCGCGCCTTCTGGTAGGGGCGCAGCAGGAACATCCAGGCCACCGGCGCGACCGCGGCGACGCCCCCGAGGGCGGCGGCGAACCACCACCACGACAGCCCCGCGAGATACAGCGCGAACGCACCCGACAGTGCGACCAGCATGCCGGTGCCGAAGTCGGGCTGCTTGAGGATGAGCAGCGTGGGCACGGCGATGATCACCGCCGCGGTGAGCACCACGGGCAGCCGCGGCGGCAGCGGCCGGCGGTTGAGGTACCAGGCCACCATCATCGGCAGCGAGAGCTTGAGCAGCTCGGCCGGCTGGAAATAGAACACGCCCAGGTCGATCCAGTGGTTGCCGTGCTTGCCGTCGCCGATGAACAGCACGGCTACCAGCGGCACCAGCGACGCGCCGTAGACGTAGGGCGTCCAGTTGCGCAGCTGCGTGGGCGGCATGCGCGAGAGCGCCCACATCGCCGCCAGGCCCACGCCATAGCGCGCGGCCTGCGCGACGGCCATGTTCGTCGACGCGTCTGATGCGCTGTACAGCACCGCCACGCCGATCATCATCAGTGCGCCGAGCGCGGCGAGCATCGGCAGGTCCAGCGTGCGCGTGAAGCGCAGCAGCAGGTCGATCAGCCAGCGCAGGAGGATGTTCATCGGCGCTGACCGGCGGCCGGTGCCGCCTCGGGCGCGCGCGCAGCGGCGGGCGTGGTAGCACCCGATGCGGGCGACGCGGTAGCGGTCGGGGTGGCCGCCGCCGATGCCGGCGTC
>CAZNRZ010000090.1:4685-9346 GCA_964575535.1 uncultured Lysobacter sp. | reverse complement strand
ATGCAGGTGTAGAGCGCCTTGCCGGGCTTCTTCAGCTTGTCGACCGAGTTGGCGACCAGCCGGCGCAGGAAGTCGCGCACGCGTTCGCCGCGCAGGTCGACCACGGTCATGTGCGAGACGTCGAACATGCCGGCGTCGCGACGCACCTGGTGGTGCTCCTCGATCTGCGAGCCGTAGCTGATCGGCATGTCCCAGCCGCCGAAGTCGACCATCTTGGCGCCGAGGGCGCGGTGGGCATCGTTGAGGACGGTCTTGTTCGTCATGGGAACCGATCGCGGCGTGAGGGACCGCGATTATCCCGCGCCGCGCCGGAAGATGCTGGGCGGGTGCCGGTTCTACTGATGGACGATGCGCCGGGGCACGAGCGAACGAGCGGCGGCAGTCGCATGCATTCGGATCGCCACGCGCAGGTGGCGTGACGCGGACGAGCCGTATGTCGGATGGCGAGGCGCCGAGGCGACATGGGGTCGCGGGCCCGCGATGGGGTAACGCGAGGCGGCGCGGGTGATCCGCGTGCACGCAGGCACGTCCCGGGTGCGCTTCGCTTACCCGGGCGACGCCGGTTACGCCTGCTCGCGCACCAGCAGCGTCATGCCGCGCGCGCCGACGATGCGCACGCGCGTGCCGGCCGGAAGGTCCGGGCCTTCGACGTCCCAGAACGCGTCGGCGATCTGCACGCGGCCACGCCCGCTCTCGATCCCGTCCATCAACGGCACCACGCGGCCGACCAGCTGCTCGGCGCGACGATTGAGTGCGGGCTGGTCGCTCTCGCGCTGCTTGCCGGCCCAGCGCAGCCGCAGGAAACGGATCGCGAGGAAGCTCAGCACGGCGAAGGCGACGCCCTGCACGACGAAGGGCACGTCGGGCACCAGCAGCACCATCAGGCAGACCGCGGCCGCGGCGACGCCCAGCCACAGCAGGAACGCGCCCGGCACGATCGCCTCGGCGGCGACCAGTACCACCGCGATGACCGCCCAGACGGTCGCTTCGAAACCCCAGCGCACGGCTCAGCCCCGGTCGCGCGGCAGCGACGGCGGGCCGGCCTTCGACGGCGCGTTCGCGAACGCCTCCTTCGCCAGTTCGGCGATGCCGCCCAGCGAGCCGACGATGCCGCTCGCCTCCATCGGCATCATCACGAACTTCTGGTTCGGGCCCTCGGCCAGCGCCTTGAAGGCCTCGATGTACTTCTGCGCGACGAAGTAGTTGATGGCCTGCACGTCGCCTTCGGCGATGGCGGTGGACACCATCTGCGTCGCCTTCGCCTCGGCCTCGGCGAGGCGCTCGCGGGCTTCGGCTTCGCGGAAGGCGGCCTCGCGCTTGCCCTCCGCCTCGAGGATGGCCGCCTGCTTCTCGCCTTCGGCGCGCAGGATCTCCGACTGCCGGTGGCCCTCGGCCTCGAGGATGTTCGCGCGCTTCTCGCGCTCGGCCTTCATCTGCCGGGCCATCGAGTCGACGAGATCGCGCGGCGGCGCGATGTCCTTGAGTTCGATGCGGTTGACCTTGATGCCCCAGGGGTGCGTGGCCTGGTCGACCGACACCAGCACCTTGGCGTTGATCTCGTCGCGCTTGGACAGCGATTCATCCAGGTCCATCGAGCCGATGGAGGTGCGGATGTTGGTCATCACCAGATTGAGGATCGCGATCTCGAGCTGCGCGACCTCGTAGGCGGCCTTGGCGGCGTCGAGCACCTGGAAGTAGACGACGCCGTCGACCTTGACCACGGCGTTGTCCTTGGTGATGACGTCCTGGCTCGGCACGTCCATCACCTGTTCCATCATGTTGATCTTGCGGCCCACGCCGTACATGACGGGCACCAGGAAGTGCAGGCCGGGGTCGAGCGTGTGGGTGTACTTGCCGAAGCGCTCGACGGTCCATTCGAAGCCCTGCGGCACCATCCGCACGGCCTTGAACACCATGATGACGGCCGCGAATACCAGCACGGCGCCGAGAATCGTCCCGAACATGTCGCTCCTCCCCTGTGGATGGACCGAGTATAGGCGCGGCGCCCGGGTGCGACGCTTTCGCCTCCCGCCGCATCCATGAGTCCGATGCCGCCCGAAACCGCCCTTGCCGCGCCGCCTGCCCGCCCCGTTCCCGCGGTGCGCAGCAGCTTTGCGGTGGACGTTCCCGAGAGCCTGCTCGCGCGGGCGCGTGGCGGCGAGCACGTGGCCTTCGAGCAGATCTACCGCCGGTTCGAGCGGCCGGTGTACACGATGGCGCTCCGCCTCTGCGGCCAGCCCGACGACGCGGCCGACGTGCTGCAGGAAACGATGCTCAAGGTGTTCGGTGGCCTCGGCGGTTTCCGCGGCGGTGCGCCGTTCTGGGGCTGGCTGCGGCAGGTGGCGGTCAACGAGGCGCTGATGCGCCTGCGCAAGCGGCGCCAGCTCGACGGCGAGCTCCCCATCGACGGCGCGAATCGGACCTACGAGTTCGAGGATCCGGCGCCGCCGCCCGCAGCGGCTGCCGATGCGGCCGCGCTCGCGCGTGCGCTGCAGAAGCTTCCGCCCGCGACGCGCACGGTGCTGTGGCTCTACCACGCCGAGGGCTATACGCACGAGGAGATCGGCGAGCTCATGCAGCGCACGCCCAGCTTCTCCAAATCGCAGCTCGCACGCGGCGGCCGACGCCTGCGTGCCCTGCTCGACACCCCCGAGGAGGCCCGCCGTGGCTGACGCGAATCGTCCCCCAGCTCCCCTGCCGAACGACTGGAACGAGGCCTTCGCCGCCCTGCCGCTGGAGCAGGCACCGCCGCACGTGTGGTCGCAGCTCGCGGCGCAGCTGCCGCATGCGACGACGCAGCGCCGTAGCGACGCGACCGCTATCCGTCATCGGCACCGCTCCACCGCGCGCGTGGCGATGGCCGCCGTCGCATCGCTGGCATTGGCGTTGCCCCTTGCATGGTGGCTGGGCGTGTCGCCGCCGTCGGCGGTGCCGACCACGCCGAGCGCGACGGTCGCAATGTCGACTGCGTTGCCAGCGACGGTCGTGGCCCCTGTCGATCCCGATATCGGTGCGACGGGCCCAACACCGGCCGATAGCGCGGCCGCGTCGGTCACCGCATCGATACCGGCGAAGGCGCGCGATGCGATACCCACCGGCGGAGACACGCGCGAACCGCGACGGCATCCCGTCGCGCTGGTGCCGGCACGCGACGAAGCGTCCAGCGACGCCGCCATCGACACCACGGCCGCCGATCAGCCCCAGACCGGCACGGCGGAGATCGCAGCCGCACCGGCGGACGACGGCGGATCCCGCCTTGACGCGCTGCGCGAGCAGTCGGCGCGGCTCGAAGCCCTCGTCGCCTATGCGCGCGACGAACGCATGACCAGCGCGGCGGCCGCGGTGATGTCCGCATCGCTCGACGACCGCATCCGCCTGATCGACGCGGCGCTGATGCAACCCGCTCTCGGCGATGACATGCGCTCCTCGCTCTGGGACCAGCGCGTCGGTGCCCTGCAGGAACTCGCGGCGCTCGAAGGCACGCAGCGCTGGATGGCCGTGCACGGCGCGTCCATGGACGCGGTCGCGCGCGTCGACTGATCCCTTTCCCTATTCATTCCAGATCGAACCCGGAGCCGACCATGCAACGCCCATTTCTCACCTGCACCCTGCTTGCGACCGCGCTGGCCCTCGCCTTCGGCGCGTCGGCGCAGTCCGGCGACCGCGCCGCCAAGGAACAGGAACTGGAGTCCGCGCGCGCGGAGCTGCAGAAGGCCGCACGCCGCGTGGCCGAACTCTCGCGCGAGGTCGGGCGCCCGGGCGAGGGCGCGTTCGTCTTCGAGCAGCGCTTCCTGCGCAAGCCGGTGCTGGGCGTGCTGCTCGACGAGGACGGCGCGAAGGGCGTGCGCATCTCCGGCGTGACGCCCGATAGCGGTGCGGCGAAGGCGGACTTGCGCGCCGGCGACCTCATCCTCGGCGTGGATGGGAAAACCGTCGCGGGCGCGACGGGCGCCGAGCGCCTCGAGCGCCTGCGCGGAATGCTGGCGGGATTGAAGGAGGACGCTCCCGTGCGCGTGGACTACGAGCGCGCCGGCCGCACGTCGACGGTGGAGGTCACGCCGAAGGAGGCCGCGCCGCTCACCCTCTTCAACGAAGACGGTTCGGAGATGACGCCGCGTGGCGGCGTGCGCTTCCTGCGCACGGCCGACGGGCGCGAGCTCATCGAGGCGAAGGAGGTCCACGTCCGCCCCGCGCCCGGGCAGCCGCTGCGCATCGAGCGGTCCGGCACCGACGAGCCGGGCATTGCGCGCCGCCGCATCGTCACGCGCGAACGGCCGAGCGGGAAGGACGGCGAGCCGCGCACGTTCGCGTTCGAATCGATGCCCGGCATCGCGCCGGAGGTGCGTCGCGAAGTCGTCCGCCTTGCGCGCGATGCGGCCTGCCGCGGCGGCACCGACTGCCGCACCGTCGCGCTGGCCGAAGCCTTCCGCTGGAACGGCCTCAACCTGGCCTCGGTCGACGCGCAGCTCGGCCGCTATTTCGGTGCCGGGTCGGGCGTGCTCGTCGTCAGCGCGAGTCCGGAGCTCGACGGCCTGCAATCGGGCGACGTCATCCGCCGCGTGGACGGCAAGGCCGTGACGAGTCCACGCGAGGTCATGGACCAGCTGCGCGGCAAGGCGGAAGGGGCCCCCGTCGCGCTCGAGGTCCTGCGCGACCGCAAG
>CAZNRZ010000090.1:0-4585 GCA_964575535.1 uncultured Lysobacter sp. | reverse complement strand
TCGACTGATCCCTCGACGCGCTTGCCCCGACGCGCCGGTTCGCCCGGCGCGTTTTTTCATGCGCGACGATCAGGCTACGGCGGCTTCCACCTGCTGCCACTGCACCTCGTCCACCGAATCCACCAGCGCGAGCGCGTCGAGGTTCTGCAGCAACTGCTCCACGCGGCTCGCTCCGAGGATCACGGAGGAGACGTGTGGATTGCGCAGGCACCAGGCGATGGCGAGCGTCGCCGGCGAATGGCCCAGCGAACGCGCCGCTTCGGCGAAGCGCTGCGCACGCGGCAGGCGACGCTCGCGCTCGTCGCCCACGACGATCCGCCGGAGCCAGCCCATGCCTTCGCGCTCCAGGCGGGCAGGCTCGCCGGCGCCCGACGCGGCGTACTTGCCCGTGAGCAGGCCGGAGGCCAGCGGCGAAAACGTGGTGGTGCCCAGCCCCAGCTCGGCGTACAGCGGCGCGTATTCCAGCTCGACCCGTTCGCGGTGCAGCAGGTTGTACTGCGGCTGCTCCATGGTGGGCGCGTGCAGGTGGTGCGCCTTCGCGATGCGGTGCGCCTCGCGGATGAGCGTGGCCGGCCATTCGGACGTGCCCCAGTACAGCACCTTGCCCTGGCGGATCAGCGCGTCCATCGCCCACACGGTCTCGTCGACCGGCGTGTCGGGGTCGGGGCGGTGGCAGAAGTACAGATCGAGCGCGTCCACGCGCAGGCGCCGGAGCGCGGCGTGACAGGCGTCGTGCACGTGCTTGCGCGAGAGCCCGCGCTGCGTCGGCCGCGCATCCATCGCCGAGCCGAAGAAGACCTTGCTGGACACGCAGAAGCCGTCGCGCGGCAGGCGCAGGTCGGCGATGACGTCGCCCATCACCGCTTCCGCCTCGCCGTTGGCATAGCCCTCGGCGTTGTCGAAGAAGTTGATGCCGTGGTCCCAGGCCGCGGCCACGAGGTTCCGGCATTCGCCGCGCGGCACCTGGTTGCCGAACGTGAGCCACGCCCCGAAGGACAGCGCGGACAGCTGCAGGCCGGACGTTCCGAGGCGGCGATAGTGCATGGGGGTCTCCGCGGATGGACGCGGCATCGTAAACCGGGGTGCGCGACGGGGTTCCGCCGCGCCCTGCCGCCGTACAATGCGCGACCCGTTCGGGGAGTAGTCCGCCGTCGCCATGACGGCCCGCGCGTCAACAGACTCGGCCAGCCGGCCGTGGCGCGCGGAGGATCGCGATGCGGTCCGGGGCGAGACCGGAGGCGATCGCGCATCGGCCGGATGCGCGCCGCCTTCCCGTGTCCGCCCGGCCCGGAGTCGCCCGTGAGTGCCCTGCTCGTTTCCACCGCCACCGTCGCCCTCGCCGAGATCGGCGACAAGACCCAGCTGCTCGCCCTGCTGCTGGCCGCGCGCTATCGCCGGCCGTGGGCGATCGTCGCCGGCATCGCGGTCGCGACCGTCGCCAACCACGCGCTGGCGGCGTGGCTGGGGCACTGGGTCGCCACGCTGCTGTCGCCGCAGGCGATGCGCTGGCTGGTGGCCGGCAGTTTCGCGGCGGTCGCGCTGTGGACGCTCAAACCCGACACCCTGGACGACGCGGGCGCCACGCATTCCGGGCGCAGCGCCTTCCTGGCCTCGCTGGTCGCGTTCTTCCTGGCCGAGATCGGCGACAAGACGCAGATCGCCACCGTGCTGCTGGCCACGCGCTTCGACGCGCTGGCGCAGGTGATCCTCGGCACCACGCTGGGCATGCTGCTCGCCAACGTGCCGGTGGTCTTCCTCGGCCACCGCTTCGCCGACCGCCTGCCGCTGCGCGCCGCGCGCTGGACTGCCGCCGCGCTGTTCGCGGTGCTCGCCGTCTGGGTGGCCGTGCGCGGCCTGGGCTGAGGTCGACCCCGAACCCGTTAAGCCAGCGGCGCTTGCCGCCCGCGCGGGCGCTCGTCTAGGCTGCCCGGTCGCCGTCACGCCGGCATAACGATTCAAGGGGATTCCGTGGACGCATTGGCCCGCATCGGTTTCGGGTTGTTCGGGCTGGCCGTGCTGGTCGGTATCGCCTGGCTGTTCTCCAACAACAAGCGCGCGGTCGACTGGAAGCTGGTCGGCATCGGCATCTCGCTGCAGATCGCCTTCGCCGCGCTTGTGCTGCTGGTGCCCGGCGGCAAGGACGTCTTCGACGCCATCGGCCAGGGCTTCGTGCGCCTGCTGGGCTTCGTCAACGAGGGCTCGCGTTTCATCTTCGGCGACCTGATGGACGTCTCGCGCTTCGGCTTCGTGTTCGCCTTCCAGGTGCTGCCCACCATCATCTTCTTCGCCGCCTTCATGGGCGTGCTCTACCACCTGGGCGTGATGCAGTGGATCGTGCGCGGCATGGCCTGGGCGATCACGCGGGTGATGCGCGTGTCGGGCGCGGAGACCACCACCGTCTGCGCGAGCGTCTTCATCGGCCAGACCGAGGCGCCGCTCACCGTGCGCCCCTACATCCCGCGCATGACCGAATCCGAGCTCATCACCATGATGATCGGCGGCATGGCGCACATCGCCGGCGGCGTGCTGGCCGCCTACGTGGGCATGCTCGGCGGCGGCGATCCGGTGGCGCAGCAGTTCTATGCCAAGCACCTGCTGGCGGCGTCGATCATGGCCGCGCCGGCCACGCTGGTGATCGCCAAGATCCTCGTGCCGGAAACGCGCGAGCCGCTGACGCGCGGCACGGTGAAGATGGAAGTCGAGAAGAGCACCGCGAACGTGATCGACGCGGCCGCCGCCGGCGCCGGCGACGGCCTCAAGCTCGCGCTCAACATCGCCGCGATGCTGCTGGCCTTCATCGCCCTGATCGCGATGGTCAACGCGCCGCTGACGTGGCTGGGCGAAGTGACGGGCATCTCCGCCGCCATCGGCAAGCCCACCGACCTCGCGACCATCTTCGGCTTCGTGCTCGCGCCCATCGCCTGGGTGATCGGCACGCCCTGGCAGGACGCGCAGGTCGTCGGCTCGCTGATCGGCCAGAAGATCGTCATCAACGAATTCGTCGCTTACCTGCAGCTGGCCGACATCGTCAACGGCAAGACCGCGGGCGTGGCATTGAGCCCCGAGGGTGCGCTGATCGCGACCTATGCGCTCTGCGGCTTCGCCAACTTCAGCTCGATCGCGATCCAGATCGGCGGCATCGGCGGACTGGCGCCGGAGCGTCGCGGCGACCTCGCCCGCTTCGGCCTGCGCGCGGTGCTCGGCGGCTCCATCGCCACCTTCATGACCGCGACCATCGCGGGCGTGCTCACCTACCTGGGCTGACCATGGGCGGCGGCGTGGTGGTGGTCGGCAGCTTCAACGTCGACCACGTGTGGACGCTGGACACGCTGCCGGTGCCCGGCGAGACGCGCTCGGGCCGCTACGCCAGCGGGCCGGGCGGCAAGGGCTTCAACCAGGCCGTGGCCGCGGCGCGTTCGGGTGCGCCGACGCGCTTCGTCTGCGCGCTGGGCGACGACGTGGGCGGCCAGCTGGCACGCGCGCTCGCGGTGGCCGACGGCATCGACCTGCGCGACGCCACGCATCCCGAACCTACCGGCAGCGCGGGCATCTTCGTCGACGCCGCGGGACGCAACAGCATCGTCATCGCCGCCGGCGCCAACGGGGGGCTGTCCGCCGCGCACGTCGCGCACGAACTGGGCGAAGCCGCCGTCGTGCTGGCGCAGCTGGAAACGCCCGCCGATGCCGCCGGCCGCGCACTCGAACTGGGCCGTGCCGCAGGCGCGACCACCGTGCTCAACCCGGCGCCCGCGGACGCGCCGACCACCCCGGCGCTGCTGGCGCTGGCCGACGTGCTCACGCCGAACGAAACCGAATTCGCCGCGCTGCTGAAGCGCCATCTGCAGCACGAGGTCGACGCGGACGGCATCGCCGCCCTCGCCGATGCCGACCTGCACGCGCACTGCCGCGCGCTGGCGCCGCAGGCCACGCTGGTGGTGACGCTGGGCGGCGCGGGCTGCTTCGTGTCGCACGCGCCGGGCCGCCTGCGCGGCGATGCGCGTGACCACTACCGCGTACCGGCGTCGCCCGCCGCCGTGGTCGACACCACCGGCGCCGGCGATGCATTCAACGGCGCGCTCTGCGCGTCCCTCGCGCGCGCCGGTGATGCGGCGTTCGAGGCGCACGTGCGCTTCGCCTCGGCCTATGCCGCGCTGTCGACCGAACGCGCGGGCGCCGCGCTGTCGATGCCCACGCGCGCGGACGTGGACGCGCGCTCGCCCTGAGTCCACACGCAGGCACCCTGCCTGCGCCCCTAGAATTCCGCCATGCGCATCGGCCCCCACGACATCGCCCCGCGCGTGATCCTCGCGCCCATGGCCGGCGTCACCGACAAGCCCTTCCGCCTGCTCTGCAAGCGGCTGGGCGCGGGCCTGTGCGTCTCGGAGATGACCACGTCCGACCCGCGCTTCTGGAACACCGCCAAGTCGCGCCACCGCATGGACCACGACGGCGAGTCGGCGCCGATCAGCGTGCAGATCGCCGGCACGGTGCCGGAGGTGATGGCCGAGGCCGCGCGCCACAACGTCGAGCATGGCGCGCAGATCGTCGACATCAACATGGGCTGCCCGGCGAAGAAGGTCTGCAA
>CAZNRZ010000089.1:0-9364 GCA_964575535.1 uncultured Lysobacter sp. | reverse complement strand
GGCCTGCTCGCCTCGGAAATCCACGCGCGCGATGCCGAGCGCATGCGCGCCTGGCGCGACACCCCGCAGGAGGTGCTGATGCCGGGCGGCGAATCGCTGCAGCAGGTGTTCGACCGCGCCTGGCCCGCGTTCGCACGCGCGACGCAGGGACTCGGCGACGCCGACACGCTGCTGCTGGTCGCGCATGACGCGGTCAACCGCGTGCTGCTCTGCCGGATCCTCGGCCTGCCGCTGGCGCGGCTGTGGAGCTTCCGCCAGGCGCCGACCACACTGAACCTGCTCGAGGGCCCGTCGATCGACGCCCTCGAGGTCGTGCGCCTGAACGACTGCAGCCACCACACCGCGTTCTTCGGCGAAGCGGTCCATCGCGCGCTCTGAGCGGCGCGCACCGTATCGCGTGCGCCGTCGTGGCGCATGTCGCGATGCGAGACAATCCGCGCCCCGCGTCTGCACCGATCCGCCCGAATGAGCCCGACCCTCGCCGACTGGCTGGAACGCCTCGAAAAACAGCATCCGCGGGCCATCGACCTCGGCCTCGAACGGGTGCGCGACGTGCACGCGAGCCTGGGCCTGAAGCGCCCCGCGCCGCAGGTCATCACCGTCGGCGGCACCAACGGCAAGGGCTCGACCGTCGCCTTCATCGAGGCGATCGCACGCGCCGCCGGCCTGCGCGTGGGCGCCTACACCTCGCCGCACCTGCTCGCCTACAACGAGCGCATCCGCATCGACGGCGTGGATGCCGACGACGCCTCGATCATCGCCGCTTTCGAGGCCATCGAGGCCGCGCGAGGCGTCGTCTCGCTGACGTACTTCGAAGTCGGAACGCTGGCCGCGCTGTGGCTGTTCGAGCGCGCGTCGCTCGACCTCGCCATCCTCGAGGTGGGCCTGGGCGGGCGGCTGGATGCGACGAACATCATCGACGCCGACGCCGCGGTCATCACCACCGTCGACCTCGACCACCAGGACTGGCTCGGCGACGACGTCGAGGCCATCGGCTTCGAGAAGGCCGGCATCGCGCGCGCCTGGAAGCCGCTGGTACTGGGCGACGACGATCCGCCGTCCAGCGTGCTGCGCCATGCCTGGACCATCGGCGCGAAGGCGCTGCGCATCGGCTGCGATTTCTTCGTCGAGCGGCTGGACGCGGGCTGGCGCTGGCGCGAGGTCGGGCACGAGGTCGAGCTGCCGATGCCCGCGCTGTCCGCGCCGGTACAGCTGCGCAACGCTGCCGTCGCGATCGCCGCCCTGCGCGCGCTCGACCTGCCGGTCGACGACGACGCGCTGCGGCGCGGCGTTTCCGCGGCACGCGTGCACGGCCGCCTGCAGACGGTGCGCCGCGATGGCGTCGAGTACGTGCTCGACGTCGCGCACAACCCGCAGGCGGCGCGGCAGGTGGCGGCATGGCTGGCGGCAGCGCCCGCGACGCGCACCGTCGCGGTATTCGCGGCGCTGGGCGACAAGGACGCGGCGGGAATCGTGACGACGCTCGCCCTGCACGTGTCGCGCTGGCATCTCGCCGGCCTGCCGGGGCACGGCAGCCGGGCGCTGGAGGTCGACGCGCTCGCCTCGCGGCTGCCGGCGGAGATCGCCGTGGACGCCACGCACTCTGCCGACGTCGCCACCGCGTTGCAGCGCGCGCACGCGGACGCGCAGCCGGGCGGGCGCGTGCTCGTACTGGGCTCGTTCCACACCATCGCCGATGCACTGCGCGCGCTCGACGCATGAGCCGGCGGCGTTCGCGCAGCTGAACCCCGCGGCCTCCGGCGCATCGGCGCGTCCGGGCGCGGAAAAACGGGCCGCTATAATCCGCGGCGACAGGGCGGGCCGTCCCCGCCGCATGCGAACCCGATGGAAACTGCCCTGAAACAGCGGTTGCTCGGCGCGGCGGTGCTTGTCGCACTGGCGGTGACGTTCCTGCCGATGCTGGTCATGGATCCGGCGCCGGAAAGCGGCGCCTCGGATGTGTCGCTGAAGGTGCCTGCAGCTCCGGCGGCGGGCATCGAGACGCGCGAAATGCCGCTGGTGGAACCGGCCGCCTCGACCGGCCCCGCGCTCGCGCCGCCCACCGGGCCCGCGATGGACGCTTCCGCATCGGCCACCCCCGACGACGCGCCGGACGCCATGTTCCCCGCACCCACCGCGGGTGGCGACCACGCGGTGAGCTTCGGCAGCTACGCCACCGCCGCCGATGCGGCACGCGTGGTCGATGCGCTGCGCGCGTCGCAGCTGCCCGGGTATTCGGAGGCCGTTCGCGCCGGCACGCGCACGCTGCATCGCGTGCGCATCGGCCCGTATGCGACGAAGGCCGACGCCGAGGCGGCGCGCCTGCGCGCGGCGCACGTGCGCGACGACGTCGGATCGAAAGTAGTCGTGCTGGATGCGGGAGCAGCGCCGGCAGCACCCACAGCCGCCTCGGCGACGGCTGCCAAGCCCGTCGAAGCGATCGCGAAGAAGCCCGCCACCGCGGAGACGCCGGACACGCGCACGGTCGCCACGGCGCCGCGCCCGTCGACCACGCCTTCGACACCCGCTGCGCCCGCGACGCCGCCCGCAGCGGAACCCGCGCCCCGGCCGGCCGCCGCCGCCGTGGGCTTCGCCGTCCAGCTGGGCGCGTTCTCGAACGCCACCGAAGCGCAGCGCCTGCAGGATCGCGCGCGCTCGGCGGGCTTCAGCGCCTTCGTCGAGCCCGTGCGTACCGACGGCGGCACCCTGCACCGCGTGCGCATCGGGCCGGTGGCCGACCGCGCCGCCGCCGACGCGCTGCGCACGCAGGCGGCCGGCAAGCTCGGCGTGAGCGGCATCGTCCGCCCGCATCCCTAGCGTGAGCGGCCTCGACGCACTGCTGCTGGTGATCGTCGGCGCCTCCGCGCTGTTCGGGCTCATGCGCGGCTTCGTCGGCGGCATCGCATCGATCGTGGCCTGGCTGCTCGGCGGCTGGGCGGCTTTGCAGGCGGGCGGGGCGGTCTCGCGCGCGATCGCGGGTGGCGTCGAGCCCGAGCCGCTGCACCTGCTCATGGGCTATGGCGCCTGCTTCCTGCTGGTGTCCGTCGGCGTCGGGCTGGTGGCGTGGTTGACGCGACGGCTGCTGGCCGGCGCGGGCCTCGGCGGCGTCGACCGCGGCCTCGGCCTCGCGCTCGGCCTCGCGCGCGGCGGCCTCGTCGCCTGCGCGCTGGTGCTGCTCATGGGCTTCACGCACCTGCCGCGCGACGCGGGCTGGCAGCAGTCCGCCCTCGTCCCCATGTTCAAGCCGGGCGCGCGCTGGCTCGCCGGCTGGCTGCCCGACTGGGCCGTCGCCCGCCTCGACCTCGACGGTCGATCCGAACCTTCGGCCGCGCTTTCCGCGCCGGCCTGACCCCAAGCAGGACATCGAACCATGTGCGGCATCATCGGAATCGTCGGCCAGAGCGACGTCGCGGCCCAGCTCTACGACGGGCTCACCGTGCTCCAGCACCGCGGGCAGGACGCCGCCGGCATCGCCACCGCCAGCGGCTCGAAGATCCGCGTGCACAAGGGCAACGGCCTGGTCAGCGATGTCTTCGACGAGGCGTCGATGCAACTACTGCGCGGCAACTTCGGCATCGGTCACTGCCGCTATCCGACCGCCGGCAGCGCGGGCTGCGACGAAGCGCAGCCGTTCTACGTCAACTCGCCCTACGGCATCGCGCTCGCCCACAACGGCAACCTGATCAATACCGACGCGCTGCGCCGCGAGGTGTTCGAGCAGGACAAGCGCAACATCAATACCGAGTCCGACTCGGAAGTGCTGCTCAACGTCTTCGCGCACGAGCTCGATACGCAGGGCGAACTCACCCCCGAATCCGTGTTCCGCGCGATCGAGGGCGTGCACCGGCGCTGCGTCGGCGGCTATGCGGTGGTCATCACCGTGCTCGGCTTCGGGCTGGTCGCCTTCCGCGACCAGAACGGCGTGCGGCCGCTGGTGATGGGCAAGCGCGTGCGCGATGGCCGCGACGAATACGCCATCGCCTCGGAGTCCGTCGCGCTCGACCTGCTCGGCTACGAGCGGCTGCGCGACGTGCGGCCCGGGGAAGGCGTGGTGGTGACCGAAGACGGCACGCTGCACACGCGCCAGTGCGCGGAAGAGAAGGCGGTCACGCCGTGCATCTTCGAGTACGTCTATTTCGCGCGCCCCGATTCGATGATGGACGACGTGTCGGTGCACAAGGCGCGCATGCGAATGGGCCAGAAGCTGGGCGAGAAGATCCTGCGCCTGCGTCCCGATCACGACATCGACGTGGTCATCCCGATCCCCGACACCTCGCGCGACGCCGCACTCGAGATCGCCAACGTGCTGGGCGTGAAGTACCGCGAGGGCTTCATCAAGAACCGGTACGTCGGCCGCACCTTCATCATGCCGGGGCAGGGCGAACGCGCGAAGTCGGTGCGCCGCAAGCTCAATCCGATCCCGCTCGAGTTCCGCAACCGCAACGTGCTGCTGGTCGACGATTCGATCGTGCGTGGCACGACGAGCAAGCAGATCGTGCAGATGGCCCGCGAGGCGGGGGCGGCGAAGGTCTACCTCGCGTCCGCTGCGCCGGCGGTGCGGCATCCCAACATCTACGGCATCGACATGCCGTCCGCCGAAGAGCTCGTCGCCCACGGGCGCACGGACGACGAGGTGCAGGCGCTGCTCGGCTGCGACTGGCTGATCTACCAGGACCTGGCGGACCTCGAAGAGGCGGTGTCCGGCCCGAAGAATCGCATCGGACAGTTCGATTCGTCGTGCTTCAGCGGCGAGTACGTCACGGGCGTGGAGCCCGGCTACTTCGAGCGCATCAGGCAGTTGCGCTCGGACGTGGCCAAGCAGGCGCGGAAGGCGGGCTGAGATGAAATCCCTGCAGCTGGCGATGATCCCCGAGGACGAGAACGGCGCCGTGCTGCGCCGCATGCTGGAGGACGGCGACGACCTCACCGTGGCGCGCGAGGTCGACTTCTTCCTCGTCTTCGGCGAGCAGGCCGCGGCCGAGGCCTTCGTGCCGGCGGCGGCCGCGCTCGCCGACGTGCTGGTGTCCGTGCCGGAAGCCGACGACGAAGGCATCTGGCAGGTGACCGTGAGCCGGCACATGGCGCCGAAGCACGCCGCGATCACCGGGCTCGAGAAGGAGCTGACCGTGCTGGCCGAGCCCTTCGGCGGCTATCCCGACGGTTGGGGCTGCATGCAGGCCGTGGGCGATGACGACGTGGACGCCGCCGAAGCCGACGACGCGGGATAACGCATGCCCGGCTGCCTGCACGCGGCTGCGCAGGCCTGCCTGCACGCGGCGACGCCCGAGGAGAAGGTGGCGCGGACGTTCGATGCGTTCGCGCGTTTCTCGCGTGGCGAACTCGAACTGCAGGCCGCCGCGCCGCCGCCCGATCCCATCGGCATGCCCGGGCGCCCGGCGCGACCGCAGCTGGTTCCCGCGCGTGCCTTGCCGCGCCGCGGCTTCGGCACGCCCGAGGGCCTGGCCGCCTTCGTGCACGCCGTCGCGCACATCGAGTTCAATGCGATCGACCTGGCCTGGGATGCGGTTTATCGCTATCGCGGCATGCCGTCGCGTTTCTACGACGACTGGGCATCGGTGGCTAATGACGAGGCGCGCCACTTCACGATGCTGCGGGCTCGCCTGCAGGCACTCGGCTGCGACTACGGCGATTTCGACGCCCACAACGGCCTGTGGGAAATGGCGGAGAAGACCGCGCACGACGGCCTGGCGCGCATGGCGCTGGTGCCGCGCGTGCTCGAAGCGCGCGGGCTGGACGTGACGCCGGGGATGATCGCGAAACTGCGCCAGCTCGGCGACGACGCCACCGCGGACATCCTCGAAGTGATCCTGCGCGAGGAGGTCGGCCACGTGGCTGCCGGCAGCCGCTGGTTTCGATGGCACTGCGCGCAGCGCGGGCTGGAGCCCCGCGAAACGTTCCGCATGCTGCTGGCCGAATACGCGCGCGCGGTGCTGTACGGGCCGTTCAATCGCGCGGCGCGCCTCGAAGCAGGGTTCGATGCGGAGGAACTGGAATCGCTCGAGGCCTTGAGTTCCGGTCGCTAGCGCTGCCGAAGCCACGCGGGAATGACGTCGCGACCGGGAGCGTGGGATCGGTCTCGAACGTTCGATCGACGGAAGCCCGCGTGCGCGTGTCGCGCGGACCCGGCCGCGCCTGCGATCACCAGATCAGAAGCGCGATGTTCAGGGCGATGACGCCCAGTAGAAGCAGTGCCGCAGAGCGTTCGGATTGGCGCGATTCCATCGGGTCCCCAGCCTGTTCTCCGCCGCGCGGAGTCGATGGGCAGACGCTAGGAAGCGGCCCATGGAGGCCGCGTGAGTTCGCGGGTGCGCATTCACGGCGTGTTTCGAATGCAGCAGACGCGACGCACCGCCACGCTGCGCCGCTGCGGTAGCGAAGTCGGATACGCGAAGCGCCTAGGCCAGTGCCTCCAGCTCGATCCGGCCGTCGCGCACGCGGAGCACGGAGCCCTGCTCGTACCAGTCCCCTAGCACTACGCGACGGCAGGCGCGCCCATTCACGTCGACGGAGTGCACCGCGGGACGATGGGTATGTCCGTGGATCATCAGTTCGACGCCATAACGGGCGAAGTAGCCGTCGACCGTCGCGGGCGTCACGTCCGTGATCGTTTCCATCGTGCCGGCATCCTCCAGCGCGGCCTGCGCGGCGCGACTCTGCTCGCGCGCCTGTTGCGCGAACGCGAGGCGCGCGGCGAGCGGCTGGGCGAGGAATTGCGCCTGCCAGCGCGGATCGCGCGTCTGCGCACGGAAGGCCATGTAGGCGGTGTCGGCGGTACAGAGCAGGTCGCCGTGCAGGAGCAGGATCGGCTGGCCGTCGAGCAGGATTACCGACGGGTCCGCGAGGATCGTCATGCCGGCGCGGCGCGCGTAGTCGGTGCCGACGAGGAAGTCGCGGTTGCCGCGCATGAAGAAGACCGGCGTGCCGGCGTCGACGACGCGGCGCACGCCCTGGGCCACCGCCACGCCCACGGGGTCGGGATCGTCGTCGCCGACCCAGGCCTCGAACAGGTCGCCGAGGATGTAGAGCGCGTGCGCGCCTGCCGCTTCCTCGCGAAGGAATCGCAGGAACAGGTCGGTGACCTGCGGGCGGGAAGCGTCGAGGTGCAGGTCGGAGATGAAGAGCGTCGTCATGCCGGCATTGTAGGCGGCCGGTCGGCGCGGCCCGACGCGCTAAAATCGATGTTTTCCGACGTATCGAGCCGCCGATGACCAGCCGCACCCGCTTCGCGCCCAGCCCCACCGGTTACCTGCACATCGGCGGCGCGCGCACGGCGCTGTACTGCTGGCTGGAAGCGCGTCGCTTCGGGGGCGAGTTCATCCTGCGCATCGAGGACACCGACCAGGAGCGCAGCACGCAGGCAGCGATCGACGCGATCCTCGACGCGATGGACTGGCTGGGCCTCGACTACGACGAAGGCCCGGTCTACCAGACCCATCGCTTGGAGCGCTACCGCGAGGTCGCCGAGCAGCTCGTTGCCGCGGGCAAGGCCTACTACGCCTACGAGACCAAGGACGAACTCGAAGCCATGCGCGAAGCTGCGATGGCGAAGAACGAGAAGCCCCGCTACAACGGCGCCTACCGCGACCGCAACGAAGCGCGGCGCGACGATCCGAACCGCGTGATCCGCTTCAGGAACCCGCAGGGCGGGGTGGTGGCCTGGGAAGACAAGGTCAAGGGCCGCATCGAGATCAGCAACGACGAACTCGATGACCTCGTCATCTTCCGCTCCGACGGTTATCCCACCTACAACTTCGCCGTCGTCGTCGACGACATCGACATGCGCATCACCGACGTGGTGCGCGGCGACGACCATGTCAACAACACCCCGCGCCAGATCAACATCTACGACGCGCTCGGCGCGCCCGTGCCGCATTTCGCGCACCTGCCGATGATCCTCGACGAGCACGGTGCCAAGCTGTCCAAGCGCACCGGCGCCGCCGACGTCATGCAGTACCGCGAGATGGGCTACCTGCCGCATGCGCTGCTGAACTACCTCGTGCGGCTGGGCTGGTCGCATGGCGACCAGGAGATCTTCTCCATCGCCGAGATGACGCAGCTGTTCGACCTCAAGGACGTCAACGCCAAGGCCGCGCGCATGGATCCGGCGAAGCTCGGCTGGCTCAACCAGCAATACCTCAAGACCGACGAGCCGGAAGCCGTGGCGAAGCACCTGCAGTGGCATCTCGAGCAGCAGGGTTACGACCTCGCCAGCGGCCCGAAGGCGGTCGACCTCGTCATCGCGCTGCGCGACCGCGTGCAGACGCTCAAGGACATGGCCGAGCGCGCAGCGGTGTGGTTCCAGCCGCTCACGCAGTACGACGAGGCGGCCGTCGCCAAGCACCTCACCGCAGCCGCACGACGCCCGCTCAGCGAGGCGCGTACACGGCTGGCCGGGTTGATGACGTGGACGCCGGAGGCCGTGTCGATGGTGCTGCACGACGTCGCCACCGCCTGCGAACTCGGCATGGGCAAGGTCGCGCAGCCGCTGCGCGTGGCGATTACCGGCACGCAGGTGAGCCCGGACATCGCGCACACCGTCCATCTGGCCGGCCGCGACGAGGCGCTGCTGCGCATCGAAGCGGCCATCGCGAAGCTGCCTGCCGAAGGCTGACCACCATGGCGCACCACGACCCCTGCACCGATCCGCATCACCACGTCCATACGGGCGATGCCTACGTGGCCGGGGTCGAGCGTGCCTGCGAGGCGCGCGGGCTGCGCCTCACGCCACTGCGCGCGAGCGCGCTGCGACTGATCGCGGACGCCGGACGTCCGCTCAAGGCCTACGAACTGCTCGACCTGATGAAGGCCACGCACGAGGGCGCGGCGCCGCCCACGGTCTATCGTGCGCTGGATTTCCTGCTCGACAACGGCTTCATCCACCGGCTGTCCTCGATCAATGCCTTCATGGCCTGCCACCATCCCGGCGGCGGCCAGCACGCGGTGCCGTTCCTGATCTGCGACCGCTGCCAGAGCGCGGTCGAGCTCGAGGATCGCGGGATCGTGGACGCGCTCGAAGCACGCGCCCGGGCGCTGGGCTTCACGCCGCGCGCGCAGACGCTGGAGGTGCACGGCCTGTGCGCCGCCTGCGCGGCGGCCGAGGCCACGGCGGGCTGACGTGCCCGCATTTCAGGCCCTGCCGGCACCCGCGCATTGACCTTGTCCGGCAACGGGGCTAGCGTGGGCGCGACATCATCCATTTCCAGGGCATCGCGCGCGAGCGCCGTGCCCTTTTTTTCAGCGACGACCCCATGAACAGCCTGCCCGACCTCATCGTTTCCGCCCATGACGCGCGCCGTCTCGAAGCCCTGATCGCGTCGCGCGCGGGCTCGGGCGACGAGATCGC
>CAZNRZ010000088.1:0-9553 GCA_964575535.1 uncultured Lysobacter sp. | reverse complement strand
TTCTGGCTCTCGAGCTTGAGGTAGAGCTCGCAGACGCCGGTGTCGAGGCGCTGCGCCTTGACGATCGGCGTGCGGCCGATCAGCTCGAGGACGGTCTGGTGGATGGGCATGGCGGATCCGGGGTGCCGTGAGGCGGATCGCGCCATTCTAGCCGGGCACCCCACTTACTCGACGGCATATCCGCCGGTGCGCCATCGCCGCCCTGCGCGGCGACGGCGCGGGCCGCGCCTCAGTGGATCCTGTCGGCCATGCGGACCAGGCGATCCTTGGCGGCGAGCTTCTCGCGCTTCATCTGGGTCAACGTGAGATCGTCGACCGGATTGACCCCGAGTTCGGCATTCATGACGCGCCGGTCGAGTTCCTTGTGATGCCGGTAGAGCTGCTTGAACTCGGGATTGGACTGGAGCAGCGATTCGAGCTCGTCCGCGGACCGTTCTTCGAACATGCAAACCTCCTCAGCACTGCAGCCCGGCGGCATCGGCCGCCGGAGACGGTGATGACCGTGCCGCGTATCCGCCGGGCGGTGCCGGCGGATGCGACCCGGCGTTTCGAAGGAGAGCGATTCCCCTCCTTCGACTCGACCGTACTCCCGCCCCGGATGTCCCGCAAGCGACTCGGTCACGGGACCGACGACCGGTCAGGCCGGGTGTTCGCGGGCGCGTGAGGGCGCCGTTAAATACTTGAAAAGAAAGCCTATTTCGACTGAACCAGAATCTCGACGCGCCGGTTCTTCGCGCGCCCGGCGGCGCTCGCATTGTCGGCGACAGGCTGGGCCGCCCCTCGCCCTTCGGCGGCGATCCGCGAGGCGGGAATGCCGGCGTCGACCAGCACGCGGCGCACGGCTTCGGCGCGGCGTTCGGAGAGCAGGCGATTGGCGGCCGCGTCGCCCTGGGAGTCGGTATGGCCTTCGATGCGGACGTCGCCACCACCGGCGAGGTCCAGGTAGGTGGCCAGTGCGCGCAGGCTGGCGGACGCGCCCGGCGTCAGGGTCGACTGCCCGGACGGGAACGCGTCCCCCGCCAGCGTGAAGGCGTCCCCGCGCTCGCTGCGCCGCACCGGCGGCAGCTTGGCGCCGGCGACCAGTTCGGCTTCCTGCCGCGCCAGGGCCAGCTCCTTCTCGCGCGCCGCGCCGACCTTGGCGGCCTGCTGCGTGGTGGCGCCCTGCAGCGCCTGCTCGGCCTCCGCGCGCGCCCGCTCTTCGGCCAGGGCCTGCTGGCGCAGGCGCTCGGTCTCCTCCGCGCGGACCTGCGCTTCCAGACGCAGGCGGTCGGCCTCGGCGCGGGCCTCCGCGGCCTCGCGACGGGTGGCCTCGAGCTGCAGGTCGCGGGCTTCGCGCTCCAGGCGCTCGGCATCGCGCTCGACCGCCTGCGCCCAGGCGGCGACTTCGGCCGCCTGCACCCGGTATCCCGCCAGTGCATCGGCATCGGCGCGGTCGCGGCTGCGGGCCTGGAGGACGGCGTCGAGCGCCTGCTGCGCCTGCAGGCGCTCGAGCGCGGCGAAGCCGTTGAGGCGCGGATCGGCCGCCAGCGCCTGCAGGCGGGCGGCGTGGGCCCCCGCGGTGGCGACGGGCTCGGGCGGCAACGCGATATCCGGGGCGGCGTCCATCCCCAGCCGGGCCTGCAACTCCGCGACTTCGGCACGACGCTGCGCATGCACGGCACGCGTCGCGGCGGCGCGGCTGCGGGCATGGGCGAGGTCGGCCTGTGCGGCCGCCTGCAGGGCGAGGCGCCGGGCGTCGTCGTCATCGCCCGCGGACATCGCGCTCTGCGCCCGCGCCAGCGCGATGCGCGCGGCGTCGATCTCGGCCGTCGCGTACTGGTTGGCGTCGGCCCGTTCGGCCCGGGCGAGCGCCTGCTGCGCGGCGGCGAGTTCGCCCGTGGGCGGCGGGAGCGTGGCGCAGCCGGCCAGTGCGGAAGCGAGGGCGAGCGCGACGAGCGCGTTACGCAAGTATGCGAAGCTTGGGGTCATGGGCCCGGGCCGTGTCGTGGGGACGCGCGGTCATTGTGGCCACGCCGGCCGAACCGGCGCAAACCAGACAGATTCCGAGGACACGGCATGGATATCGGCTACTTCCTGAAGCTGATGACGGAGAAGGACGCGTCGGACATGTTCCTGACGACGGGCGCGCCGGTGTACATCAAGGTGGAGGGCAAGCTGCAGCCCCTCGGGAACACCGGCCTGCCGCCGGGCATGGTCAAGAAGATCGCCTACTCGCTGATGGACGAAGGCCAGGTGCCGGAGTTCGAGAAGTCGCTCGAGCTCAACATGGCCTATGCGCTGCCCGACTCGGGGCGCTTCCGCATCAACGTGTTCAAGCAGCGCGGCGAAGTCGGCATGGTGATCCGCGCGATCCGCAGCCAGATCCCGTCGATCGAGGAGCTGCAGCTGCCGCAGGTGCTCAAGGACGTCATCAGCTCGCCGCGTGGCCTGGTGCTGATCGTCGGCAGCACAGGCTCCGGCAAGTCGACCACGCTGGCGTCGATGATCGACTACCGCAACACCAACCAGTCAGGCCACATCCTCACGATCGAGGATCCCATCGAATTCCTGCATCGCCACAAGAAATCGATCGTGAACCAGCGCGAAGTCGGCCTGGACACGCACACGTTCCAGAACGCGCTCAAGAACGCGATGCGCGAGGCGCCGGACGTCATCCTCATCGGCGAGATCCTCGACGCGGCCACGATGGAAGCCGCCATCGCGTTCGCGGAAACCGGCCATCTCTGCCTGGCCACGCTGCACTCCAACAACGCGGACCAGACGCTCGAGCGCATCCTGAACTTCTTCCCCGAGTCCGCGCACAAGAACGTGCTGATGAACCTCGCGCTGAACCTGCGCGCGGTGATCAGCCAGCGCCTGGTGATCGGTGTCGACGGTCGCCGGCTGCCCGCGACCGAAGTGCTGATCAACACGCCGCACGTGCGCGACCTGATGCGCCGCGGGCAGGTGCACGAGATCAAGCAGGCGATGGAGGAATCGCTGGAAGACGGCATGGAGACGTTCGACCAGTGCCTGTTCCGGCTCACCAAGGAAGGCCGCATCGAGATGGAGAACGCGCTGCGCGCCGCCGACTCCCGCGACGGCCTCGCGCTGCGCTTCCGCCTTTCCGAAGGCGCCGGCGCCGAGCACGATCCGTATGCGGACGTGTTCGACCCGATGTCGCACTGATGCCGCGGCCGTAGCCCGGATAAGCGCAGCGCATCCGGGTACGCGCAAGCCGGTGCCGGGACGTCGAGGCTGACGGAACGCCGTAGTCGTGTACCGAATTGTCGGCGCGCCGGGCCGCATCCGCTCCGGCGTGCGCTTCACTTACCCCGGCTACGCCGCATCACGCGTCGACGCCCGCACTCAGGCCGCGTGCGGGCAGTCGGGCTGGCGCTCGGGGCGCGCCGCGTCGAAGGCCGGCAGCGCGAGGCAGGCGCGCTCGATGCGCTCGATGGTCGGGAAGCGCTGCATGTCCACGCCGAAGCGCCGCGCGTTGTAGACCTGCGGGACCACGCAGCAGTCGGCCAGCGAGGGCGTGTCGCCTTCGCAGAACTCGCCGGTGGCCGGGTGATCGTCGAGCGTGGCTTCCAGCGCCGCGAAACCCTGCACGATCCAGTGCCGCACCCACTCGTCGCGCTCGGCCTGCGGCACGCCCCATTCGTTCTCGAAGTACTGCAGCACGCGCAGGTTGTTGAGCGGATGCACGTCGCAGGCCACCAGCTGCGCGATCGACCGCGCGCGTGCGCGATCACGGCCGAGCGCCGGCAGCAGCGCGGGCTCGGGCCACGTCTCGTCGAGATACTCGAGGATCGCCATCGACTGCCGGATCTTGCGGCTGCCGTGTTCGAGCACCGGCACCAGTTCCTGCGGATTGATCTCGCGGAAATCCGGGCGGTGCTGCTCGCCGCCATCGCGCACGAGGTGCACCGGCACGATGTCGTAGCGCAGCCCCTTGAGGTTGAGTCCGATGCGCACACGGTAGGCCGCGCTGGACCTCCAGTACGAATGCAGGCGCAGGGGCTCGGTCACGATCTGCCTCGTCGGGAGTGAAGTGGCACCTTAGCCCGCGCACGCCGCGGGCGCCACGCCGCCCGCGCTGCGGATCACACCGGCGAGCGGCCGCTTCAGCGCGCGTGCGGGTCGATGCGCTGCTCGATCGCGCCGAACACGCTCGCGCCCTCGCGATCGAGCATTTCGATGCGCACGGTGTCGCCGAACTTCATGAACGGCGTTAGCGGCTTTCCGTGCTCGAGCGTCTCCACCGTCCGGCGTTCGGCGAAGCACGACGCGCCGAGCGAGGTGTCCTCGTTGGCGACCGTGCCCGAGCCCACGATCGTGCCGGCCGACAGCGGCCGCGTCTTCGCCGCATGCGCGATGAGCTGGGCGAAGTCGAACTGCATGTCCACGCCGGCCAGCGGCGCGCCGAACCATTCGCCGTTGACGTGCGTCAGCAGCGGCAGGTGCACCTTGTTGCCGTTCCAGGCGTCGCCGAGCTCGTCCGGCGTGACGAATACCGGGCTCAGCGCCGAGCGCGGCTTGCTCTGCAGGAAACCGAAACCCTTGGCCAGCTCGTTCGGGATCAGGTTGCGCAGCGAGACGTCGTTGACCAGGCCGACCAGCTGGATGTGGCCGGCGGCCTCGTCGGGCGTGGCGGCCATGGGCACGTCATCGGTGATGACGATCACTTCGGCCTCGAGGTCGATGCCGTAGTCCTCGCTCGGCACGCGCACCGGATCGCGCGGGCCGTAGAAGCCGGCGCTGACGGCCTGGTACATCAGCGGATCGACGTAGAAGCTCTCCGGCACCTCCGCGCCGCGCGCACGGCGCACGCGCGCGACGTGCGGCAGGTAGGCCGAGCCGTCGACGAATTCGTAGGCGCGCGGCAGCGGCGCGGCGAACTGGGCGAAGTCGGTGTCGAACGCGCCTTCGGCGGTGCCGGCGTTCAGCGCGTCGTACAGCGCATTCAGGCGCGGGGCGACGTTGGACCAGTCCTCGAGCGCGCGCTGCAGCGTCGGAACGATGCCGTCGGCGCGCACCGCGCGCGACAGATCGCGCGAGACGACCACCAGCGTGCCGTCGCGGCCGCCTTCCTTGAGGGATCCCAGCTTCATCGCATGCTCCAGAGACCGGCGCCGTCGGCGCGATGGTTTCAATTGTAACGGTCGCTCCGGAGCCGGCGCATCGCGATCGGTCGGCGGTGCGTGGCTTCAGTCCTCGCCCTGGAACGCGCCGGCGCGATAGGTCAGCACCAGCGTGTCGCGGTGACCGTGCCCGGCGAGCGGCTGGATGGGCGTGGACTCGTGGATCACGCGGCTGTCGTCGAGCAGCAGCGCGGACCAGGGCTCGTCCAGCGTGAAGCGCTCGCCGGCCGGGCCGTCGGCCTCGAACACGCGCGTCTCGCCCCCCTTGATGCCGCTGCGCGCGACGAGCAGCACCGCGACGAAGTCGACGCCGTCGCGATGCGCGCCCTCGGGCGTCGGCCGGCCCACGCCATCGGTGGTGTCGATGCGGAACTGGTGCGCCTCGACATGCCAGCGCGGCGCGGCCCGCACCGCGGCGAACACCGCACCCAGCCCGCGGACGAGCGCCTCGAAGGCCGGCGCGGCCACGACATCGCCCGCCATCGGCTCGAACCAGCGGTGCATGCCACCGTGCAGCGCGTTGTAGTCCTCGGACTGCCAGTGCGCACGATGCGGCGCCTGCGTCAGGCGCACCCGGTCCACGACGAAGCACGAATGCCGCCGACGCCGGTAGCGGCCGCCGTCGCGCAGGTAGGCGTCGGGCTCCAGCGCGTCCCACGACCGCGCGAGCGCCGGAAGCGCGGCGACGTCCTCATCGCACAGCGACGCCAGCCCGGAGGCCGACAGCACCGCATAGCCGCGCTCGCGCAGGCGTTCGATGGCGGCGTCGGGCGGTACGACAGGCGGGGGAAAGCGCGCGACCATGGCGGCTCCGGACGTCGAAAACGCGAAGACCCGCACGCGGCGGGTCTTCGGGTGACCGGCGAACCGGTCGGTATATGGCAGCCCCGGATGGATTCGAACCACCGAATGCCTGAGTCAGAGTCAGGTGCCTTACCGCTTGGCGACGGGGCTATGCAGCAAATTCTACCGCGGTGGATGCTGACGGCAAGCCCGTCAGCATCCTGCGAAGCGCGATTAGCGCTTCGAGAACTGCGTGGCGCGGCGGGCCTTGTGCAGGCCGACCTTCTTGCGCTCGACCTCGCGGGCGTCGCGGGTCATGAAACCGGCGCGGCGAAGGTCGCCCTTCATGCCTTCGTCGTACTCGACGAGCGCGCGCGCGATGCCCAGGCGGATCGCACCGGCCTGGCCGGTGATGCCGCCGCCGGCGACCGTGACCACCACGTCGAAGGTTTCGACGTTGTTGGTCAGCTCGAGCGGCTGGCGCACGATCATGCGCGCGGTCTCGCGGCCGAAGAACTCGTCCAGCGGACGCTGGTTGATCGTGATGTTGCCCGAGCCCTTGCGCAGGAACACGCGGGCGGTGGAGGACTTGCGGCGGCCGGTGCCGTAATTCTGATTGGTTGCCATGACTTAGATATCCAGGACCTGCGGCTGCTGGGCGGCGTGCGGATGCTCGGCACCCTTGTAGACCTTGAGCTTGCGGTACATCGCGCGGCCGAGCGGGCCCTTCGGCAGCATGCCCTTGACCGCGATCTCGATCACGCGCTCCGGGTGGCGCTCGAGCGCCTGCGACAGGGTCTCGGTCTTGAGGTTGCCGACGTAGCCGGTGAAGCGGTGGTACTTCTTGTCGGCCAGCTTGTTGCCGGTCACCGTGATCTTCTCGGCATTGACCACGATGAGGTAGTCGCCGGTATCGACGTGCGGGGTGAACACGGGCTTGTGCTTGCCGCGGAGGCGGCGGGCGAGCTCCGAGGCCAGGCGGCCGAGGGTCTTGCCGGAGGCGTCGACGAGATACCAGTCGCGCTGGACGGTCTCGGACTTGGCGGTAAAGGTCTTCATGACAAAACTCTTGGTGAGTGCCTGGTCGGGTTGGTTGGGACGCGCCGGAGCGGTCCGAACTTCGCCACGCGTTGTGGAATGCCGCGTTGCCGCGGGAGCCCGCGACAAAGAAGCGGAACTATAGCCGGCCCCGCGAGCGCGTGCAAGCCGCGTCAAGACCGCGTGCTAGCATCGCCGGCCATGCCCACCGCCCCCCGAGCGCCCTCGGCCGACCCGCTGGTCGCGCTCGCCGACCAGTGCGTGCAGTGCGGCCTCTGCCTGCCGGCCTGCCCGACCTACCGGCAGGACGGGATGGAGCCTGAATCGCCGCGCGGCCGCATCGCGCTGGCCCGGGCCTGGGCGCTGGAGGCGATCCCGCCGACCGCCGCCGGGGATGCCCATCTCGACCACTGCCTCGCCTGCCGCGCCTGCGAGGCGGTCTGCCCCGCGGGGATACGCTTCGGCGAGCTGCTGGTTCAAGCGCGCGGTCGCCAGCGTGCGCGGCGCCCGCCCGGCGTGGTCCAGCGGCTGCTCGAATGGCTGGCCGCGCGGCCGCGACGGCTGGATGCCGCGCTTGCCGTCTACCGCGTCGCCGCGCCCGCTTGGCCGATGCGATGGCGGCCCGTCGCGCCGCCGCCGCGCCCTCATCCTGACGATCCCCTGCGAACGGGCGGTGGCCCGCTCCCAAGGACATCCGCACGACAGGACCACATGGCCCCGGAGCCGGCCTCGCGACCCGGCGACGGGCCATCCCGGCATCGACTCACGCCCGCGGAATCACTGACCGCCCTGGCGCGCCGCCCGGTCGTCGCCCTGTTTGTCGGCTGCGCGGCGCGAAGCTACGAGTCGCCGGCGCGCGCTGCGCTGGCCCGCCTGCTCGCGGCAGCGGGCGTGGACGTCGTGGTGCCCGAGGGCCAGTCCTGCTGCGGCAGCCTGCATGCCCATGGGGGCGACATCGCCACGGCCTCGGCCCTCGCCGCCGGTAACGCGACGGCGTTCGCCGGGCACGCGACGGTCGTCACGCTGGCCAGCGGCTGCCATGAAGCAGTGGCCGGCGGCCTGCCCGGGGGCTCGCGCGCCGTCGACGCCCTGAGCCTGCTCGCGGATCGCATCGACACCCTCGCCTTCCGGCCCTCCGCCGAACGCGTCGCACTCCACCTGCCCTGCACCCAGCGCAACGTCGTCGGCAGCACACCCGCGCTGCGGCGCCTGCTCGCCGCCGTGCCGCAGACCACGGTGATCCCGCTCGACGCGGGCGCGGGCTGCTGCGGCGCGTCCGGCACGCAGTTCCTCGGCGACCCGGCACGCGCAGCGGGCTATCGCCAGCCGCTGCTGGACCAGTTGCATTCCAGCGACGCGCAGCGCCTGCTCAGCGCGAACATCGGCTGCCGCCTGCATCTGCAGACCGGCACCGCGGTGCCGGTCGAGCATCCACTCGAATTCCTCGCACGGCATCTGTCCGACACGCCGGGCGAACGCGCACCGACGCTAGACTCCGCGGCATGACGACACGCCGCCTCACCGCGCTCGATCGCTGGATCGACACCGCCCAGCGCGCCCTGGAAACCGTGGCCGGCGATCCGCCCGCCCTGCGCCGCAACCCGGCCGGCGATGCGCCCGACATCGTGCTCGACGAGGCCGAACGCCGGCACGCGGCGGGGCTGATGCGCATCAACCACGTCGGCGAGGTCTGCGCGCAGGCGCTGTACGTGGGCCAGGCCTCGGTGGCGCGCGATGCACGCACGCGTGGGCACCTCATGCACGCGGCGCAGGAAGAGACCGACCACCTGGCCTGGTGCGCCGATCGCCTGCGCGAACTCGGCAGCCGCCCGAGCCTGCTCAATCCGCTGTGGTACGCGGGCGCCTACGGCATCGGCCTCGCCGCGGGCCTGCGCGGCGACGGCTGGAACCTCGGCTTCGTGGTCGAGACCGAGCGGCAGGTCGAAGCGCACATCGACGAACACCTCGAATCGCTGCCCGCCGCGGACGTGCGCAGCCGCGCGATCCTCGAGGTCATGAAGGCCGACGAGGCACGCCACGCCGACAACGCCGAAGCGGCCGGCGCACGCCGCCTGCCGATGCCGATTCCGCAGCTGATGGCGGTGGCGTCGAAGGTGATGAAGACGGTGGCGTACCGGGTCTAGGACCGCGCCGGGCGTTCGACACGCCAGCGTCTTTGACGTTGCGGTGCGGTTGCGTTCGCCGTTGCCGTTGCCTTCCCACACTCACGGCAGCCAACGCCAATCGTGAGACCCGAAGGGCGGCGCACAGGAAGTGCGCCGTTTCCACCCGAGGCAGGATGCCGAGTGTGGAAATCCGCGCAGTTTTCGCCCGATCGCGAGCTGTAGATCCGTCGGGGAAGGTGCTTTCTTTGGTTACTTTCTTTGCACCAGCAAAGAAAGTGACTCGGGCGCGTAAGCGCACGAAACGCTTTTGATGTTCGTTCGATAGGAAGCGAACAGCGAAGGTCACTGGATCCCCGCCTTCGCGGGGATGACGAGCAAAGGCAAGGGCAAGGGCAAGGGCAAGGGCAAAGGCAAAGGCAAAGGCAAAGGCGAAGGTAGGACGAAGTATTCCCACTGCAACGTCCTTGGACCCCGCTTTCG
>CAZNRZ010000087.1:0-9633 GCA_964575535.1 uncultured Lysobacter sp. | reverse complement strand
CGCGACGTGGTCTGCCACGCCAGCGCCTGGGACATGAACATGTCCGGCGACGTGCGCACCAAGATGTGCATCAAGCCGAACGAGGAAGACTTCACCACGATCTACCACGAACTCGGCCACGTCTATTACTACCTGGCCTACAACGCGCAGCCGCCGCTGTTCCAGGCCGGCGCGCACGACGGCTTCCACGAGGCCATCGGCGACACCATGGTGCTGGCGATGACGCCGGGCTATCTGCAGTCGATCGGGTTGGTCGGCGAGCAGCAGCAGAGCAACGAGTCCCTGATCAACGCGCAGATGCGCATGGCGCTGGCGAAGGTCTCGTTCCTGCCGTTCGGCCTGATGATCGACCGCTGGCGCTGGGGCGTGTTCGACGGCTCGATCAAGCCGGAGCAGTACAACAAGGCGTGGTGGGACCTCAAGGCGAAGTACCAGGGCGTCGCCCCGGCCACTGCGCGCGGCGAGGACCACTTCGACGCGGGCGCCAAGTACCACGTGCCGGGCAACACGCCGTACACGCGCTACTTCCTCTCGCACGTGCTGCAGTTCCAGTTCTACAAGTCGCTGTGCGATGCGTCCGGCCATACCGGCCCGCTGTACGAATGCAGCTTCCATGGCAACCCGGCGGCGGGCCGCAAGTTCTGGAGCATGCTGCAGAAGGGCGCGAGCCAGCCCTGGCAGGCGACGATGAAGGAACTCACCGGCGGCGAGCGCATGGATGCCTCGGCCATCCTCGAGTATTTCGCGCCGCTGCAGGAATGGCTGAAGCAGCAGAACGAGGGCCGGACCTGCGGATGGAACCCCGCAGGCGCCACCGCGGCGACCGCGAGCCCGTCCACGCCTGCCGCCGCCGGCAGCGCGGCACCGCGCGGCTGATGCTTCCGGGGCGGGCGCGCCGGCGGCGCGTCCGTCCACAGCTGCGGGCCGGCATGGATACATGCCGCCGTCCACCAACGACCCCGGGACGAATTGCATGACAGCCCACCGTACCGCCCTCGCATTGGTCGCCGCGCTTGCCGTGGGCACGTCCGTCGCCGCTCCGCCTCAGGCCACCGGCGAATACAGCCGCACGCCGGTGCAGCGCGCGCCTGCCTGGAAGATGGCCGCGTTCCCGGCCGCGCGGGCCGCGTCCATCCGCTACCGCGAAGTCGCACCGCGCCGGCTGCTCGAAGTGCAGCAGTCGAATGCCCGCGGCGAGCTCAAGGCGACGCGGATCGGCCTGCCGCGCCGCGCCGCGCTCGAGGCGCTGGCGTCGTCGACGACGCTGCGCTGGGTCCCTGTGGGCGCGGGGGCGCACGTGGCCCGTTTCCAGGTGCACTCTCCCGATGCCCTCGCACTGCGGCTGGGCATCGACTCGCGTTCGCTGGATCCGCGCGTCGAGCTGCGCTTCGCGGGTTCCGATGATCCGGGCCGCGTGGTCGCGGTGGTCAGCGGCGCCGAAGCCCGGCAGCTGCCGGGCAGCGACGGCCTGTACTGGACGCCCAGCACCGACGGCGACACCCAGATCATCGAGATCTACCGGCCCGCCGGCGTCGCCGCAGGGGCGGTGCAGCTGCGTGCGCCGCAGCTCTCGCATCTGCTGGCCAACAGCCGCAACGATTTCAAGATCATCGAGAAGATCGGGGAATCGGGCAGCTGCAACGTCGACACCGCCTGCCGTCTGGACGAACTCGGCCCGCACTTCGTCAACGCGAAGAACGCGGTCGCGCACATGCAGTACGTCAAGGGCGGAAGCACGTACATCTGCACGGGCACGCTGCTGGCCGACACCACGGGCTCGACCCAGGTGCCCTACTTCTACGGCGCGAACCACTGCTTCAGCAGCGGCGCACCGGTGCCGAGCGCGGTACAGACGGTCGCCAACACGCTCAATACGTTCTGGAACTACGAAGCGACCGCCTGCCGCAGCGGCGTCAGCGCCAGCCGTACGCAGCTGAGCGGCGGCGCGGCCTATCTGTATTCCGATGCCGACACCGACGGCATGCTGCTGCGTCTCAACAATCCCGCGCCGGCGGGCGCGTACTTCGCCGGGTGGAATGCCGGGCCGCTCGCGCAGTCGGCCGCGGTGCTGGCGATCCACCATCCGCGCGGCGATGCGAAGAAGGTTTCGAGTGGCCAGCACCTCACGTCGGACAGCGTGAACCACGAGGTCGGCTGGCTCAGCGGCACGACCGAGGGCGGCAGCAGCGGCTCGGCCCTGTTCACGCTCTCGCGCGCCGGCTACGAGTTGCGTGGCGGGCTCTACGGCGGAAGCGCGTCCTGCGCCAATGCGGGCTCGATCGCCAATAGCGGCAATCGCGACTACTACTCGCGGCTGGACGTGCTGTTCCCGAACGTTAAGCAGTATCTGGCCGCGGAGGACGTGGCCATGAACGGCAGCGCCCCGCTGCTGCCGCCGGCGTCCGGCCCGTCGTCCTCGCCTGCGCCGGTCACCCCGACCGCGAAGCAGCGCGTTGCGCCGACGCAGCCCGTGCGGCGCGTGATCGAGGACGTCCGGAACCGCAGCCTGCGGCGCTGAGGGATCAGCCCCCCTCGCCCGGAAGCTCGACCGCTTCCGGGCGGGCCGCGGGCTGCAGCGAACGCCGCGATTCCCAGCACCAGAACCCCCACGCGATCGCGACCATCGCCGCCGCGGCCACCGCGAGCCAGCGTGCATCGTGCGCCAGCCAGGGCGAGGCCACGCCCGCGATCAGCGCGTTCAGCACGAGGCTCGTAAATGCCTGCAGCGACGATGCCGAGCCGCGCTGGCGCGGGTACATGTCGAGCACCGACAGCGTGATCACCGGGAACACCAGCGCGAGGCCGAAGGCGTGCAGGCTGGTGGGTATCACCGCCCACGGCAGCTCCAGCGTGGGCGCGGTGAAGGTGTAGGCGAGGTTGAGCGCCATCGCGACGGCGCCCGCGAGGAAACCCAGCTGCACGAGGCGATCGCCGCTCAGGCGCCCCGCCGCGCGGCCGGAGACGAACGCACCCAGCACCATGCCGCCGATGGTGGGCACGAAGAACCAGCCGAACTGCGTCTCGTCCAGATGTTCCCCGTCGAGCCGTAGCAGTTCGAGCACCAGCGCGGGCGCCGATGCGATGTAGAGGAACAGCGCGGCGAAATTGAAGGCCGATGCCGCGGACAGCCGCTGGAAACGTGGATTGACGAAGATCGCCGCGTAGTCGCGCAGCAGGTGCCGCGGCACGAACTTCAGGCGCGCGGCGGGCGGATGCGTTTCCGGAAGCATCGCCCGGGCCGCCGCGATCAGCGCGAGCGCGAACGCGACCAGGAACCAGAAGATCATCGGCCAGTGGCTCCATCCGAGGATCCAACCGCCCACGATGGGCGCGATGGCCGGCGCGATGCCGAAGATCATCGACACCTGGCTCATCAGCCGCTGCGCGTCGGGGCCGTGCAGCACGTCGCGGATCACCGCGCGGCCGACGATCAGCCCCACGCCCGACGACAGCCCCTGCAGGGCGCGGAACGCGAGCAGCGTCGGCAGGTCGGTGGCGAGCGCGCAGCCGGCCGATGCGATCGCGAAGACGACCAGCCCGCCCAGGATCACGCGTCGCCGGCCGATCGCGTCCGAGAGTGGCCCGTGCAGCAGGCTGGTGACCGCGTAGGCGACCAGGTAGACGCTGATGGTCTGCTGCATCGCCACCGCGTTGGCGCCGAACTGGCGCCCGATCGCGGGAAAGGCCGGGAAGATCGTGTCGATCGAGAACGGCCCGAACATGGCCAGCCCGCCCAGCAGCAGGGCGAGGCGGCGCGTCGACGGGCGGTGTTCGGTCATCGGCGACGCTCGCGACGGGGCCGCACAGCTTAGCGACCCGCGGGCACAGGCTGCCTGCACATGCGGGGACGCAGCATCCCGATCGCCGCGGATGCACCATCCCGCAGCGCCGGCTTGCCGTGCCCGCGCCACGCCCATAGCTTGATGCGATGGACCCCACGCCCCTCACCGTGCGCGATCGCGGCACGCAGCGCAGCGACTTCGGCATCCTCCGCGCCCTGCTGCCCTACCTGCGACCGCATACCCGCCGCATCGCCATCGCGCTGGCCTGCCTGCTGGTCGCCAAGCTGCTGCTGCTCACGGTGCCGCTGCTGCTCAAGCGCATCGTCGACACGCTCGATGTCGAGCCCGACCTGCGCCTGCTCCCGGTTCTGCTGCTCGCCGCCTATGGCGCAGCCCGCGTGGGCTCGAACCTGTTCACCGAGTTGCGCCAGGTGGTGTTCGCGCGGGTGATGGCGCGCACCGCGCGCGAGGTGACGCTGGAAGTGTTCCGCCACCTTCACGCGCTGAGCCTGCGCTTCCACCTGCAGCGCCGCACCGGCGGCGTCTCGCGCGACGTGGAGCGCGGCGGCACCGCGATCACCGACCTGCTCGACTGGACGATCTACACCATCATCCCGACCGCGATCGAAGTCACGCTGGTGACGGTGCTGCTCACCGTCGCCTACGGCTGGGAATTCGGCGCGATCACGCTGGCAACGCTCGCCGCGTACATGGGCTGGACCTTCGCCGTCACCGAGTGGCGCACGCGCTACTACCGCGCGAAGGTCGAGGCGGACACCAAGGCCAATGCGCGCGCCATCGATTCGCTGCTCAACTACGAGACGGTGAAGTACTTCGGCAACGAGGAGCACGAGGCGTCGCGCTACGACGCGAACCTGCGCGGCGTCGAGGAGGCCACAGTGATGAGCCTGAAATCGCTGGCCGTGCTCAACGTCGGGCAGGCGGCGATCGTTTCGCTGGGCGTTACCGGCCTGATGTGGCGCGCGGCGGCGGGCGTGGTCGCCGGCGATTTCACGCTCGGCGACCTGGTGCTGGTCAATGCCTACCTGCTGCAGCTGGCGGCGCCGCTGAACTACCTCGGCATGATGTACCGCGAGATCAAGCAGGCGCTGACCAACATGGAGCGGCTGTTCGGCCTGCTGGACGAGCGCCTGGACGTGCAGGACCGCCCCGGCGCGCAGGCGCTGCATACGCGGCAGGCGCACCTGCGCTTCGAGGACGTGCGCTTCGCCTACGACCCGCGCCGCGAGATCCTCAAGGGCGTGAGCTTCGAGATTCCGTCCGGGCACACCGTGGCGGTGGTGGGCCATTCGGGCTCGGGCAAGTCGACGATGGCGCGCCTGCTGTACCGCTTCTACGACCCGGGCGCCGGCCGCATCAGCATCGATGGCCACGATCTTCGCGACCTGACCCAGGCCTCGGTGCGCGCGGCGATCGCGACGGTGCCGCAGGACACCGTCCTGTTCAACGACACGATCTTCTACAACATCCTCTACGGCCGCCCCGATGCCACGCGCGAGGACGTCGAGGCCGCCGCGCGCGCGGCGCACATCCACGACTTCATCCTCGCGATGCCCGACGGCTACGAAACCGAGGTGGGCGAGCGCGGGCTCAAGCTTTCCGGCGGCGAGAAGCAGCGCGTGGCCATCGCGCGTGCGCTGCTCAAGAACCCGGCGATCATGATCTTCGACGAGGCGACGTCCGCACTCGACTCACGCTCGGAGAAGGCGATCCAGGCCGAACTCGAGCGCATCGCCGAAGGGCGCACGACGCTGGTGATCGCACATCGCCTGTCCACCGTCATGAACGCCGACCGCATCCTGGTGATGGATGCGGGCCGCATCGTCGAGGCGGGCACGCACGAGCAGCTGATCGCGGCTGACGGGCATTACGCGCAGCTCTGGCAGCTGCAGTTGCAGGCGGCCGAGGAGGCGGCGACGCCGGGCGTCGCCTAGCCGCGCCGCGTATCAGCGGCCGTCGAGGCCGGGATCGAACGCGAAGCCGTCGCCCACGCCCTGCAGGCAGACCACGCCCCGCCGCGACGAGGCGGTACGCGTCTCGCGCACGGCAGCCGACTCGATCGACCCCTCGCGCCGCAGTGCGCGGCCGGTGAGCAGGTTGACACTCGTCTCGTCGATCCTGCCGCTGCCGCGGTGCACGCTGCGGTCGTCGTAGCCGATCAGGCGCATGCAGCCGTCCTGCAGCCGGAACGCATAGGTCGTCGAGCCCATCGACCACGAGCCGGCGCTGGCGAAAGCACCCAGTGTCACCTTCAGCACGCGGCGCGCCAGCGACAGGCCGCCCTCCTCCAGCGGATCGCTCATCACCGGGTTCTCGTGCCGCGGAATCAGCCGAGCGTCCTGCACGAGCAGCCGGTAGCCCGACACAGCGTCCGCGCGCAGTACGGCCAGCACCCGGGGATTGGTGTCGAGTCGCGGTGCGCCGAGCCCGTCGTTGTCGACGACGTTGCGCGGGTCGTCCGATCGAAGCAGCAGTACGACGTCGGCCCGTGCGTCCGCGTCGATCGCACCGTCGAGGCGCGACTCGATGCGCCAGCCCGCCGGGATGAAATCACCCACCGAGGCCCCCTGCTCCGGCAGCCCGGGAATCGCGACGTCCGGAATATGCAGCGCGCCGGCGCGGGCAACGCCGCTCGCGAGAACAAGCAGCAGGAACAACTGGGTGCGAGGCGACATCGGCAACTCCATGAATGATGCGCGATCGTAGCCGGCCGGCCCCGTACGCCGCGGCCCGGCTACAATGCGGGCCGAAGCACCCGGTGGGAGAAGCGGGCCGCAAGCCCGCTGCCGAAGGCGCAATCGCCCGGAATCGCTCAGGCCCCACACCGCCGGCGTGTACAGACTCTGGAGAGACCGGTTCGATCCGGCGCCGAAGGGGCAAGAAGCGCGCACCTCCCCCGCGCTTCCAAACTCTCAGGCAAAAGGACAGAGGGGCGCCCACCGGCCCGAAGCCGGCGGGCAGTCGGCCGCATCGCGATGGCACGTCGCCGCGGACGCATTGCACAGCCCCTCCTCGCCGCTCCGGACTCCGCCATGAACCAGCCTGCTTCCCTCCGCGCCCTCGAGCACCACGACGGCTTCATCGAGCGACACATCGGCCCCAACGACGCCGAGATCGCGCACATGCTGCGCACCGTCGGCCACGAGTCGCTGGATGCACTCACCGACGCCATCGTGCCCGGCAGCATCAAGTCGGCGACCGCACTCGCGCTGCCCGAGCCGATCACCGAGGTCGAGGCGCTCGCCAAGATCCGCGGCATCGCGTCGAAGAACAGCGTCTTCCGCAGCTTCATCGGCCAGGGCTATTACGGCACGCAGACGCCGAACGTCATCCTGCGCAACATCCTCGAGAACCCCGCCTGGTACACGGCCTACACGCCGTACCAGGCCGAGATCTCCCAGGGCCGCATGGAAGCGCTGATCAACTTCCAGACCATGGTCGCCGACCTCACCGGCATGGAGATCGCCAACGCCTCGCTGCTCGACGAGGCCACCGCGGCCGCCGAGGCGATGACGCTGGCCAAGCGTTCGGCGAAGTCGAAGTCCAACGTGTTCTTCGTCAGCAGCGGCGTGCATCCGCAGACGCTCGCCGTACTGCGCACGCGTGCGGAGCCGCTCGACATCGAGCTGGTGATCGGCGACGACGCGCAGGCGATCGACACCGACGCCTTCGGCGTGCTGCTGCAGTACCCGACCACGTTCGGCGAGGTCCGTGACTACCGCGCGCTGGGCGAAGCGGTGCATGCGCGCGGTGGCATCGTCTGCGTGGCGGTCGACCTGCTCGCACTCACGCTGATTGCGGCGCCGGGCGAATGGGGCGCGGACATCGTCGTCGGCAACAGCCAGCGCTTCGGCGTGCCGTTCGGCTTCGGCGGCCCGCATGCCGCCTTCATGGCCTGCCGGGACGCGTTCAAGCGCTCCATGCCCGGCCGCCTGATCGGCGTGTCGATCGACGTGGAGGGCAAGCCCGCCTACCGCCTGACGCTGCAGACCCGCGAGCAGCACATCCGCCGCGAGAAGGCGACGAGCAACATCTGCACCGCGCAGGTGCTGCTGGCGGTGATGGCGAGCATGTATGCCGTCTACCACGGGCCGGAAGGGCTCACCCGCATCGCACGCCGCGTGCATCGCCTGACCGCGATCCTCGCCACGTCGCTGCGCGCTGCGGGCATGCGGGTCGGCGAGAGTTTCTTCGACACGCTGCACATCACGGGCATCGACGCCGGCGCGCTGCATGCGAAGGCACGCGAGGCCGGCATCAACCTGCGTCCGATCGACGGCGCCAGCCTTGGCCTGAGCCTCGACGAGACCACGACGCGCGAGGACGTGATCGCCCTCGGCCGCGTCTTCGGCGCGGATATCGCCGACATCGACGCGCTCGACACCGAAGCGGCGGACGCCCTGCCGCAGGCGCTGCTTCGCACATCGCAGTTCCTCACGCATCCGGTCTTCAACACGCACCACAGCGAGCACGAGCTGCTGCGCTACATGCGCATGCTCGCCGACAAGGACCTCGCGCTGGATCGCACCATGATCCCGCTGGGGTCGTGCACGATGAAGCTCAATGCCACGGCCGAGATGATCCCGGTCACCTGGCCGGAGTTCGCCAACATCCATCCGCTCAGCCCCGCCGAGCAGGCCGAGGGCTATCGCGAGCTGATCGGCACGCTCGAGCAGATGCTGGTGGAGATCACCGGCTACGACGCGGTGAGCCTGCAGCCGAACTCGGGCGCGCAGGGCGAATACGCCGGCCTGCTGGCGATCCGTGCCTACCACCGCTCGCGCGGCGAGGCGCATCGCGACATCTGCCTGATCCCCGAATCCGCGCACGGCACGAACCCCGCATCCGCGCAGATGTGCGGCATGACGGTCGTGGTGACCCGCTGCGACGCCAACGGCAACGTCGACGTGGCCGACATCCGCGCGAAGGCGGAGAAGTATTCCGACCGCCTGGCCGCGATCATGATGACCTACCCCTCCACGCACGGCGTGTTCGAGGAGGACGTGGTCGAGATCTGCGAGATCGTGCACGCGCACGGCGGCCAGGTGTACACCGACGGCGCGAACATGAACGCGCTGGTGGGCGTGGCCAAGCCCGGCAAGTGGGGCTCGGACGTTTCACACCTCAACCTGCACAAGACCTTCTGCATTCCGCATGGCGGCGGCGGCCCGGGCGTGGGTCCGTGCGCGGTGAAATCGCACCTGGCGCCGTTCCTGCCGGGCGCGCTGGACAGCACCGGCGTGCGCACGCCGGGCGTGGGCACCGGCGACGTCGGCATGGTGTCGGCGGCGAACTTCGGCTCGGCGTCGATCCTGCCGATCAGCTGGATGTACGTCACGATGATGGGCGCCGAAGGCCTGCGCCGCGCCACGCAGGTGGCGCTGCTCAACGCGAACTACATCGCCAGGCGTCTCGCGCCGCACTACGAAACGCTGTACTCGGGCCGCAACGACCTCGTCGCCCACGAGTGCATCCTCGACCTGCGCCCGCTCAAGGACGCCACCGGCATCAGCGCCGAAGACGTCGCCAAGCGCCTGATCGACTTCGGCTTCCACGCGCCCACGCTGAGCTTCCCGGTGGCCGGCACGCTGATGGTCGAGCCGACGGAGAGCGAATCGCTGCACGAACTCGACCGCTTCATCGACGCGATGATCCAGATCCGCGACGAGATCCGCGCGGTGGAGGAAGGCCGGCTCGATCGCGACGACAACCCGCTCAAGCATGCACCGCACACGGCGACGGCGGTCACTGCCAGCGAGTGGACGCACGCCTATCCGCGCGAACTCGCCGCGTTCCCGCTCGCCACGCTGCGCCAGCACAAGTACTGGCC
>CAZNRZ010000086.1:5281-9762 GCA_964575535.1 uncultured Lysobacter sp. | reverse complement strand
GGATAGGGCGAGCGGTTGGTGGCGTTGGCGGGATCGTCGGGCGCCTCGCCGGCGAACACGTAATCGGGATGGAAGCTGGCGACCTGGATCTCGCCGCGCAGGCCGAGGCGGTCGATGCAGGCGTCGGCCGTGTCCAGGAAGTCGTTGTAGTCGAGAAAGCCCTGCAGCACGTGCGGATGCACGATGAGCGTGGTGTCGAGTACGTCCGGGTCGGCCGCGTGCAGGTGGCCCAGCTCGGCCTCCAGCACGTCGAGCAGCGCATCGGTCGTGGTGGCCGCGGCCAGCACGTAGCGCACCTGCCGCTTGACGTGCACGGCCTTGGCGAAGGGGCAGAGGTTCAGCCCGATCACCGCGCGCTCCAGCCAGCGGCGCGTGGCGGCGACTTCGGGCGATTCGTCGGATGCGCTCATGTCAGGGCGGGGCCGGTGCACGGGGTATGCGGATTCGGATGGCGGCGCATGCATGCGCCGCTTCGTCGTTGCGCCGGGCGGGAACCGGACGGCCGCACCGCCGCGGCCAGCCCGTTCCGCGTCGCGGCGCCGGCGCCATGGCTCAGTCGCGGAAGTTGTCGAACTGCAGCGGCCGCTCGAATTCCGCGGCGCGCAGCAGGGCCATCGCGGCCTGCAGGTCGTCGCGCTTCTTGCCGGTGACGCGCAGCTTGTCGCCATTGATCTGGCTGTCGACCTTGAGCTTGGCCTCCTTGATCGCGTTCTGGATCTTCTTCGCCAGCTCGCGCTCGATGCCCTGCTTGACCAGCACCGTCTGCCGCGCGCCCGCGACATTCGTCAGCACGTCCTTGAATTCCAGGCAGCGCACGTCGATCGCACGCGCGATCAGGCGCGCACGCAGGATGTCGGTCATCTGCTTGAGCTGGAAGTCGCTGGGCGCCGACAGCGTGATGGCCTCGCCCTCGTGCTCGAAGCTCGCCTCCACGCCCTTGAAGTCGAAACGGGTGGAGAGCTCGCGGTTGGCCTGGTCGACCGCATTGGTCAGCTCGTGCGGGTCGACTTCGGAGACGATGTCGAAGGAAGGCATGGAAGGCTCCGGTGCGAAAGCGCACAGCCTACCCGGCGCGGCCTTGACCGTCCCCTCGCGCGGCGCTGCGCAGGCTGCCGGCATGCCGCTGCTGCTTCCCGTGCTCCTGCTCGTCGCCCTGTTCGCGCTCGCGCTGCTGGCCTGGCCTTTCACCCTGTGGCGGCGCGTGCGCACGGGGCATCTGCGCCGGCGCGTGCTGCTGTGGCCATACCGGCTGCGGCGGGTGGTGCTGGTGTTCGGCCTGGGCCTGTTCCTCGTCGTCGCGCTCGGGTTCGCGGGCGGGATGGCGACGCCGGCCGGCGCCGAGCTGCTCGTCGCGACCGCCGCCGGCCTCGCACTCGGCCTGCTCGCGGCTGCGCTGGCGGGTGTCGATGTCGAACAGGGCGCCGCCCATCTCGCGCCGAATCGCTGGATGGTGCTGCTGGTGGCGCTGGTGCTGCTCGCGCGGCTGGCGTGGATCGCGATGGACTGGCTGGCCGGCGATGCCGCGGCGCACCGGCACGCGGTGGCGCTGGGCGGCGCGCTGCTGGGCTTCGCGACGGCGCATTCGGCCGTGCTCGCACATCGCATCGGCCATGCGTTGGCTTGCGCGCGTCGCGACGGGCGGTCAACGTAACGATCCCCCGCGTCGGCGTCGCGAAGCCATGCCCGTTCCCGAAAGCCGCCCGCTGCGCGCGGCGGTGCTGATGCTCGTCGCCGTCGCGCTGTTCTCGCTGATGGACGCCGGCCTCAAGCAGCTCTCTTCGCATTACCCGCCGTTCCAGGTGGCCGCGCTGCGCGGCGCGGCCTCGCTGCCGTTCGTGCTGGTGTGGGCGCTCGCCAGTGGCGGCGGGCCCACGCTGCTGCGCGCGCGCTGGTCGCTGCATCTGCTGCGCGGCGGCCTGGGCATCGCGATGATGGCCTCGTTCGTCTACGCGCTGAAGACGCTGCCGCTGTCGACCGCCTACTCGATCTTCTTCGTCGCCCCGCTGCTGATCACCGCGCTGTCGGTGCCCATGCTGGGCGAGCGCGTGGGGCCGCGGCGCTGGACCGCGATCGGCGTGGGCCTGCTCGGCGTGCTGGTGCTGCTGCGGCCCACGGGCGAGGGTCTGATGAGCCTGGCCTCGCTGGCCGTGCTGGTCGCGGCGCTGATGTATTCGGTCAGCGCGATCACCGTGCGCGTGCTGGCGCGCACCGATTCCACGCAGGCCATGATGGTCTGGCTGATGGCGATGATGGCCGTCGGCGCGGGCCTGCTCGCGTTGCCCGGCTGGGTGGCGCTGCGCATGGAGGACGCGTGGCTGATCGCGGGCGTGGGCATCGGCGGCGCGCTCGGGCAGTACGCCATCACCGAGGCGTTCCGGTTGGGCGAGGCCTCGGCGATCGCGCCGCTGGAATACACCGCGCTGGTCTGGGGCGTGCTGCTCGATCTCGCGGTCTGGGGCGTGCTGCCCGATGCAGTGACCTGGGCGGGCGCGGCGATCATCGTCGGCAGCGGGCTCTATCTGCTGCGTCGGGAGCGGGTGGTTTCGACGCGGCCGGCGCCCGACATCGTTACGACTCCGTAAAACCGACGGGCGGCGGCGCCGCGACCGCAGGCGCTCGCCATGCTCCGCGCACCCCACACCGCGGAGCGCCACCATGCAACGCCTGATCAAGCCCCTGTTCGTCGCCGGGATCGCCCTCGGGATCGGCGCCCTGGTCCTCGCCGCCACCGGCGTGCGCGCCACGCGTCTGGCGCCGGAGGCGCGCAGTGCCGACCTGCTGCCCGCGGCGAGCGCGCTGCCGCTCACGCGCGGCACGCGGGCTGCCGCTACGGCCGCGGGCGACGTCACGGTGGAGGACGTCGGCGACGTCGATTCCTTCGGCCGCAGCCTCACCTGGCTGGGCGTCACCAACGCCTTCGTGACACTGGCCGGCAGCTGCGACCCGGCGGATCCGTCGCCCTGCCAGGTGCTCGCGCCGGAGCCCGCCGCGACCGCCTTCGACTTCCCCGACATGGTGCGCATCAAGCTGCCCGCGAAGGCCAGCAAGTCGCTGCTCTGCTACTGGTTCTCGCCGGTGCTGACCGTGAACTGGCAGAACAGCACCGCGACGCCCGTGATCGGACGGCTGACGCTCAATCCCACGCTCACCGTCGAGAGCCCGGTGCTCGCCGACCCGGCATTGATCGACCCCACCACCGGGGCACCTTTCGGCGGCCGGCTCGAAACCGGCATGACCTCCGCGGAGATCTTCGAGGTGCCGCTGGCGCCGGGCGTCGGATTCACCGAGCGCACGCGCGATTCGGCGGTCTGCATCGCCGGCTTCATCACCCGACGCAACCTGATCGACGCCTACGGCCTGACGCCGGCGCAGGCCGACCAGTTCTTCAAGAAGCCCGTCACCGTGAAGCTCAACCTGCGCGGCAACGCGCGCCACGTCGGCTTCGCTTCGATGATCTTCGGCCTGCGCATCATCGGCGACTGACCGCGCGTCATTCCCCGCCGTAGCGGCGCTGGCAGGTATCGCACCAGAACGCGCGCCGCTGCAGGCGGCCGAGATGCTTGGCGTAGCCCAGCGGGGTGCCGTCGCGCGGGCAGGTCTTCTTCGCGTGCACCTGCCAGTGCTGGCGAAGGGTGAATTCCTGTTTCCAGTGCAGGAAATCGAAGCTGTATTCGCGGGCCTGCTTGATCAGCTCGCCGAGCTTGCGCGGCGGCAGGTCGCCGATGCGCGTCTCGGGATGCACGCGGATGCGATGCAGCACCTCGTTCTTGATGATGTTGCCCACGCCAGCGAACACGTCCTGGTCGAGGAGGGCATCGGCGGCGATCGCGTCGGGCATGGCCTTGAGCTTGCGGCGCGCGGCGCGCGGGTTCCATTCGTCGGCCATGACGTCGGCCGACCAGTCGTAGACCTCGTCGAGCGGCTCGTCGATGTAGCGCACCGCGCTGGAATAGAAGTTGAGTTCGCGGCCACGGGTGAAATGCAGGCCCAGCCGCACGGGCTTGTCCTTGCGGCTGTCGAGGCACCAGCTGCCGAACATCAGCATGTGCACGCGCACCGAGACGGTCCCGAAATCCATCAGGAAGTGCTTGCCCCAGGTGTGTACGGCTTCGAGGCGGCGCCCGCGCAGGCGCTCGAGGTCGATGCGGGTATTGCCCTCGACTTCGCGCAGCTTCAGCCCCACCAGCGGCGTGGCCGCCTCGCGCAGGATCACCAGCGACGGACCCTCGGGCATGGCTCAGCGCCGCAGCGAGGCGAGGCTGCCCTGCAGGGCAGCGGCGAGCGCGGCGTCGCCGCTGACCAGTTCGGACCAGCGCAGCTCCAAGCCCTTGCGGCGGCCCTTGGGAACCAGTCGCAGGCCGTCCGGATCGACCGTGAGCGTGTAGGCCTCGCCTTCGATGTCGATTTCGCGGCGCAGGGGGCCGTCGAGCCGGGTGGTCATGAGCGCCTTCCGCACGCGGGATCGCAGGCTAGCCGTGGCG
>CAZNRZ010000086.1:0-5181 GCA_964575535.1 uncultured Lysobacter sp. | reverse complement strand
GAGCCGGGTGGTCATGAGCGCCTTCCGCACGCGGGATCGCAGGCTAGCCGTGGCGGCGGCGAAGCGGCGTGAACCGATGGCGCCCGCGGGCCTGCGGCCGCGGGCTCGGGCGACGGCGATCGGTGACGGGCCGGCCCAGATTACGGAGGCGTCGCGCGCGCCGCGGAATCCGCGTCCGCGGCACGTGCCTCGCGCCGCATGAGTCCGGAAGCCCGCACGCGGTTCCGGAACAAAAAACGGGCCCCGAAGGGCCCGTCGTGATGCGTGATGGTCGCCCGGGTCAGAAGCGCGCGCCGATACCGATGCCGACCATCACCGGATTGGCCTCGACCTCGCCCTGCGGGGCGCCGCCGAGTTCCAGGTCCGACGAGCCGTGCAGGTAGCGCAGGTCGGTGCGCGCGAACCAGCGATCGCTGATGTTGAAGTCCGCGCCGACGGTCGCCATCGGCCCCTTGGCGGTCTCGATGCCCACGCGCTGGCCCGCCTGCGCGCCGCCGGACTGCGCGGTCTCGCCGTCGAAATTCATTTCGTAGTAGCCCAGGCCCACGAACGGGCGGACCGTGCTCTGCGCCGTACCGAAGTGGTACTGGCCGCTGACCGCGTACGGCTGCGCATCGACGCTGCCGGCCTTGGCATCGCCGACCCTGACGCGGTGGCCGAACTTGTCGACCGCGCCCCAGGCCTCGATGGCCACGTTGTCGTTGACGTACCAGCTCGCGCTGGCGGTCGGGGCTACGTCGCCGTCGAGCTCGGCGCGCATACCGGTGGCGGTGGTGGCGTCGCCGGTGGGTTCGGCATGCGACACGCCGCCGACGATGGCGAAGCGCTTGCCCGAGGTGTCCGTCTGCTGCGCAAGGGCGAGGGGCGAGACGGCGAGGGTGCCCAACAGGGCGAGGGAGAGTGCGTGCTTCATGGAGTGGCCTCCTTGTAATCGTTTATGCCCGGGAGGAGGGCGCGACCACCGTACCCACGCACGCATGAACCCCCCTTGCCTCGCGGACGGCTGCTTCCACGTCCGCGAAACATCGCCTTCGCTAGCCATCCGTGAGCACCGCGTGCACGCGCCGCGGTTGGCGTGGCCGCGGGCTCGGGCGAGAATGGCCGTCTTGCGCAATCTGCGGAGCCCTGCATGGCTGAGCTGAAGGAAGCACGCGTCCCCGACATCGGTGGCTCCGACGGCGTGCCCGTCATCGAACTGCTCGTCGCGGTGGGCGATACGGTGAGCGCCGACCAGGGCCTCGTCACGCTGGAATCGGACAAGGCGACGATGGAAGTGCCCGCACCATTCGCCGGCGTGGTGCGCGAGCTGCGGGTCAAGCTGGGCGACAAGCTGGCCGAGGGCGCGGTGGTCGCGATGATCGAGCCGTCCGACGGCAGCGCCGCGAAGCCCGCAGCCGGTGGTGTGACACCCGCGAACGATGGCGCGCAGCCGCCCGCCGACACCGCGCAGGTGGCGACCAGTGACGCGCAGCCGCGGCCGGCGGAAACGCCGAACCGCGTCGAGCCGGTCGCCGTCTCCGGGCAGCCCGACAAGCTCGCGCAGCGCGAGATCGCGCAGCATGCCCATGGCGCAGCGCCGTCGTCGCCGAACGCGAACGCTGGTGCGAAGTCCACGACGGAGGCCGCGTCGGACGCACCGCGCACGCCGCCGGTGAGCTTCGACGCCGGCGAGCTCATGCCCGACCAGGTGCCCTATGCCAGCCCCGCCGTGCGTCTGTTCGCGCGCGAACTGGGCGTCGACCTGTCGCGCGTCACCGGCTCCGCGCGCGGTGGGCGCATCACGAAGGAAGACGTGCAGCAGCACGTCAAGCAGGTGATGCAGGGCGCGGTCGCGCCGGCGGCCGGAAGCGTCGCATCGGTGGGCGGCGGGCTCAACCTGCTGCCGTGGCCGAAGGTCGATTTCGCCAAGTTCGGCGAGATCGAGACGCGCGAGCTCTCGCGCATCCAGAAACTCTCCGGCGCGAACCTCGCGCGCAACTGGGCGATGATCCCGCACGTCACGCAGCACGACGATGCCGACATCACCGATCTCGAAGCGCTGCGCGTCGCGCTCAACGAGGAATACGCGAAGGCCAAGGAGCCGACCAAGCTCACGATGCTCGCCTTCCTGATGAAGGCATCGGTGGCGGCGCTGGCGAAGTTCCCGACGTTCAACGCTTCGCTCGACGCGACGGGCGAGAGCCTCGTGCTCAAGAAGTACTTCCACATCGGCTTCGCGGCGGACACGCCGAACGGGCTGGTGGTGCCGGTGATCCGCGACGTCGACCGCAAGGGCCTCGCGCAGATCGCGCAGGAGATGGGCGATCTCGCCAAGAAGGCGCGCGACGGCAAGCTCGGCCCGGCCGACATGACCGGCGGCTGCTTCTCGATCAGCTCGCTGGGCGGCATCGGCGGCACGAAGTTCACGCCGATCGTCAACGCGCCGGAAGTGGCGATCCTCGGCGTGTCGAAGTCGGCCATGCGCCCGGTATGGGACGGCTCGGCCTTCCAGCCGCGCCTGGTCCTGCCGCTGTCGCTGTCCTACGACCATCGCGTGATCGACGGCGCATCGGCCGCGCGCTTCACCGCATACCTCGCGCAGGTGCTCGGCGACATGCGGCGCGTCCTGCTCTGACGATGGCGCAGGGCGCGGCCGCGCGGAAGTTCGACCAGGCCGGCGATCGCGTGCGCGACGCCGCCGAGCACGGATGGCAGGGGCTGCAACCCGTCCTCGACTACGAGCTCATCCGCGTCGCGGGGCTCGACCTGACCGTCGGCGAGCTCGGCGCGGCGCTGCTGCTGTTGCTGGTCGCGCTGTTCGGCTCGCGCATGGCCTCGCGCGCGCTGTGCCGACTGGGCGAGCGTCGCGGCGCCGATGCCGCGGCGGTCTACACCATGAGCCGCGTGCTGCGTTACGTGGTCCTGCTGATCGGCGTGCTGCTCGCGCTGGAAGTGGCGGGCATCCCGATCTCGCGCTTCACCGTGTTCGCCGGGGCACTCGGCGTCGGCCTGGGTTTCGGCCTGCAGGCGATCTTCAACAACTTCGTCTCCGGCCTGATCCTGCTGTTCGACCGCTCGATCAAGGTCGGCGATTTCGTCGAGCTCGAATCCGGCGTGCACGGCGTGGTGCGCGACATCAAGATCCGCGCCACGCGGATCATGACCAACGACAACCTCAACATCCTCGTGCCCAACTCCGAGTTCGTGAGCGGGCGCGTGGTCAACTGGACGCTGCTTGAAACCGCGCGCCGGCTGCACGTCCCGTTCCGCGTGGCCTATGGCACCGACAAGGAACTGGTGAAGCGCGCGGCGCTGGAGGCGGCCTGCGAGGTGCACTTCACCCTCGCCCAGGACGGCCCGCGTGGGCCGCAGGTCTGGCTGGTCGCGTTCGGCGAGAGCAGCCTGGATTTCGAGCTGGTGGTGTGGATCAACGCGGATGCCACGAAGCGGCCGTCGGCGGTCCGCGCCGCCTATTACTGGTCGCTGCACACCGCGCTCGCGAAGCACGGGGTGGAGTTCCCGTTCCCCCAGCGCGACCTCAACCTGCGCAGCGTCTTCGGCCACACCGGCGCCGACGCGCTGGCGCTGCTGCGCGGTGATGCGGTGGCGGTCGAGCCCGAACACGTGGCCGCCGCGCCGCCACCCACCGAGGCCGAGCGCGCCGCGCTGGCCGAGAACGATGCACAGCACGACGTCGAGCGCGACGTGCGCGACGAACCCCCGGTCACGCCGCCCGCAGCGGACGCGACCCCACGAAACGAGGAACGCTGATGGCCCGCCAGATCGAAGTGAAAGTCCCCGACATCGGTGGCTTCGACGCCGTGCCCGTGATCGAGCTGCTGGTCGCCGTCGGCGACCGCGTCGCGAAGGACCAGGGCCTGGCCACGCTCGAATCGGACAAGGCGACGATGGAGGTGCCCTCGTCCGATGCGGGCATCGTGCGCGAGCTGCGGATCAAGGTGGGCGACAAGGTGGGCGAGGGCGCGGTGATCGCGGTCCTGGAGGCCGAGGCGACGGGTGAGGCCCCGGCCTCTTCGACCGTCGCCGCGGCCACCGCATCCACGCCGCCTGCGCAGGGCACTTCCGCGAGCGGTTCTGCCAAGCGCACCGACGCCGCGCAGGCCAAGGGATATGGCGATGCAAAACCAGGGGACAGCGCAGCTTCCGCGCAAGCCGGCGATGCGACGTCTTCAACGGCCGCAGCCGCGCCCACCGGCCGCACCCCCGACATCGAATGCCGCCTGCTCGTCCTCGGCGCCGGCCCCGGCGGTTACACCGCCGCCTTCCGCGCCGCCGACCTCGGCCTCGACACCGTGCTCGTCGAGCGCTACGCCAGCCTCGGCGGCGTCTGCCTCAACGTCGGCTGCATTCCGTCGAAGGCGCTGCTGCACGCGGCCGCGGTGATCGACGAGGCGCAGCACGCGAAGGATTACGGCATCAGCTTCGGCGCTCCGGAGATCCAGCTCGACGCGCTGCGCAGCTACAAGGACAAAGTGGTCGGCCAGCTCACCAAGGGCCTAGCGGGCATGGCCAAGCAGCGCAAGGTGCGCACGGTGCAGGGCAGCGGACGATTCGTCTCGCCCAATGAAGTTGAAGTGCAGGGCGAGGCCGGCACGCAGCTGATCCGCTTCGAGCACTGCATCATCGCCGCGGGCTCGCAGGCGGTGAAGCTGCCGAACTTCCCGTGGGACGACCCGCGCATCATGGATTCCACCGATGCACTCGATCTCGCCGACATCCCGAAGTCGCTGCTCGTCGTAGGCGGCGGCATCATCGGCCTGGAAATGGCGACGGTCTACCGCGCGCTCGGCTCGCAGGTCACCGTGGTCGAACTCGGTGCGCAGCTGATGCCGGGCGCGGACACCGACCTCGTCAAGCCGCTCGCGGAACGCCTGAAGAAGCAGGGCGTCACTGTGCATCTCGACGTCAAGGCAGCGGGCGTCGAAGCGTTGGATGCGGGTATCCGCGTCACGTTCGAGGCGATGCAGCAGGGCGGCAAGGCGCCGGACTCGCAGACCTACGATCGCGTGCTCGTCGCCGTCGGCCGCAGCCCCAACGGCGCGAAGATCGGCGCGGAAGCTGCCGGCGTGCAGGTCGGCGAGCGCGGTTTCATCCCCGTCGATCGCCAGATGCGCACCAATGTGCCGCACATCTTCGCCATCGGCGACATCGTCGGGAACCCGATGCTCGCCCACAAGGCGA
>CAZNRZ010000085.1:0-9796 GCA_964575535.1 uncultured Lysobacter sp. | reverse complement strand
GAAGATGTGGTCGAGGCAGGCCTGGTTGCAGGCGATGCAGGTGTTGATCTCGTCGCGCCGGCCGCTTCGTGCCTTCTCGACCCAGTCGGGATCGGCCAGGAACGGGCGTGCCATCGACACCAGATCGGCGCCGCCGCCCGCGAGTACCGCTTCCGCGACCTCGGGCATGTTGATGCGGTTGGTCGCCACCAGTGGCAGGCGCACGTGTGGGCGCAGGCGCGCGGTGACGTCGACGAACGCAGCGCGCGGAACCGAGGTGGCGATCGTCGGCACGCGCGACTCGTGCCAGCCGATGCCGGTATTGATGATGGTGGCGCCCGCAGCCTCGACGGCCTGCGCCTGCGCGACGACTTCGTCCCAGGTCAGCCCGCCGTCGACCAGGTCGATCATGGAAAGGCGGTAGACCAGGATGAAGTCCGGCCCGCAGGCCTCGCGGATGCGCCGGACGATTTCGATGGCGAAGCGCATGCGGCCGGCCGCGTCGCCACCCCAGGAATCCGTGCGCCGGTTCGTGCGCGGCGCGGTGAACTGGTTGAGCAGATAGCCTTCCGAACCCATCACCTCGACGCCGTCGTAGCCGGCCTCGCGCGCGAGCACGGCGCTGCGCACGAAGGCGGCGATCTGGCGCTCCACGCCGCGAGCGCCCAGCGGCTTCGGCGAGAACGGGTTGATCGGCGCCTTGATCGCGCTCGGCGCGACCTGCAGCGGGTGGTAGCCGTATCGCCCGGCGTGCAGCAGCTGCATGCAGATCTTCGCGTCGTGCGCATGCACCGCGCGCGTGACGTGCCGGTGCCGCGCGAGCTGCCATCGCGCGGCGAGTGTTCCCGAGAACGGCTTGAGCCAGCCGCGGATGTTCGGCGAGAAGCCGCCGGTGACGATCAGGCCGACGCCGCCACGCGCGCGCTCGGCGAAATAGGCGGCGAGTTTCGGGAAGTCGCGTGCGCGATCTTCCAGCCCCGTATGCATGGAGCCCATCAGCACGCGGTTGCGCAGGGTGCAGAAGCCGAGGTCGAGGGGAGCGAACAGGTGCGGGTAAGCGGTCGAACCGTCGGACTGCATGGGATACGGCTGCGTATTGAGTGCGCGCACGATGCATCGAACGCGATGCGGCGGCAAGGAAGCGGCGACAGGCGGCGACGGATGTCATCTCGCGCGCGCCCATTCGCGTTGGCGTGCGCATCGCGATGGGCCTTCGCTGCGAGTGTTCGAACTCACGCGCAATTCGCATCGCTGAGCGTTCTTCGACGCGCGATACCACGCGTCGGAACTTTGACGGATGTTAGCGCTCGGTTAACAGCGCCTTCACGGCCGCCCTCCTAGCCTGCGCGCCGATGGCTTTGTTCAGGCAGCCGTCCAGAACAGTGGAAAGTCGCCCGTGTGCGTTTCCTCTCCGATCCCCCAAGGAGCTAGAACTCGATGAACAAGAAACTTCTCTGTGCCGCCCTGCTGGGCGGTCTGTCGTTGATCCAGGTGGCGGGTGCACAGGAGTTCGACGACCGCTGGTATCTCACCGGCGCGGCCGGCATGAATATCCAGGACAACGAGCGCGGCACGCGCAACGCGCCGTTCGGTGCGATCGGCTTCGGCAAGATGTTCAACCCGAACTGGTCGTTCGACGTGGAACTCAACTACCAGAACCCGAAGCACGACGCGAACCAGGATCTGCTGTGGAGCCAGTACGGCATCTCCTTCGACGCGCGCCGTCACTTCATGGCCGAAGGGCGCGCCTGGAACCCGTACGTGCTGATGGGCCTCGGCTACCAGCGCGAGGAGATCGAGTACGACGCGTTCCCGAACCCGGTGTCGCCGGGCGAGGACGAGGAGGGCGGCGTGGCCGCGAAGCTGGGCGTCGGCCTGCAGGGCGACATCGGCCGCGTGAAGCTGCGCACCGAGCTGGCCTACCGCGCATCGACCGCCATCGACGGCAGCCCCGCCGCCCTGCGTCTGGACGATCCGTTCCCTGAGCGCAATGACGGTCCGGACTGGTTCGGCGACGTGCTGGCCTCGGTGGGCGTGGTGATCCCGCTGGGTCCGGAGCCGATGGCTCCGGTGGGTCCGGCCCCGGCCGCGCCGACCTGCGCGGACAAGGACGACGACGGCGACGGCGTGAACAACTGCGACGACAAGTGCCCGGGTTCGCAGGCTGGCCAGGCCATCGGCCCGGACGGCTGCCCCGTGCCGGTCACGATCGACCTGCGTGGCGTGAACTTCGACTTCGACAAGTCGACGCTGCGTCCGGACGCGGTCGCGATCCTCAGCGAGGCGGTGCAGATCCTGCAGCGCTACCCGCAGCTGCGCGTCGAAGTCGCCGGTCACACCGACCTGTGCGGTTCGGATGCGTACAACCAGTCGCTGTCGGAGCGTCGCGCCCGTGCGGTGTACGACTACCTGACCAGCAACGGCATCGGCGCCGATCGTCTGGCCGGCCCGACCGGCTACGGCGAGAGCCGTCCGCTCGAGCAGACCGAGCAGACCAGCCCGGCCTGCCGCAACGAGCGTAACCGCCGCACCGAGCTCAACGTCCAGAACCAGTAAGACGTCGCTGCTCTGAAGTAACCGAAGCCCGGCCTCGTGCCGGGCTTCGTCTTCCACCGGGCCGCCGGTCGGAAAGTGTTAACCCTTGTTAACAAATGTGAGCGGCCGTGTAATCATTCAGACCGGCCTGTTCAGGGGCGCTAGGCCTCGGCCCGCCGTTTCGACCCACTAGGAGTGTCATATGAAGATCCGTCTGCTCAGCACCGCGCTCCTCGCCGGTCTGGCCTTCGCCCAGGCTGCCGGTGCGCAGGAATTCGACGACCGCTGGTATCTCACCGGCTCGGTTGGCATGAACATCCAGGACAACGCCCGCGGCACGCGCAACGCGCCGTTCGGCACCCTCGGCTTCGGCAAGATGGTCTCGCCGGACTGGTCGTTCGACGTCGAACTCAACTACCAGAACCCGCGTCTGGACGCCAACCAGGACCTGTTCTGGAGCCAGTACGGCGCCTCGCTCGATTTCCGCCGCCACTTCACGGCCGAAGGCCGCGCCTGGAACCCGTACGTGCTCGTCGGCGTGGGCTACCAGCGCGCCGAGGAAGAATTCGACGCGTTCCCGAGCCCGGTCTCCCCCGGCCAGCGTGAAGACGGCAACCTCGCCGGCAAGCTGGGCGTCGGCCTGCAGGGCGACGTCGGCCGCGTGAAGCTGCGCACCGAGCTGGCCTACCGCGCCGACTTCGACGACACCAGCATGGCTGCGCCGCAGGAAGACTGGTTCGGCGACGTGCTGGCCTCGGTGGGCGTGGTGATCCCGCTGGGTCCGGAGCCGATGGCTCCGGTGGGTCCGGCCCCGGCCGCGCCGACCTGCGCGGACAAGGACGACGACGGCGACGGCGTGAACAACTGCGACGACAAGTGCCCGGGTTCGCAGGCTGGCCAGGCCATCGGCCCGGACGGCTGCCCCGTGCCGGTCACGATCGACCTGCGTGGCGTGAACTTCGACTTCGACAAGTCGACGCTGCGTCCGGACGCGGTCGCGATCCTCAGCGAGGCGGTGCAGATCCTGCAGCGCTACCCGCAGCTGCGCGTCGAAGTCGCCGGTCACACCGACCTGTGCGGTTCGGATGCGTACAACCAGTCGCTGTCGGAGCGTCGCGCCCGTGCGGTGTACGACTACCTGACCAGCAACGGCATCGGCGCCGATCGTCTGGCCGGCCCGACCGGCTACGGCGAGAGCCGTCCGCTCGAGCAGACCGAGCAGACCAGCCCGGCCTGCCGCAACGAGCGTAACCGCCGCACCGAGCTCAACGTCCAGAACCAGTAAGACGTCGCTGCTCTGAAGTAACCGAAGCCCGGCCTCGTGCCGGGCTTCGTCTTTTCCGGAACCCGCATCGCGTACCGCTTGGCGTCGGACCACAGCAGCGATCGGTGACGCGTTCACGCGCCGCGTCCACCCCGCTGCCCGTATGCTGTGCGCCGCCCCGTCGCCTGGAGAGACCGATGCGCCGTATCGCCCTGATGAGCCTGCTGTTCGTGTCGGGGGGCGCCTGGGCGCAGGACGCGTGCACCGCGCTCGCCCGCACCGCCGCTGCACCGGCCACCGCGCCCGCGCTCGCGCCGGCGCTGGTCGCACCGACGACACGCCTCGGCGCGCCCGGTGGCGTGCTGTCGCATGCATTCACCCAGGCGCAGGCGGTCGACACCGTGCTGCTCCGCCTGCGCATCGAGCAGTGCCGCACGCTGGCCATGTCGCAGCAGCCCGCGTCGCCGGGTGGCCTCGTCGACCCGGCCACGTACAAGCCCAAGACCGAGTTCGACAACACGCCGTGGCGGTTCGACATGAACCAGAACGGCAAGCGCATGACGGCCGACGAGTTCGACGCATGGATGAAGGCACGCGGGGTCCGCGTCGCACGCGGCGGCACGCAGGCGGTGGCGGCACCGGAGCCCGCACCCGCCCCGGCGACGCCCCCGTCCGAAGGCAACTGAGCCCCGGGGCAGGGCAGGCGCCGCGCCACGGGCTGGCGCGCGTGCTGTCCAAGCGCGGGCTGTGCTCGCGCACGCAAGCAGCGGAGTGGATCCGCGCCGGCCGCGTGCGCGTCGACGGACGCATCGTGCGCGATCCGGAGTTCCCGGTCGTCGCCGGCTTGCAGCAGGTCGCCGTCGATGGCGTCGACGCCGTGCCCGCGCGCCACTACATCGCCCTCAACAAGCCGCGCGGCCTCGTGACCACCGCGCGCGACGAGCAGGGGCGCGACACCGTCTACCGCTGCCTCGACGACGCCGGCCTGCCGTGGCTGGCGCCGGTGGGCCGGCTCGACCGCGCCAGCGAGGGCCTGCTGCTGTTCTCCAACGACCCGCAGTGGGCGGCCGCCGTCACCGATCCTGCGCGCGGGCCCGACAAGACCTACCACGTCCAGATCGATCGCGTGCCCGACGACGCGCTGCTGCAGGTGCTGCGCGCCGGCGTCGTCGACCGCGGCGAGAAGCTCGCGGTGGTGGACGTGCGCCTGCTGCGCACGGGCGCCCGCAATGCCTGGCTGGAGATCGTGCTCGACGCCGGCCGCAACCGCCATATCCGCCGGCTGCTGCAGGCGCACGGCATCGCGGTGCTGAGGCTGGTGCGCGTTGCGATCGGCCCGGTGGTGCTGGGCATGCTGGGCAAGGGCGCGTGGCGCGCGCTCGACGAGCGCGAAGTGGCGGCGCTGGTAGGCGGCCGCACCTAGTAGACGCCTGCACCGTCGAAAGTGACCTCCGGCATCTTGGGCACGCGCGGCAACGTCACTAGCCTCGCGCGCCACCACTGCTGCAGGACCACGCCAATGCCGGCACGAACCGCGCGATCACCGTGGCTGTATCTGCTCGCCGTGGCCGCGCTGGCGACCTGCCTGTGGATCGGCTGGTCCGACATGACGCTGCGCATGCCGCAGGACCAAGTGCGCCAGGCGATCCGCGCGGCGCCACGCGGCGTCGTGCAACTGCTGGTGCAGTTCGTGATTCCCGCGATGCTGATCGGCGTCCTCGTGCGCGCGGGCATACGCGCTCTGGGAGCGCGCGGAGGGGTAGGGCACCGGTGTAGCGATGCAATGCATGCGGGCGATACACGACCGACGCGGTCCATCGGTATGCAAGGCTGCAACGGGTTGCGGATGCAATGGCAATGGCAGGGCGGATCGCCAGCGGCTTACGGGAGGTCGTGTACTGCCACCGCCGCGCGCGATCGATGATCCGGGCACCTCCCGTGCCGTCGCGGCATGCATGGAATGCGATCGACTTGCCGGTACACGTGCCGGCCGACAGGTGGCACACGGCGCCGTGATCGGTCGAGACAGCGACCACCGCGCGGCAGAGCGCGCGACGCAGCAGCGTCGCCACGCCGTTGCTCCCGCGAATCAGTCCTTCAGCACGCCAAGCTCATGGCCGATGCGCGTGAACGCGTCGATCGCCTGGTCCAGGTGCGCGCGCGTGTGTGCCGCCGAGATCTGAGTGCGGATGCGCGCCTGCCCCTTGGGCACGACCGGGAAGAAGAAGCCGATCGCGTAGATGCCCTCCTCGAGCAGGCGCTCGGCGAAGCGTTGCGCGAGCGGCGCGTCGTACAGCATCACGGGGCTGATCGGATGTACGCCGGGCTTGATGTCGAAGCCGGCAGCGACCATGCGCTCGCGGAAGTAGCGGGTGTTGTCCGCCAACTGCTCGCGCAGTTCGCCCGCCTGCGACAGCATCTCGAACGCCTTGATGCCCGCCGCGACCACGTGCGGCGGCAGCGAATTGGAGAACAGATAGGGGCGCGATCGCTGGCGCAGCAGTTCGATCACTTCACGCTTCGCGGTGGTGAAGCCGCCGAGCGCGCCACCCATGGCCTTGCCGAGCGTTCCGGTGAAGATGTCGATCTTCTCCATCACGCCCTTGACCTCGGCCGATCCGCGGCCCGTGGCACCGAGAAAGCCCGTCGCATGGCATTCGTCGATATGCACCAGTGCGCCGTACTTCGCGGCCAGCGCGGTGATCTCGTCCAGGGGCGCGATGAATCCGTCCATCGAGAACACGCCGTCCGTGGTGATCATGATCGTGCGCGCGCCGTCGGCCCTGGCCTGCTGGAGCTGCTTTTCGAGGTCCGCCATGTCGCAGTTGGCGTAGCGGTAGCGCTTCGCCTTGCACAGGCGCACGCCGTCGATGATCGAGGCATGGTTGAGCGCGTCGGAGACGATCGCGTCGCTCTCGTCGAGCAGCGGCTCGAACAGGCCGCCGTTGGCGTCGAAGCAGGCGGCATAGAGGATGGTGTCCTCGGTGCCGAAGAACTGTGCGATGGTCTGTTCGAGCTGCTTGTGCAGATCCTGCGTGCCGCAGATGAAGCGCACGCTGGCCATGCCGAAGCCGTGCGTGTCCAGCGCCTTCTTCGCTTCCGCGATGATGTCCGGATGATCGGCCAGGCCGAGGTAGTTGTTGGCGCAGAAGTTCAGCACCGTGCGGCCGTCGGCAAGCGTGATCTCCGCCGACTGCGGCGAGGTGATGATGCGCTCGGACTTGAACAGGCCGGCGTCGCGGATTTCGTCGAGGGTCTCGGAATAGCGCTCGGTAAGCGACATCACAGGCTCCGTAAGATTCGGGCGGCAGGCGGAGCTGCCGGTGCGCGGCTCGGCGACGTGGATGTCGCCGGGAAGCCTAGGTGAAGGTATTCACGGCGTGTCGCGCATCGGCAGCTCCGTCTACCGCAGCCTGCAACGCCGCCAGCGAACGCATCCGCGAAATCAATTCCAGCTCAGGACGATCTTGCCGCTCCTGCCGGCTTCCATCAGGTCGAAGCCCTGCTGGAACTCGTCGACGGGCAGCTGGTGCGTCAGCACCTTGCCGAGCGGGAAGCCCGAAAGCACCAGCTGCGTCATCTTGTACCAGGTCTCGTACATGCGACGGCCGTACATGCCGTGCAGCACGAGGCCCTTGAAGATGATCTTGTCCCAGTCGGCGCCGGCGCCCTGGGGCATGATGCCGAGCATCGCGATCTTGCCGCCGTGGTACATGCAGTCGAGCATGTCATTGAAGGCGCGCGGATTGCCGCTCATCTCCAGGCCGACGTCGAAGCCCTCCATGTGGAGGTCCTTCATCACGTCCTTGAGCGAGGTGTTGGCGACGTTCACCACGCGCGTGGCGCCCATGTCGGCCGCGAGCTTGAGGCGGTAGTCGTTGACGTCGGTAACCACCACGTTCCGCGCGCCGATGTGCTTGCAGATGCCGGCAGCGATGATGCCGATCGGGCCTGCGCCGGTGATCAGCACGTCCTCGCCGACCACGTCGAATTCGAGCGCGCAGTGCGCGGCATTGCCGTAGGGGTCGAAGAACGCGGCCAGCTCGGAAGGAATCTGGTCGGGGATCGGCCACAGGTTGGATGCCGGCATCACGATGTATTCGGCGAACGCGCCGTTGCGGTTCACGCCGATGCCCACCGTGTTCGGGCACAGGTGCTGCTTGCCGGCGCGGCAGTTGCGGCAGTGCCCGCAGACGATGTGGCCCTCGGCCGAGACGCGCTGGCCGATGCGGTAGCCGGTGACGCCGGTGCCGACCTGCGCGATGCGGCCCACGAACTCGTGGCCGATCACCAGCCCCGGCTTGATCGTGCGCTGGCTCCACTCGTCCCACAGGTAGATGTGCAGGTCGGTGCCGCAGATCGCGGTCTTCTCGAGCTTGATCAGCACCTCGTTGGGGCCCGGCACCGGCACCGGCACCTCCTCCATCCAGATGCCCTTCGCGGCTTCGCGCTTGACGAGGGCGCGCATGGTCTGCGCGGTGGGGGCAAGGGTGGTGGGCTCGGACATGAACAGGCCTTCGGCGCGTGCGCTGATGAGCCGGCGATTATACGAGCCGGCCTGTCGACGCCCCGCGCGTTTGCGGCGGGCGTGGCGGCATCGGTATCGTCGGCCGGTTGCCTCACCGGATAAATCTCCATGCGCCGCCGTCTGTTGCCGCTCGCCCTCTCGTTCGCCGTCGCGCCCGCCATCGCCTCCGAAGGCATGTGGATGCCCTCGCAGCTGCCCGCCATCGCGCCGCAATTGAAGGCCGCGGGCTTCGAGGGCGATGCCGCCGCGTTGGCCGACCTCACGAAGGCGCCGATGAACGCGGTGGTGAAGGTGGGCGGCGCCACCGGCGCATTCGTCTCGAAGGATGGGCTGGTGCTGACCAACCACCACGTCGCGTTCGGCGTGATCCAGTACAACAGCCGCCCCGATCGCGACCTCATCGCGAATGGCTACACCGCGGCCACGCGTGCCGACGAGCTGCCCGCCAATCCCGACTACCGCGTGCTGGTCACCACCGGCTTCGACCGCATCACCGACCGCATCCTCGCCGGTGCGAAGGGCAAGCGCGGCAAGGCGTACTACGACGCGGTGGACAGCGCGACCAAGGCCGTCGTGGCGGAATGCGAGCGCGAAGCCGGTGCGCGCTGCAGCGTCGCCAACATGTACTACGGCACCGACTTCTACCTGATCCGCCAGCTCGAGCTGCGCGACATCCGCCTCGTCTACGCGCCGCCCGATGCGATCGGCAGCTACGGCGACGAGATCGACAACTTCATGTGGCCGCGCCATTCGGGCGATTTCACCCTGCTTCGCGCCTATGTCGGCCGCGACGGCAGGCCCGCCGACCACAGCCCCGACAACGTGCCCTACCAGCCGCCAGCGCACCTGCAGGTGTCGACGCGTCACGTGGGCGAAGGCGATTTCGCGATGCTCGCGGGCTATCCGGGCGTGACCTTCCGCCATCGCATGGCCCGCGAGTTCGTGCAGCAGGTCGACTGGCAGCTGCCCAGCCGCGTCGCGCTCAACCGGGGGATGATCGACGCCGTCGAGAAGGCCGCGGCGACGCCTGAGCAGCGCGTGCTGTACGCCGCGCAGCTCGCCAGCATGAAGAACACGCTCAAGCGCGCGCAGGGCGAACTGGACGGCCTGCGCCGCAGCGACGCCACCCGCGTGCGCCGCGAGGACGAGGCGGCGATGCTGGCCTGGCTCGCGAAGCAGCCGAACGCGAAGTCCCTGCGCGCCGACATCGATGCCGCGCAGGCCGTGCTCGATGGCGCCGCGGCGACGCGCGAGCGCGACCAGCTGCTTGCTGCGATCCGCGGGCAGACGCAGCTGCTGCGCGCGGCGCTCACCCTGCAGCGCCTGGCGCATGAAAAGACCAAGCCCGACGCAGAGCGCGAAAGCGGTTTCCAGCAGCGCGACGAAACGCTGATCACCGGCCAGTTGAAGCAGGTGCAGCGCCGCTTCGACCCCGCCGTCGAGAAGGCACTGCTCGCGCATCTGCTCGAGCAGTACCGCGCCCTGCCGGC
>CAZNRZ010000084.1:0-9854 GCA_964575535.1 uncultured Lysobacter sp. | reverse complement strand
GGCTTTTCGCGGGTGCAGATCTTCTCCGGCTTCGCGGATGCCGCGACGGCAGCCGTCGCGACGGGTTCCGCGCTGGTTCCTGCAGCCGCCGTCGCGTCCGCCGGTTCGGCGGGAGCCGGCGCCTGCGCATGCACTGCGCCGGCAGCGGCCAGCAGGAGGATCGACAGCAGTCGTGCATTCATCGCGGCGTTCCGGAAACAGGTAGCGCAGGCTCGTCGCAGCAGGCCGAGCGCGTCAAGTGCCGCGGGGCCGCAGCCCCGGGGGCACACGTGAGCCGCGCCGCTTCACGCCTCATGGCCGCTGTCGCTCCTACCCTTCACGCGGGTAACGAGCAGGTGGTTCCGATGCATCGCGACACAGGCCCGGCCGCGTGACCGGTGATCGCCCATGAGCGCCCTCGCCGACATAGGCCGTGCGCTCGCCGACGAATACACGTGGCCCGACGCCGGCGTGCTGGCGGTGATCATCGTGCGCGTGCTGACCGCGGCGGTGCTCGGTGGCCTGGTGGGCTACGAGCGCGAGCGCAAGGGCCGCGCGGCGGGGCTCAAGACGCACATCCTGGTGTCGATCGGCTCGGCGCTGTTCGTGCTGGCGCCCGCCATGGCGGAAGTTCCGATGGAGGACATCACCCGCGTCATGCAGGGCATCGTCTCCGGCATCGGCTTCCTGGGCGCGGGCGCGATCATCAAGATGGAGAAGGACGTGCGCGTCGAGGGGCTGACCACGGCCGCCGGGATCTGGATGACCTCCGCCATCGGCATGGCCGCCGGCATGGGCATGGAGATCGTGGCGCTGGTGACCACCGTCGTCGCGCTGCTGGTGGTCGGCATGATTCCGAAGATCATGCCCAGGGACGAGACGACGCAGCCGATGTCGGACGATTGAGCACCGCGCATGGCGGGCACGGCAACGCCGGGCCCGCGGGTGTTCGGCCGCGGCGGGTGAGCCTGTACACGGCGCGACGCGTGCTCGAAGGGCGTGCCGCGCGACAGCGACGCGCGCTCCGGAAGCCACGCGCCGCCCGCCGCGAAGGCCGGCTCAGCCCTGCTTCTTCGCCTCCACCCAATGCTGCACGCGGCGCTCCAGCAGCGTCAGCGGCAGGGCGCCACCGCCGAGCACGGCATCGTGGAAGCCGCGGATGTCGAAGCGATCGCCCAGTTCGGCTTCCGCCTCACGCCGCAGCTCCTGGATCTTCAGCATGCCGATCTTGTAGCTCGTGGCCTGGCCGGGCCACGTGATGTAGCGGCGCACCTCGGCCTCGATGGCGGGCAACGGGATCGAGCTGTTGGCGGCCATGTAGTCCACCGCCTGCTTCTGCGTCCAGCCCTTCGAATGCAGGCCGGTGTCGACGACCAGGCGGATCGCCCGCCACATCTCCGAGGTCAGGCGGCCGTACTCCGAGTACGGATCGGTGTACGTGCCGGGCATCTCGCGCGCCAGCCACTCCGAGTACAACCCCCAGCCTTCCGAATAGGCACTGAAGCGCGCCTGCTTGCGGAACTCGGGCACGCCGTCGAGCTCCTGCGCGATCGCGATCTGCATGTGATGGCCCGGCAGGCCCTCGTGGTACGCGATCACTTCAAGCGTGGTCTTGGGCATCGCGCTCATGTCGGACAGATGCGCGTAGTACACGCCCGGCCGCGAGCCGTCCGGCGTGCTCGGGTAGTAGTGCTGCGCGGCGCCCGGCACCTCGCGGAAGGGTTCGACGCGCTTGACCACGAGCTCGGCCTTGGGCAGCAGGCCGAAGTAGTTCGGCAGTTGCTGCTTGATGGTCGCGATCGCCTTCGTCGCGTCGTCGATGTAGGCCTGTCGGCCGGCGTCGGTGTTCGGGTACTTGAAGCGCGGGTCGGTGTCGACGAACTTGAAGAAGGCCTTGAGGTCGCCCTTGAAGCCGACCCGCTCCTTGAGCGCTTCCATCTCGCCGCGGATGCGCGCGACTTCGGCCAGGCCGGTGCGATGGATCTCGTCGGGGCTCATGCCGGTGGTGGTCGATGCGCGCACGCGCTCGGCGTAATAGGCCGCGCCGTCGGGATGACGCGTGCCGACGCCCGACGGATTCACCACCGCGTTCGGAAGGTCGGCCTTGAACCAGGCGATCACGTCGGCGTAGGCCGGCTTCACCGCCTCGACCAGCGCGGCGCGCGCCTGCGCCTTGAGCTGCGCGGCGCGCGCGGCGTCGATGGCGCCCGACTTCACCAGCGCATCGGCCTTGGCCTGCGCATCGGCCCAGAGCGCGCTGTCGGCGCCCGCGGTGAAGGGCGCGCCGGTGATGACCTTGCCCGCCTGCTCGATCACGCCCTCGTGGGCGAAGCGCGGCGGGCGGATGCCCATTTCCGCCGAGCGCCTGACCTGCTCCATGAGCTGGCCGAAGGCGCGCGGCACCTCGCGCATGCGCGCGACGTAAGCGACGTAATCCGCCTCGGTCTCGACCTTGTGGAAATTGATCAGGAAGGTCGGCAGGAAGGACTGCGTGCCGCCCATCTGCTCGAAGGGATAGCGGTGGTCGCTGAAGCGGTCGCCGGCTTCGGTGGACCGCACCTGGTAGTCGAACAGGTCCCAGGACAGCTTCGTTTCCGCGCCCAGCCTGTCGTAGTCGAAGCCCGACTTCATCTCGGCCAGCGCGGCCTGCATCCACGCCAGCTGCTTCTGCGAGGCCTCGCGCGACATGTCGTCGAGCTCGCCGTACCGGTCCTTGCGACCGAGCATGGTCATGCCCATCGGGCTGAGCTGCAGCTGCTCCTCGTACTTGCGCTCGAACCATGCATTGAGGCGCGCGTCCTCGCTGACGGCCGCGGCCGTGGCGGGCGCGTCGGCGGGCGTGGACGCGGACGGCGCCACATGCGCGCAGGCGGTGCACAGCGCGAGCGTGAGGGCGGAGACGACGAGGAGACGGGCCATGGACACTCCGGGGACGGCGAAGGCATTCGCGGGAGCCCGATCATGCCGCAAGCGGCGCGGCGCGTGCCGCCGGGGCGTCAGCCGGAGACCACGCGGTCGCGCCCCGCATGCTTGGCCGCGTACAGCGCGGCATCGGCGCGCCGCAGCAGATCGTCCAGCGCCTCGCCCTCGCGATGCGTGGCCGCGCCGATGCTCACGGTGAGTGGCGCATCCATGCCGTTGGAGCGCAGCTGCAGGTTCGCGCGGATGCGTTCGGCGATAAGCCGGGCCTCGTCGGCGCCGGTGGCGACCAGACCGACCACGAACTCCTCGCCGCCATAGCGGCCGATGACGTCCGGCCCACGCACGGCCGTGCGCAGCACATCCACGAACAGCTGCAGCACGCGGTCGCCGCCGGCATGGCCGAGGCGGTCGTTCACGCGCTTGAAGTGGTCGAGATCGAGATACAGCACCGACAGGCTGTGCGTGCCGTCGCGCATATGCGCGTGCAACCGGTCGCGCCAGGCGCGGCGGTTGAGCACGCCGGTGAGCGCATCGGTGCCGGCGAGCAGGCGCGCCTGGTCGCGCTGGCGGCGCACCGAGGCCGCGCGTTCGGCCAGGCCCAGCGAGAGCACGATCGCCTCGAACGCGCCGACGGCGAGCGCGGCGTCGTCGGTCCACATCCAGGTCGGCGCGACGCCGTAGAGCTGCAGGCTGCCGAGCACGGTCACGCCCAGCAGCGGCACCCAGCCGAGCAGGAAGATCGCCGCATAGCGCGAGCCGCGCCAGGTCGCCGCGATCGCCGTGCCGAGCACCAGCGGGCCACCGAGGATCAGCAGCGGATTGATCAGCGAACGCGCGAAGGCCTGCAGCGCGGGCACGTAGCCGATGCTGACCAGCAGAAGCATCAGCCCGCAGTAGGCATGCAGCAGGCGCCGAGTACGCGGCAGCCGCTCGTGCAGGCCGGCGAAGCGGTCGAGGAACAGCACGGCGGCGATCACCGAGAGCGTGGTCACCGCACGCCCCCAGACCGGCATCGTGCCGGCCAGTGCGTCCCAGCCCAGCGGCTGCACGATGTAGCCGCTCTGGGTGGCCTGGATCATGGCGTAGGTAGCGACATAGACCGCATACCAGGCGAAGGCCGAATCGCGCAGGCGCAGGCCGAAGAACAGCGCGAACACGGCGGTCGCCAGCATGGTGGCGAGGCAGGCGGTCGCGAAGGCGAGCCAGCGCGTTTCGAGACGCAGCTGCGCCGCCTCGCTGCGCACGGCGAAGCTCATGGTCGACGGCACCGACCCGCTCGCATCGACGTGCAGGCGCAGCGGCGCGCCGTCGCGCGGCAGCGCCGGCAGGTCGAAGGCCAGCCGCCCGAACGCGGCGCGGCGTCCGTGGCCGCTGTCGAGCAGGTGCGCCCGCACCGGCGCGGCGCCGGGCAGGTGCAGGCTGATGCGCTGCAGCGCGCCGGCGTCGACCGACAGCACCCAGCGCCCCGCAGGCCAGGTGCCTGCGCGCGGATGCAGCAGCACCCAGGTGCCACCTGCCGCGCGACCGAAGGACCGCAGCTGGGCGGGGTCGAAGGCCTGCCGTGGCGCCGTTGCCGGCATGTCGCGGGACGGCGCGGTGAGCGACAGCCATTCGCCTCTGAGCGCGATCCCGTCAGCCGCCGCAGCCTGCACGGGCGACGCAGCGGAATGGGGAGGCGGCGCGCGTTCCGCGGATGCGGCCGCCTGCACGCTGACCGAAGCGGATGCCGCGCCGCCCGGCGCCATCGCGAGCGCGGGCATGGCCAAGCACGACCACAACAGCCCGAGCAACAGGCACAGCGCCGCCGCAGGCAGGCGCATGCGCGCCGTGGCGGCTCGCAGGGCGTGGAGTCGGGTCGGGATCATCGGCGAGCACATGGGGTGGCGCACGGACACACGCGCGGACGCCAGCATGATCGGCGGCGGGGATGGAAACCTGAAGTCGCGCGCTGCGGGCCTTCCTCGCAGCGCAACGACATGCAACATCCGCGACGCCGCCGTCGGCCATGACCGACGACACGCGCCCGGCCCGCCGCACCCGCGTAGAACGCATGGCGAGCGCCGCATCGGCTGCGCCACGACAGGGCTCCAGACGCATGCGCACATTCGCCACGCCCGACCAGCACGTGCAGGCCGCCACCCCGGTGCGGCTCGGCTTCACCGGGGCGATCGCGCTGCTGGAGGCCGCACACCTCGCTTGGGAACACGCACGCGGCGGTATCGTCAGCCATCACCTGTTGAACGATCCCGCCCTGCCCGCGCTGTGGAACGGCTGGGGCCTCGTGCTGCTTCCGGTGCTGGCGTGGATCGCGTCGCGGCACCTCTTCAGGCCCGGTGGGCGCGGATGGCGGCCGCATGCGCCTGCGCTGTCGCGACTCGCTGCTGCGCTGGGCGCGGGCATCGCACTGTCGGTGGCCTTCTCGCTGGGCCGCGAGGATGCAGCGGGCGCTTTGTTCCTCGCGATCGCGCTGTCCGCGTTCGCCGCGCGCGTCTACCGGGTCGAGTACCTGCTCGGCTTCGTGCTGGGCATGGCCCTTACCTTCGGAGCCCTGCTTCCCGCCCTGATCGGCGGCACCATCGGGCTGGTCTCTGCGATCGCATGGTTCGGCGCGTATCCGCTGCTCACGCGCGTGTGGAGCGCGGCGCGGCATTGATGCGCAAACCATCGCGCTGACACCGGGTCAAGCCGCGCCACGAAGTGGTATCGGGTGGGCGAAGCGCCGGGCCGCCGGCTACAGGCCGGCAGCCGGCTCCCAGAGCTCGACCTTGTTGCCTTCCGGATCCATCACCCAACCGAACTTGCCCTGTTCGGACTCTTCGGTGCGCTCCTCCACGTTGCAGCCTTCCTCGCGAAGCGCGGCGAGAAGGGCGTGCAGGTCCGCCACCCTGAAATTGATCATGAACCCTGATTTTCCAGGGTCCATGTATGTGGTGTCGTTCTTGAAGGGGCTCCAGATGGTTACGCCCTTTTCGCTGTCCGGGCCGCCCCAGTTGAAAACCGCGCCGCCCCATTCGGTCACGTCGAGCCCGAGGTGATCCCGGTACCAGGCGCCTAGGGCTTCGGGATCGCCCGACTTGAAGAACACTCCGCCTATTCCCGTTACACGCTTCATGCTTCCTCCGGTCATGGCCGATGCTTGCTGCGGCCCAACACACGTTCGCAATGGACGTTCGCCCCGCGCGCTACCAGACCAGGTCGTCCGGCACCTCGAAGCGCGCGTAGTAGGCATCGTCGTCCGTCGCCGGCGGCGTTTCCGACGGTCCCGTCGCGTGGTCGAGAACGATCATGGCGGCGTCGCGGGCGCGTACCTTCTCCGCCGCCACGCGCGGCAGCAGGGCGTAGCCGTCGTCCAGGCGTGCGATGACCAGTGCACCGCTGGCGAGCTGCGCACGCTGTGAGGCATCCACCTGCACGCTGCGGATCGCATCGCCGTCGACGAAGCGGTAGTCGAGCTCGCCGGTGCCGTGCACGCGCTGCGTATCGACGATCTGGCGCGCCTGCGCGCGCTGCTCGCGGGCCTGCGCCTGCGCGTTGCGCTCGGCGGCCAGTGCGCGGTCGCGTTCCACGCGCTCGGCCCGCGCGCGTTCGGCATCGAGCTGCTGCTCGCTGGGTGGCGGCGGCACCTTGCCCTGCCGCTGCCGCGCCTGCTCGCGCGCGACCTGCGCGACCTGCGCCTTCTTGACCAGCCCGGCCTTGAGCAGTTGATCCTGCAGGTGGTTCTTCATGGCGACGAGTCTAGTGGAAGCCGCCAATCCGCAGCGGCGGGTCGCACATCGCGCCTGTGCGGCGCCAGTGCACGGGTGCGATCAATCCGCTGGGCGCGCCGCACCCGGACCCTGCGCGTGCAGCAGCAACTGCCGCGCGGCACCGGGGGCGACACGGAACAGCGTGAGCGTCGGTGCGAGGCGGTTGCGCGTGGACGGCGGCAGCGCATCGCGCGGCACCTCATGGGCGCACCACTGCACGGCGCGCGCCAGCGGCAGTCCGATCGCCGCCCACTCGGGGCGGTGCCGTGCCGGCCCGGTCACGTGGCCGACGAGATAGGCGCGCCGCTGCGGCGAGTACGTCACCACCGCATCACCGGGCTGCATCTCGTGCGCGAAGCGCCACATCTGCGATGCGCCCGACACGACCGCGCTGCGCCGCCGCGCCGGATCCAGCGCGGCATAGGCGTCGACGAGCGCGTCGCGGCCGGCGGCGCCTAGCACGATCGGCGCGAGTCGCGTCCAGCCCAGCGCGACCACGCTGCGCGTTCGGAAATCCTCGTACAGCCGGCCGCGTTCCGCGCGGACCATCCACATGCGGATCACGAACGAAACCAGTGCGTCGACCGTGCCGGTGTACTGCGGGAGCCCGGCCGCACCGGTGAGACCGTCCGCGTTACGCCGGCAACGGTGCGCCGGCAACCGCGTGCAGCCGCACGGTCGCAGCTTCGCGGGGTGGCTCCGGGCGGGAGGTGGCAGTCACGTGCAACCCGCGCGTACCGCTGCCGCGCCGTATCGGCGACGTGCGCGGCGATCGGCGTCGCGGCGCCCTGCCCATCGCTGCGCCGAGCCCGCGACTCACCCGCCATCGGCGCGCTGATCCGGATTCCGCTGATGCCACGCGGCCAGCCGGGCCTCGTAGTCGTCCAGTTCTTCCTGGTAGCTGTCGTTGACGCAGACGGCGCAGCCGCTGTCGCAGCAGTCGCCGGGCAGCGGCGGCTCGGGCGCTATCGGGCGGGGATCGTGGGATGCGTTCACGACCTCGACATTCGGCCCGCGCGTCCCGATTTCAAGCGTCACGCAGGCCGATGCATGAACGGGCGCGGCCTTCCGTGGCGATCGTCACTTACCCCGGGCTGCGGAGGCTTCGACCTCCGGCAGGCGCGAGGAATGCGACGCGACCAGCCGCCATTCGCCGCCGCGCAGCAGCCAGACGCGGGTGAAGCGGAACGCGCCGCGGAACGGACCCTGCTCGCCGACGCCGTGCTGCTCGGTGCGGCCGGTCACCACGGCCGTGTCGCCGTGCCGGCGCACTTCCACGTCGTGGTTGTCGATCGCATGGTTCACGCGCGTGCGGCGCTGGAGATCGGCCAGGTAGTCGCGCTTGTACTGCACCTTTCCGTCGGAGTGCGTCAGCACGAAATCGTCGACGAGCAGCGCGTCCAGGCCGGCGGCATCGGACGCCAGGCGAAGGCGGTTCCACCGCGCGTCGATTTCGCGCAGGTCCGGCTCGGCGGCGGGCGCCAGCACGGGAACGGCTGCAAACAATGCGGCGGCGAGCAGGGTCAGGCGCATGGCGAATCCTCGGGAGCGTGGCGCCGGCAACACGCCGGCAGGCTGTGCGATTGCATGGAACGTATCGGCGACTCATGCGTGTGGCACGTGCCGGCTACGTGCGTCTACAACGGATCCTTGCAGGGCATCTCGTCATGCGGCGTCGCCTCCGGGCTCGTCAGCGAGATGCAGACGATGTGCAGCTGCGCATCGGCGCTCTCTTCCGAAGCACGCACGGTGGCGTGCAGCGGCACGGGTCCCGGTACATATACGCGGTAGTCGACGGCGCGGCTGTCGCGCGAGGTGCCGCGGCCCAGCACGCTGGCCCGGGCCTGCGCGCCGGCACGCTCGATCACACGCGGATCCTGCAGGACCATGCGCACGGCGGCCTCCTGCAGATGCTCCCTGGCGTCGTCGCCGCGGCGCAGGTACAGCATGACGAGCAGCCCGGCCAGCGCAACCGCCGCGCACGCCGCGAGAAAGCCGCCGGCCGCGCGCCGGAGCCGGCGCGGGTCGTCGCTGCGGCCGCGCTTGTAGATGCCCACCGGGATCGCAGCCAGCCCGAGGGTCACGAGGCAGGCCGGTACCGCGAGGAAGAACAGCCAGGGCGCAGCGGCCCAGTATTCGCTCGTTGCCGGCCGGCCCTCGGCCCCTTCCCAGACGATCGCGATGGCCACCCAAAGCGGTAGCAGCCCGAAACCGGCGAACAGCGCGATCGTGGCCAGTGCTTTCATGGTCCGAGGTCCCCACTCGATGCGCGAAAGCATAGCGGCATGCGCACCCGCCACTGCAAGACGTGCACGGCGCAACCATCGCGGCTGCATGTCCGCCGTCTCGGCCCGTGCCGTCGAAGTGGCGCCGACAGACAGGGCTCGATGAGCGACTGCCGCATCATGTTCACTGCCGAAGCCGCGTAGCGGATGAGCTGCGCGCCCATGACCGCGCACCCCGATGCCTACGCGTCTTTCGCTACCTCGGGATCGTCACTCGGCAGCTGCAACGCCAGTGCGAGACGCGGTCGCCCGCGCTACTGCGAAGGCCCCAGCCCGCGCTTTTCCGCGGCCACCTGCCGCAGCACCCGTTCGAACACCTCGGCCGGCTGCCCTCCGGAGACGAGGTACTGGCGCTCGAAGATGATCGCCGGCACCGAGCTGATGCCCGCGCCGGTGAACGCCTGCTCGTCCGCGCGCACGGCGTCGGCGAATTCGTTCGAGGCGAGGATCGCCGCGGCGCGCTCCGCGGGCAGGCCGGCTTCGGCGGCTAGGCGCGCGAGCGTGGCGGCGTCGCCGACGTTCGCCCCGTCGGTGAAGTAGGCGCGCAGCAGCACGCGCTTGAGCGCCAGCTGGCGGCCCTCCGTGGCGGCCCAGTGCAGCAGGCGGTGCGCGTCGAAGGTGTTGTAGATGCGCGAGCGTGCACCGGTGGCGAAGTCGACGCCGACCGCCGCACCGCGTTCGCGCAGGCGTTCGCGGTTCCCCTCGAGTTGCGCAGGCGACAGGCCGTACTTGCGGCCGAGGTGCTCGTCGATGGCCTCGCCCTCGGGCGCCATGCCCGGATTCAATTCGAATGGCTGCACGTGCAGCTCGACCGCCACCTCGTCGCTTGCACGTGCGATGGCCTGTTCCAGCGAGGCCAGCCCGACCGCGCACCAGGGGCAGACCACGTCGGAGACGAAGTCGATGCGGATGGGTGCGGGCA
>CAZNRZ010000083.1:0-9881 GCA_964575535.1 uncultured Lysobacter sp. | reverse complement strand
TGGAAGTAGGTGCCGTCGCCGAGGTTCTGGAACACGTGCGGCGTGTCGGTGAACGCGGCCTGCCCCGCCCACGTCACGCCTTCGCCGCCCATGTGGGTGAAGGTGTCGGTGTTGCGGTCCATCCACGTGACCATGTAGTGGCAGCCGATGCCCGCGAGTGCGCGGGAACCTTCGGGCACCACCGTCGACGTGTTGTGCGGGCAGCCCGAGCAGTAATGCGGCACGCGCGGAAATGCCGCGCGCGGCAGTGCGAGTTCGGACTCCTTCTGCTCCATCCAGGCCAGCACGTCGCGGATGTGCGAGCTGTCATGGAAGCGCTGGATGCGCTGCGCGATCACGCGCGCGATGCGCGCGGGCGTGAGTTCCGACGTCGACGGCAGGATCCACTCGCCGCTCTCGTCGTACTTGCCGACCACCGACGGACGCTCGGCCCAGTTGAACATCTGCTCCTTCATCTGGCTCTCGATGAAGGACAGCTTCTCCTCGACGACGAGCACGTCGCTCAATCCACGCGCGAACGCGCGCAGGCCCATGGGCTCCAGCGGCCAGGTCATGCCGACCTTGTAGACGCGGATGCCGAGATCGGTGCAGGCGCGCTCGTCGAGGCCGAGGTATTCCAGCGCCTGCAGCACGTCCAGATACGACTTGCCGGTGGTGATGATGCCCAGCCGCGCATCCGGCGAATCGATGACCACGCGATCGAGGCGGTTGGCGCGCGCGAAGGCCTGCGCGGCCTTGACCGCGTACTGGTGCAGGCGCATTTCCTGTTCCAGCGGCGGATCGGGCCAGCGGATGTTCAAGCCGCCCGCTGGCATGTCGAAGTCGTCGGGCATCACGATGTCGAGCGCGAGCGGATTCGCGTCGACCGACGCCGACGATTCCACCGTCTCGGCGATCGTCTTGAAGCCGACCCAGCGGCCCGTGTAGCGCGACATCGCCCAGCCGACGAGGCCCATGTCGAGGATGTCCTGCACGCCGGCCGGGTTGAGCACCGGCATCAGCGCGGAGACGAACTCGTGCTCCGAGCCGTGGGGCAGCGTGGAGCTGCGGCAGGCATGGTCGTCGGCGGCCAGCGCCAGCACGCCGCCGCGCGAGGAGGTGCCCGCGGCGTTCGCGTGCTTGAACACGTCGCCGCAGCGGTCCACGCCCGGGCCCTTGCCGTACCACATGCCGAACACGCCATCGACCTTCGCGCCCGGGAACAGCGTCGTCTGCTGCGTGCCCCAGACCATGGTCGCGCCGAGGTCCTCGTTGAGGCCGGGAGTGAACTTCACGCCCGCGGATTCGAGATGCTTCTTCGCCTTCCACAGCTCGAGGTCGAAACCGCCGAGCGGCGAGCCGCGATAGCCGGAGACGAAGCCGCCGGTGTTCAGGCCGAGCGCCTGGTCGCGCAGGCGCTGCATCAGCGGCAGGCGCACCAGCGCCTGCACGCCGGAGAGGTAGATCCGGCCCTCGACGCGCGAATACTTGTGGTCGAGCGTGTAGTCGGCATCGACCACGCTGCGGGTCAGCGCGGTGTTCGCCGACGCGGGCGAGGAGAGTTCGGCGGTGCTGGTCATGCAGGCGGCTCCGGCGCGGCCGGGGGCCGGCGGCGCGGTGGGGTCGAAGTCGGGACGCGCGGCGGCGAAACGCATGCTCGCGGGGCGGCGGATTCTACCAGCCGGCCGTGCGCGGGCCCCTGCGGGGGCGTATGGCGGGGGGCTGCGATGCGCTGCGAAGTTCGCTGTCATCCGGGCGGCGCGAGGGCTCCGTCACGAGGCGATCGTCAAGCGGGATCCTTCGCCGCGCCCGCGGTGACCAGTGCGCGTCGCGCTCCCACGACGCCCGGGCTCCTTCCTGTCATCCCGGGCGACGCGAGCGATCCCGCGCGACCGTCAGCACCCGGCGGAGCCCTGGCTTCGCCGGGTATGGCAACGACTCAGGCGCCCTCGGCCTCCACGTCCACCCGCAGGCCGTCCTCGTCCATGCGCACCCGCACCAGCATCGGCCGGCAGCAGACCTGGCAGTCCTCGACATAGGCCTGCGTGCCCGCGCTGGGGTCGATCGCCAGCTCCAGCGGCTCGCCGCAGGCGGGGCAGTGGACATCGACGAACTCGAGCATGGGCGATCTCCTGCAGAGCCCCGAGGCTGGCGTGCGCTGCCGTCACGTATGGTGAATGCCGGCGGCGCGAGGCTGCCACCGGCAGCGGCGCAGGCCCTGCGGGACCCACGACACGGCGCGCGCCGGCGCGCATGGAGGATGGCCATGCTGCGACTGCTCACCCTGTCCTGCGCGACGGCGCTCGCCGCCTGCGCACTGCCCGCGCCGTCCCAGGCCGAGCGCGCGACGGCGGCGGCGACAGCGCCGGCCGCGTCCGCGACGGCCGACGAGCCCGCCCCGCCCATGTCCGACCCGCTGCCGCCGCAGCAGGTGGTCGACGAGCCCGCGCCCTTCACCACGCAGGCGCTCAATACCTTCGACGAGCCCTGGGCCATGACCTTCCTGCCCGACGGCCGCGCGCTGGTCACGCAGAAGAAGGGCCAGCTCAAGCTGGTGACGCCCGGCGGGGCGAGCGTCGATGTCGGCGGCGTGCCCGCGGTGGCCTATGGCGGCCAGGGCGGGCTGGGCGACGTGGTCCTGCATCCGCAGTTCGCGTCCAACCGCTGGGTCTACCTCAGCCATGCCGAGGCCGGGGCCAGTGGCACGAAAGGCGCGGTGGTGGCGCGCTACCGCATCGACTTCTCCGGCAGCGGCGCCACCCTCGCCGATCGCCGCCTGATCTGGACGCAGACGCCGAAGGTCAGCGGCGAAGGCCACTTCGGCCACCGCATGGCCTTCGGCCCCGACGGCCTGTTGTGGATCACCTCCGGCGACCGCCAGAAGCTCGACCCCGCGCAGGACCTGGCCTCGAGCCTGGGCAAGATCGTCCGCCTGCACGACGACGGCCGCACGCCCGCCGACAACCCCTTCGCCGACGCCACCGGCGCACGCGCGCAGACCTGGTCCTGGGGCCATCGCAATCCGCTGGGCATCGCCTTCGACGGCGCCGGCCAGCTGTGGGTGCACGAGATGGGGCCGCAGGGCGGCGACGAGCTCAACCTCATCGAGAAGGGCAGCAACTACGGCTGGCCGCTGGTCTCCAACGGCAGCCACTACGGCGGCGCCGACATCCCCGACCACGTCACCCGGCCCGACCTCAACCCGCCCGAGGTGACGTGGACGCCGGTAATCGCGCCGGCCGGCTTCGTCATCCATTCGGGCGTCCAGTTCCCGCAATGGAAGGGCCACGGCCTGATCGGCGGGCTGGCATCGCAGGCCCTGGTGCGCGTCGAGTTCCACCGCAACACCGGCCGCGAGGCCGCGCGCTATCCGATGGGCCGGCGCATCCGCGAGGTCGAGCAGGGGCCCGACGGCGCGCTCTACGTGCTGGAGGACGGCGCGGGCGGGCGGCTGCTGCGGCTGGTGCCGAAGGCATAGGCCGACGGTTCAGCGCGGTGCCGGCGACTTGTCGACCCGCGACCCACTCCGCCAGCATCCCCATCGCGTGACCGCCGTCATCCCGGGACGGTCTTCCGGCACTCCCGCTTTGGCACCGGCCTTGCTTCCCTGTCCCCGACGCCGCGCGGGCGACAGGGGACCGCGCGGATCCCCCGATGCCGCAACCCCGCAGGAATCGCAGTTTCCATGAAGACCCGCCTCTTTCTCGCCGCCGCGCTGCTCGCGGCGGCCGGTGCCGTTTCCGGTCAGGAAATGCCACGACTCGTCGAGTTCTACTTCGATGCGGACGCCTCGGCGCTGCGTCCCGTGCTGGCCATGAAGGACCGCGACGACGCCGCCGTCGGGCGCCTGATGCGCAAGGTCGAGCGCAGCCCCCAGGCCGCGCTGGAGGCCGCGCAGCTGGCCCATTACGCGATGGAGTCCGGCCGCCACGACCTGGGCCGCGACCTCTACGCCCGCGCCCTGGCCCGCATCGACCTCGTCCACGGCATGTGGCGCCCGGTGAAGTGGAACTACGGCTGGGACCTCTACCGCGCCGGTGACGCGCCGGGCGCACTGGAGCAGTGGCGCGAACTGCCGGCGCGGGGCGTGTCCGCCAGCTGGATGCCGCCCACCTTCGCCATGGCGTTGTGGACGGCCGGCCGTCGCGACGAGGCCGTGCGCTGGTATGCCGCCGCCGTGCGCACCGAGCCGGCGCAGTGGTCGACCCCCGACCGCTTCGCCCAGCTGCTGCCCGACTGGCGCGACGAGGAGCGCGCCACGCTGGCCGAGGTGCAGGCCGCCTGGGCCGCGAATCCGCCGGGCTGGCCCTGAGCGAGGCGACCGGGTCGCCCCCCGGTCGACCTGCGGATCGAAACGGAAGCCCGGCAGAGCCGGGCTTTTTCGCGGGTGCGGGCGCGGCGACGCACGGCCGGCGCACCCGGGCGAATCGAGCGCGCGCAGCGCACCGCTAGCTAGTCGCGCGCATCTGCCTACGAAACCGGCGCGCGCGCCACGACACCCCGTGCACGGCTGCTTGCTAGATTCCGCGCGGTCTTCGCCACTGGACTGCCCGTGCGCCTGCTGCCCGCCCTCGCGGCCCTGCTGATCCCCGTTGCCGCGTCGGCGCAGAACGCGCCGGCGCCTGCATCCGTGGCCACCGACGCGCCCGGACAGCCCGACGCCACGCTCGCGCCGGTCCTCCCCGACATCGAGTTCGCCGCCGACGTGCAGATGCGGTCGATCTCCTTCGGCGCGGCGCCCCAGGCCGGCGTGCGCTTCACCGGCGGCCCGGCGCTGGACACCCGCCACGACGTGGAGCGCGATGGCCTGCCGCGCCCGGTGGCGGGCGGCCGCACGTACCGCGACGTCACCGTGCGCACCACGATCAGCGCCACGCTGCTCGATCCGGCTGCGCCCGCCGCCGATCGCCCCGCCCTCCCCACCCCCGACGAGGACTCCGAATGACCCTGCCCCTTCCGCGCGCGCTGGCCTGCGCGCTGCTGTTCGCCGCCAGCCCCGCCGCGTTCGCGCAGTCCACGCCCGCGCCGGTCACGCCGGTGGACCGCGCCGCCCAGCCCGTCGACCGCGCTGCCGCCACCGCGGTCGCGCAGCGCACCGCCACGGGCTACCGCAGCGCGATCCCCGGCGACCAGCCCGACGTGTTCCTCGACGTGCCCAACCTCTCGGTCGACGAGATCAAGCTCGACGTTCAGAACCTCGAGGCGCACATCGCGCTCAACGCGCGGCTGGCGAACCTGCTCTCGCTCAACGCCGGCGCCGACGTGTCCATCGAACGCGTCAACATCCAGATCAAGGGCGTGAAGGCGCAGGCGCAGCTGATCGTGCGCCTGGACAACGTGGCCGCGATCATCGACCGCACGCTCACCACCATCGACCGCAATCCGCAGATCCTCACCCGCCTGCTCGACAGCGTGGACAGCACCGTCGGCACCGTGGGCGGCGTGGCGAACAACGCGATCCGCCCGGGCGGCGTGGTCGACCGCACGGTAGGCACCGTGGGCGGCGTCGCCAACAACGCGATCCAGCCGGGTGGGGTGGTGGACCGCACCGTCGGTACCGTGGGGGGCGTCGCGAACAATGCCGTCGGCACGGTGGGCAACGTGGCCGGCGACGCGCTGCGCCCCGGCAGCGTGCTCTCGTCGACCGTCAACTCGCTGGGCCAGACGGTGCAGCGCGTGGTCGACGCCTCCGGCAACGTCGTCGAACGCACGCTCGATGCCAGCGGCAAGGTGCTGGGCTCGCGCGTGGTGCAGCAGGCCGCCGGGCAGCGCTGAGCTCGCAGGCGCGGCGCGGCGGGCCCGGGTACTCGCGACCGGGCGGGCCGCGGTGTCGGCCGTGGCCGTCGCCCACCGGAACGCGCGTAGCCTGCCGATGGCATCCGCACAGGCCGGCTCCATGCAGCCGGCCGACCGCGTAGATTCGCGCGCATGACGCCTGCCCCCCTGCACCTGAAAGCGAACTGGCGGCTCGAACAGCACGGGCCCCGGCTGCACTACCTGGTGGAGGCGATGCTCGACGGGCGCCGCGCCGGGCTTGCCCATGGCTGGTTCGAGCCCGGCGGGCCCTTCGTCCTCGAGAAGATCGAGATCGATCCGGCGCAGCGATCCAAAGGCCACGGCAGTGCGGTCATCGCGCGGCTGCGCGACAAGGCGCGCGAGCAGGACTGCACCGAGTTCGTGATCAAGGGCGTGCGCGCGGCGAACGACGGCGCCATCCGCCTCTACGAATCGCTGGGTGCGCGGGCGCTGCCGATGTCGGACGATCTGCGCACGTTCGTGATATCACCGCCCTGATCCGGGCATTCGTCCGGCCTTCGCGCCGGAGCCATACACGGGGAACCGCTGCATGCCGCAGAAGCAATGGACGACGCGGGTCGCCGGCCACGAGATCCGGGTGGTCAATACCTGGACCGGCGGCACCCGCCTCTACATCGACGGCGACTGCCGCGACCGCAACAACGGCCTGTTCGCGCCGGGCTGGACGCGCTGGCTGTCCGCACGGCTGGTGGAGGGCGATGCGGACAGCGACCTGGTCGAAGTCGACATCGTCGCCCGCGTCCGAGTGAAGGCGCGCATCCTCGTCAACGGGCGCATCGTGGCCGGGGACGATCCGCGGCGTGGCGTGGGCGTGTGAGCGCGCGATCCACCGTGTGAGGGCGGGCGCCGCGGCCCGGGCCCTCGCGGCCCGCGGATGGCGCGGACGGCGCGGGCGTGCAGCGCATCGCCGGGCGCGGCAGACTCGCGCTTTCCGCGCGGTGCCGAAGCCATGTCCCGTTTGCCCGTCCTCGCCCTGCTCGCCGCCGCGCTCGCCGGCGCGCCACTGGCGCATGCCGCCGACCGCATCACCGGCCAGCCCTTCGCCACGCGCAGCGAGGTCTACGCCCCGCATGCGATGGCCGCGACTTCGCATCCGCTCGCCACGCAGATCGCGCTGGACGTGATGAAGTCCGGCGGCAGCGCGGTCGACGCCGCCATCGCCGCCAACGCCGCGCTCGGGCTGATGGAGCCCACCGGCAACGGCATCGGCGGCGACCTGTTCGCGATCGTCTGGGATCCGAAGACGCGCAAGCTGCACGGCTACAACGGCTCGGGCCGCTCGCCGAAGTCGCTCACGCTGGCGGAGTTCCAGCGTCGCGGCCTGACCGACATTCCGGCGCATGGCCCGCTGCCGGTCACCGTGCCGGGCACGGTCGACGCGTGGTTCGCCCTGCACCAGCGCTTCGGCCGCAAGCCCATGCGCGACAACCTCGCCCCCGCGATCCGCTATGCGCGCGACGGCCACCCGGTGCACGAGACCATCGCCTACTACTGGAACCTGTCGGTGCCGCGCCTCTCGAAGTGGCCGGGCTTCGCCGAACAGTTCACCGTCGACGACGCCGGCAAGCGACGCGCGCCGCGCACCGGCGAGATGTGGAAGAACGCGAACCTCGCCAGCACCCTCACGAAGATCGCCGACGGCGGCCGCGACGCCTTCTACGCCGGCGACATCGCGCGCACCATCGACGCCTACTTCAAGGCCAACGACGGCTTCCTCTCCTACGAAGACATGGCCGCGCACACCGGCCACTGGGTCGAGCCGGTCAGCACCAATTACCGCGGCATCGACGTCTGGGAACTGCCGCCGAACGGGCAGGGCATCGCCGCGCTGCAGATCCTCAACCTGCTCGAGCCCTACGACCTGAAAAAGTACGGCTTCGGCAGCCCGGAGCACGTGCACCTGTTCGCCGAGGCCAAGAAGCTCGCCTTCGCCGACCGCGCCGCCTCGTACGCCGATCCCGACCACTACACGGTGTCGGTGGAGCGCCTGATCTCGAAGGACTACGCACGCGAGCGCGGCAGGCTGATCTCGCTCGAGCGCGCCGCGAAGGCGGTCGAAGCCGGTGTCATCCCAGAACTCAACGAAGGCGACACGATCTACCTGACCACCGCCGACAACGACGGGATGATGGTCTCGCTGATCCAGTCGAACTACCGCGGCATGGGCAGCGGCATGGCGCCGCCGGGGCTGGGCTTCATCTTCCAGGACCGCGGCGAGCAGTTCGTGCTCAAGGACGGCCACCCGAACACGTTCGCGCCGGGCAAGCGCCCGTTCCACACCATCATCCCGGCCTTCGCGACGAAGGACGGCAAGCCCTGGCTGAGCTTCGGCCTGATGGGCGGCGCGATGCAGCCGCAGGGCCACGCGCAGATCATCATCAATCTCGTCGACTTCGGCATGAACCTGCAGGAAGCCGGCGACGCGCCGCGCATCCAGCACGACGGCTCCACCGAGCCTGCGGGCCAGAACACCGCGATGAGTGATGGCGGCGAACTCGACCTCGAGACCGGCTTCCCCTACGAGACCATCCGCGCACTGATGCGTAAGGGACACAGCGTGCGCTTCGCCGACGGCCCCTACGGCGGCTACCAGGCCATCATGGTCAATCCCAACGGCGGCTATGTCGGCGCCAGCGAGTCGCGCAAGGATGGGCAGGCGGCGGGGTACTGACGCAGCAGGCGGCACGGCCGAAACGCACCGCGCTGCCGGTATCGAACGCATGGACACCACGACCCGCGCGCCACGCACTCCCTTCGCAGACGGGCCGCGCGTCCGCGTGTTCGCGGGCGCCGTCGTGTGCATCGCCTGCGTCGGGCTGATCGCCGGATGGTGGCTGGACCGCCGGGCGGATCCTGCACCGGGAACCGGCGCCCGCGCGGAGCATTCGCGCACCGTAGCGCCTGACACCTCGCCAGCCTCCGCGTCCGCCGCGCGCGTGACCGCGCCGGGTGGCGCGGCGGCAGGCCCCGATCCATCCGACCATGACCAGGCGCGCATCGACGCCGCGATGCGCATGCACTGGGAGCGCGTGCTGCGGGAAGGCGACGCCCGCCAGCGCCTCATCGCGCTGAGGTCGCTCGCGATCGGCGGGTTCGACAGCGAAGACGCGCGCCGGCGGGCGAGGTCGATCGCTGCGGCGGCGCTGGCGGAGGCGCCGGACGATCCTCTCGTCGCGCAGATGCAGGCCTGGTTCTGCGCCGACGCGCAGGACGCGTGCACGCCGGCACAGCGTGATGCGTGGTCGCGGCTCGAGCCCGGCAATGCGGCGGCCTTCGCCGATGCGATCACCCGGGGGCAGGACGATCCCTCGCAACTCGATCGGCTGCTTGCGAGCGCGGCCGGTGGCGATCGCTACGACAGTCACTACCACTCCCTGATGCTCGAGACCATCGCAGCGTCCGAAGACGCGCCGTTGCCGCCCATGACGGAAGGAACGCGCGAGGGCCTCCGGTCGTTCGGCCTCCCGCCGACCGAGGGCATGCATCGCCGCGTGGTGGCCGCCGGCGCCGCGTTCGCGTTGCCGATGTCGACCGTGCTCGGCATCAGCCGGGCCTGCCGGCCGCCCATCAGTGCGTGGCGCGCGCGCGACTGCCGGATCGTGCTGCGCCGGATGGCCGCTGCGCCCACGCTGGTCGAACGCTCGATCGCCTACGCACTTCTGGCGAGGCTCACCGCGGGTACGGCCGAGGGCGTGCACTGGGCCCTGCAGGAGCGTCGGCTGCGCTGGTGGATGCAGCAGTCCGGCGACGTCGTCGCGAGCGAGGCGTACTGGGAGGACTTCCTGCGCTTCGGCGAAGTCGAAGCCGTGCGGCGCGCGATGCTCGCGCGGCACCGCCCGCTGGATCCGCCGCCGGGCTGGCGTGCTCCGGGCACCTAAGGCCTGTTGACACTCCCGGCGTGGGTCGCGTGAGGCCTGAGGCCGTGTCAGGCAGTTCTGCGGGGCGATGCGCCTTGCCAGGTGCAAGATCGAGCGGCGCCGACTCAGGCCGCGCCCGCAGGACCCGCACTGCGACCGCCGAAGGCGTCATCGCGCGCTTGTGCGCGGACGCACGCTCCCCCGCTCTTCCTCGCCCGCGACGACCGC
>CAZNRZ010000082.1:0-9989 GCA_964575535.1 uncultured Lysobacter sp. | reverse complement strand
ATCACGCCGAACACCAGCGGCATGAACTGCATCATCTTCTGCTGCATCGGGTCCACGCCGGTCATGGGCGTGAGCTTCTGGGTGAGGAACATCACCACCAGGTTGATGGCCGGCAGCACGAAGTAGGGATCGCGCGCGGTGAGGTCGGTGATCCAGCCGATCCACGGCGCGTGGCGCAGTTCCACCGACTCGCTGAGCATCCAGTACAGCGCGAGGAAGACCGGCATCTGCACCAGCAGCGGCAGGCAGCCGCCGAGCGGATTCACCTTCTCCTTGCGGAACAGCTCCATCTGCGCCATGCCATAGGCCTGGCGGTCCTCCCCGTGGCGCTCCTTGAGCTGCGCCAGCTTCGGCTGCAGGCGGCGCATCTTCGCCATCGACCGGTACTGCGCCGCCGACAGCGGATACATCGCGAGCTTGATCAGGAAGACCAGGCCGACGATCGCCCAGCCCCAGTTGCCGAAGATCCCGTGCAGCCAGGACAGCACCGCGTACAGCCAGCCGGCCAGCGTCGCGAAGATGCTGAAGCGCGAGAAGTCGACCGCGCGCTCGAGCCCCGGCACGTTCTGCGCCTGGATCTGCTCGACCAGCTTGGGGCCGATCCACAGGCGCGCCTCGGTGGCTGCGCGCATGCCCGGCGCGACCTGCACGGCCGGGCCGATCTCGCGGATGACGTAGTGCATGCCCGAGGCGTTGCGCGGGGTGGCGGTCTCGAAGGTGGTCGCGTCGTTCGCCTGCGGGATCCACGCGGCGAAGAAATGGTGCTGCAGCATCGCGATCCAGCCGCCGGTCACCGGCTTGGACAGCGCCGGGTCCTCGGCGAGATCCTCGAAGTCGCGGCGCTCGTACTTGTCGGCGGGGCTGTACCAGGCGGCGCCCTGGAAGCTGTAGCTCTCCGCGCTCATCGGCCCGCTGCTGCGCGGCGCGCGCGGCACGCGGCCGAGCTGGCGGTAGACGAAGCCCTGCCACGGCGCGGTGCCGGCATTGGTCACCTCGTCGCGCACGCGCACCACATAGGAGCCGCGGTCGAAGCTGAAGACGCGGCGGATCGTCACCCCGTTCGCACCCTGCCAGACGAAGGGCACCTCGACGCGATCGGCGCCCGGGGCCAGCGCGAAGCTGCGCTCGGCGGTCGCGGGGACGAAACCGGCCTCGTGCGTCGGTGCCGGCCCGGCGTTGCTGATCCAGCCGGTCTGGGCGACGAAATAGGTCGCGGGGTCGGTGGTCAGCAGGCGCATGGACTGCGGGCGCTCGCCGTCGTCGGGATAGACCAGCAGGTCGGCCTGGCCGACTTCGCCGCCGTCCAGGCGCAGGTCGAGCACGTCGGTCTTCACGCTCACCTGGGCGGGGCCCGCGGCGGCGGCGGCGGCGGTCGGCACGCTGCCGGCGACCGGCGGAGCGGTCGGCACCGCGCCGGCCGAGGGCGCGGCCTGCGGCACGCTGCCGGGCACGCCCGGCGTCGCCGCCTGAGCGGCCACCGGCGCGGGGATGGCCGCGGCCCGCTGCTCCTTGCCCCATTCCATCCACAGCAGGGTCGCCACCATCAGCCAGGCGAAGAGGAGGAAGACGCGGGTCTGGTTCATGGGCAGGCAGGCTCGGCCGGCGGCGCAGGGGGCGCGTCGGCGGGTGGGGTCGGGGAAGCGGGCGCTAGTGTGCCGGCGGGGGCTGTGGGGGGCAATGCGCGCGTCGGCGCGTCGGCCCGCGATGCGGGCGACGACGGCGGCACGGAATCCTGCGCGCGCGGGCGCCGGGCGTCGCAGGTGATCGCGGCCCGCGTCGGCGCGCCGCGACTATCGCCCACGGCGGCGCGCTCCAGGGCGCCGGCGCGGCGCAGCAGGTCGTGGAAGGCGGCGACGAGCGCGGCGGAATCCTGCGCGGCCGCGCCGGGGCGGGCGACCACGACGTAGTCGCCGGGTGCCAATGCGTCGCGCAGGTGGCGGAAGGCTTCGCGCAGGCAGCGCTTGATGCGGTTGCGCCCGACCGCGTGCGGATCGACCTTGCGCGAGACGGCCAGGCCCAGCCGCGCCCCCGGCTCGGTGCCGGTGCGGTGCCAGTGCAGGGCGAGGACCGGCAGACCGGCGCGGCGGCCGGCCTTGAACACGCGATCGAAATCGCCGCGCGCACGGACCCGCGCGCTGCGGGGAAAGCGGAGGGACGTCATGTCGACGTCATGGCATCGGGTTCACGGAGTCCGCGGCGCAGGCTGCGGACGCGCCCGGCCTGGGCGGCGCGGGCGCAGCGTCGCGCGATTGCGCGGCGGGGTCAGGCGGTGAGGCGCTTGCGGCCCTTGGCGCGGCGACGGGCCAGGATCTTGCGGCCGTCGGCCGTAGCCATACGGGCACGGAAGCCGTGGTCGCGCTTGCGCTTGAGGTTGCTGGGCTGGTAGGTGCGCTTGGTGGCCATGATGCGGCTCGACTGGGACGGCGATAGTGAACTGCGAAGTCTAGCCGCCTGCCCGAGCGCGGGTCAACCTCGGGTGAGGACGCGCCGCAGCAGCGGCGCCGGCGGACCGGTGAACGGCGTTCCCGGCCTGTGGATAAATGATAGTCTGGCGCATCCCCATCCCCTCCGCGCGGCCCGTTTCCCGGGCGCCGCGCCATGGGCTGTCGCCCGCTTCCCGCCTCTGCCGTTGGACCCCGCCTTGAGCATGACCCCGGACGCCTGGCCCCGTTGCCTCGAACGCCTCGAAGCCGAATTCCCGGCCGAGGACGTGCACACCTGGCTGCGGCCGCTGCAGGCCGCCGACGTCGGCGGCCGTGCCGTGCTCTACGCACCCAATGCCTTCGTGGTCGACCAGGTGCGCGAGCGCTACCTGCCGCGCATCCGCGAGCTGCTGGACTACTTCGCCGGCGCCTCCGACGTCGCACTCGAGGTCGGCTCGCTGCCGCGCGCGCGCATCGAGCCTGCGCGCGAGCCGGCCACGGCCGCCCGCGCCGCCGCGCCGGCGCCGACCGCGCCCATGGCCTTCGGCGGCTCGCTCGACAGCCACTACACCTTCGAGAACTTCGTCGAGGGCCGGTCCAACCAGCTCGGCCGCGCCGCCGCGATGCAGGCCGCGCTCAAGCCCGGCGACCGCGCCCACAACCCGCTGCTGCTCTACGGCGGCACCGGCCTGGGCAAGACCCACCTGATGTTCGCCGCCGGCAACGCCATGCGCGCGAACGACCCCTCGGTGCGGGTCATGTACCTGCGCAGCGAGCAGTTCTTCAGCGCGATGATGCGGTCGCTGCAGGACAAGACCATGGACGCCTTCAAGCGGCAGTTCCAGCAGGTCGACGCGCTGCTGATCGACGACATCCAGTTCTTCGCCGGCAAGGACCGCACGCAGGAAGAGTTCTTCCACACTTTCAACCAGCTCTTCGACGGCCGCCAGCAGATCATCCTGACCTGCGACCGCTACCCGCGCGAGGTGGAGGGCCTGGAGCCGCGCCTGAAGTCGCGGCTGGCGTGGGGGCTGTCGGTGGCGATCGAACCGCCGGATTTCGAGACCCGCGCGCAGATCGTGCTCAGCAAGGCGCGCGAGCGCGGCGCCGAGATCCCCGAGGACGTCGCCTTCCTGCTCGCCAAGAAGATGCGCAGCAACGTGCGCGACCTCGAGGGCGCGCTCAACACGCTGTCGGCACGGGCGAACTTCACCGGCCGTGCGATCACCGTCGAATTCGCCCAGGAAACGCTGCGCGACCTGCTGCGCGCCCAGCAGCAGGCCATCGGCATCCCCAACATCCAGAAGACCGTGGCCGACTACTACGGCCTGCAGATGAAAGACCTGCTGTCCAAGCGCCGCACGCGCTCGCTGGCGCGCCCGCGGCAGGTGGCGATGGCCCTGACCAAGGAGCTGACCGAGCACTCGCTGCCCGAGATCGGCGACGCCTTCGCCGGCCGCGACCACACCACCGTGCTTCACGCCTGCCGCCAGATCCGCACGCTGATGGAGACCGACGGCAAGCTGCGCGAGGACTGGGACAAGCTCATCCGCAAGCTCAGCGAGTGATTCCGGGTAATGTTGTGCATGGCGGCTGTGCGCACTGGGCACAAGCTGTGGACAATTCGGGGGTCGGCCGCAGGCGACGGGATTATCCACAACTTGGACGCAGGCCCCGGGGCGCTTTCCAACAGACTGCACCGACCTGAAAAAGCTTTGAATATCAACGAGTTGATGGAGTTTTCCCGGATTTCCGGTCCCTCCACCGCCTCCATGCTTTTGATTTAATCCACTTCCTTAGAAACGGTACGGGGCTCCGATCAGCATGCGCTTCAGCCTTCAACGCGAAGTCTTCCTCAAGCCGCTCGCGCAGGTGGTCAACGTCGTCGAGCGACGCCAGACCCTGCCCGTGCTGGCCAACCTGCTGGTCCAGGTGAAGGGCGGCCTGCTCTCGCTCACCGGTACCGACCTCGAAGTCGAGATGGTCAGCCGCGTCGCCGTGGACGACGCGCAGGACGGCGAGACCACCATCCCCGCCCGCAAGCTCTTCGAGATCGTGCGCGCGCTGCCCGACGGCAGCCGCGTCACCGTGAGCCAGTCGGGCGAGAAGGTGACCGTGCAGGCGGGCCGCTCGCGCTTCACCCTGGCCACGCTGTCGGCCGGCGACTTCCCGTCGCTGGACGACGTCGAGGCCACCGAGCGGGTGCAGGTGCCGGAAGCCGCGCTCAAGGAGCTGATCGAGCGCACCGCCTTCGCCATGGCCCAGCAGGACGTGCGCTACTACCTCAACGGCCTGCTGTTCGACCTGCGCGAGAGCTCGCTGCGCTGTGTCGCCACCGACGGCCATCGCCTCGCGCTCTGCGAATCCGGCCTGGAAGGCACGGGCGCGGCGACCAAGCGCCAGATCATCGTTCCGCGCAAGGGCGTGACCGAGCTGCAGCGCCTGCTGGAAGGCGGCGATCGCATCCTCGAGCTGGAAATGGGTCGCGGCCACCTGCGCGTGAAGCGCGACGATGTCACCTTCACCAGCAAGCTCATCGACGGGCGCTTCCCGGATTACGAGGCGGTGGTGCCGATCGGCGCCGACAAGGAAGTGCGCATCGACCGCGACGTGCTGCGCGCTTCGCTGCAGCGCGCGGCGATCCTGTCCAACGAGAAATACCGCGGCGTGCGCATGGAAGTGTCGCCCGGCCAGCTGAAGATCTCGGCGCACAACCCGGAGCAGGAAGAGGCGCAGGAGGAAGTCGAGGCCGATACGCGCGTCGACGATCTGGCGGTGGGCTTCAACGTCGGCTACGTGCTCGATGCGCTGGGCGCGCTGAAGGAAGATCAGGTCGTGCTGCAGCTGCGCGACGCCAACTCCTCCGCGCTGATCCGCGAGGCGTCGAACGAGCGCTGCCGTCACGTGATCATGCCGCTGCGCCTCTAGCCTGTTCCACGTGGAACACCGTCTGCGCCCGGCCTGCCCGGGCGCTGTCGTTTCCAGCTTCCGAAAAGAGCCCATGCAGGTCACCCGCCTCGACATCCGCGATCTGCGCCGTTTCACCGAGGTCGCGCTCGCCCCGGGGCCGGGGCTGAACCTGCTGGTGGGCGACAACGGCGCCGGCAAGACGTCGGTGATCGAAGCCCTGCATCTGATGGCCTACGGGCGCAGCTTCCGCGGCCGGGTGCGCGACGGACTCGTCCGCAGCGGCGGCGGCGCGCTGGAGATCTTCGTCGAGTGGACGGAGCCCGCAGCCGATAGCGGCCGCTTGCGCCGGGCGGGTCTTCGCCATTCCGGAAGCGACTGGACCGGCCGCCTGGACGGCGAGACCGTGACCCAGCTGGGTGAGCTGTGTGCGGCCCTCGCGGTGGTTACGTTCGAGCCCGGCAGCCACGACCTCATCCATGGAAGCAGCGATATCCGCCGCCGCTTCCTGGACTGGGGGTTGTTCCACGTGGAACCTGCCTTCATGGCGCCGTGGCGCCGCTATGCCCGTGCCCTCAAGCAACGAAACGCGCTGCTGAAGCAGCGGGTGAGCGGCTACCAGCTCGACGCCTGGGATCAGGAACTCGCGCAGACCGGCGAGGCGTTGACCGAGCAGCGGCAGGCCTATTTGGCCCAGCTGCTGCCTCACGTAGAAGCCCTCGCCCGCGAGCTCGCGCCCGCGCTCGGGCCGGCACAGCTGACTTATCTCCCCGGCTGGCGGCGCGACGACATGCCGCTGGCGGACGCCCTGCTCTTCGTCCGCGATCGGGACCTGCTGGCCGGGCACACCAGCGTCGGGCCCCACCGCGCCGACTGGCGTATCGATTTTGCGGCGATCCCGGGGCGCGACGCGCTCTCGCGCGGGCAGGCGAAGCTGGCGGCGCTGGCGGCGTTGCTAGCGCAGGCTGCCCTGCACCGCTCGGTGACCGGGCAGTCGCCCGTGTTCTGCCTCGACGATCTGGCCTCCGAGCTCGATCGCCATCACCAGCGACGCGTCCTACAGCGGCTCGCGGCTGCCGGCAGCCAGATATTCCTCTCGGGTACCGAGATCCCGGCAGCCATTACCGAACTCGGCCTCGATCACCGGTTGTTCCACGTGGAACAGGGCGCCGTGCAGGCTGTTTAGCCGCCGTCCGCCGGTCCGGTGAGACGCGCTGCTATACTTCGCGCACGTATAGCTAATGAGTCGCGACGCGCCCCACGTCCGTGGTCGCCGACGTCGCCGGAGGCTCCTGCCCGATGTCCCAGACCCACGAAGACGCCGCCACCGCGCCGTCCACGACCTACGATTCGTCCAAGATCACCGTGCTGCGCGGCCTCGAGGCCGTCCGCAAGCGGCCCGGCATGTACATCGGCGACGTCCACGACGGCACCGGCCTGCATCACATGGTCTTCGAGGTCGTGGACAACTCGATCGACGAGGCGCTGGCCGGCCACGCCAACGAGGTGCTGGTGACCCTGCACGCCGACGGCTCCTGCTCGGTCTCCGACAACGGCCGTGGCATTCCGGTCGACATCCACAAGGAAGAAGGCGTTTCCGCGGCCGAGGTGATCCTCACGGTGCTGCACGCCGGCGGCAAGTTCGACGACAACAGCTACAAGGTGTCCGGCGGCCTGCACGGCGTGGGCGTCTCGGTGGTCAACGCGCTGTCCGAACACCTCTGGCTGGAGGTCTGGCGCGACGGCCACCACCATCGCCAGGAATACGCACTGGGCGAGCCGCTCTATCCGCTCGAGCAGCTCGAGCCGACCGAGCGCCGCGGCACGCTGCTGCGCTTCAAGCCGGCCGCCGAGATCTTCACCGACGTCGAATTCCACTACGACATCCTCGCGCGCCGCCTGCGCGAGCTGTCCTTCCTCAACTCCGGCGTGCGCATCGTGCTCACCGACGAGCGCGGCGAAGGCAAGCGCGACGTGTTCGAGTACGAGGGCGGCATCCGCTCCTTCGTCGAGCACCTGGCGCAGCTCAAGAACCCGCTGCATCCGAAGGTGATCTCGGTCTCCGGCGAGCAGAACGGCATCACCGTGGACGTGGCGCTGCAGTGGACCGACTCCTACCAGGAGACGATGTTCTGCTTCACCAACAACATCCCGCAGAAGGACGGCGGCACCCACCTGATCGGCTTCCGCGCCGCGCTCACGCGCACGCTGACGAACTACATCGAGCAGTCGGGCATCGCCAAGCAGGCCAAGGTCGCGCTCTCGGGCGACGACATGCGCGAGGGCATGATCGCCGTGCTGTCGGTGAAGGTGCCGGACCCGAGCTTCTCCTCGCAGACCAAGGAGAAGCTGGTCAGTTCCGAGGTGCGCCCGGTCGTTGAGAGCACGTTCGGTGCACGTTTGGAGGAGTTCCTGCAGGAAAACCCCCACGAGGCCCGTGCGATCGCCGGCAAGATCATCGACGCCGCCCGTGCCCGCGAGGCCGCGCGCAAGGCCCGCGACCTCACCCGTCGCAAGGGCGCGCTCGACATCGCCGGCCTGCCGGGCAAGCTCGCCGACTGCCAGGAGAAGGATCCGGCGCTGTCGGAGCTCTTCATCGTCGAGGGCGACTCCGCCGGCGGCTCGGCCAAGCAGGGCCGCAACCGCAAGACCCAGGCGATCCTCCCGCTCAAGGGCAAGATTCTCAACGTCGAGCGCGCACGCTTCGACCGCATGCTCGCCAGCGCCGAAGTCGGCACGCTGATCACCGCGCTCGGCACCGGCATCGGCAAGGACGAATACAACCCCGACAAGCTGCGCTACCACCGCATCATCCTGATGACGGATGCGGACGTGGACGGATCGCACATCCGCACGCTGCTGCTGACCTTCTTCTACCGGCAGATGCCGGAGCTGATCGAGCGCGGCCACGTCTATATCGGCCTGCCGCCGCTGTACAAGATCAAGCAGGGCAAGACCGAGCTCTACCTCAAGGACGACCACGCGCTCGACGCGTATCTCGCCGGCAACGCGGTCGAGGGCGCGTCGCTGATTCCCGCCGATGGCGAGCCGCCGATCGCGGGCGGGGCGCTCGAAAAGCTGCTGCTGGCGTTCGCCAACGCGCGCGAGGCGATCGAACGCCATGCGCATCGCTACGACCCGCAGGTGCTCGAAGCGCTGCTCGACGTCGCGCCGTTCGCCGCGGCCACCGAGCGCCTCGACCGCGAGGCGCTGGCGGCGATCGAGGCGCGCATCAACGACGGGCTGCTCGGCAGGCCGGTCTATCGCCTGGAATGGAGCGATGCCGTCGACGGCCGTCCCGCGGCGCTTCTGGTGCGCCGGGCGCACATGGGCGAGGAGACGATCCAGGTGCTGCCCATGCCGGCTTTCGAAACGGGCGAGCTGCGCGCGGTCCGCGAGGCCGCCACGCTGCTGCACGGGCTGGTGCGCGAAGGCGCGCAGATCCTGCGCGGCAACCGCGCGCAGCCGATCGCGCGCTTCGCCGACGCCTATGGCTGGCTGATGGACGAGGCCAAGAAGGGCCGCCAGATCCAGCGCTTCAAGGGCCTGGGCGAGATGAATCCGGAGCAGTTGTGGGAAACCACGGTCAATCCGGAAACGCGCCGCCTGCTGCAGGTACGCATCGAGGACGCCGTGGCGGCCGATGCCATCTTCTCGACGCTGATGGGCGACGTGGTCGAGCCGCGCCGTGAGTTCATCGAGGAGAACGCGCTGAAGGTGGCGAATCTCGACGTCTGATCACGCCCGCCTTCGCCCACGGAACGCCGTCGCCAGCCGACGGCGTTTCCGTTTGCGGCCTCGCGATCGCGCTTGCGTGCGTGCAGCCGGGGTTCACTCCGGCAGGCGGCTGTTGACGGCGCATTGATCGGGCACGCCCTACAACCGGAGGCCCTCACCCACCGGATGGCGCCATGAAGCCGCTCCTGCTCGCCCTTGCCGTCACCGCCTTCGTCGCCGGTTGCGCGACCACCACCTCGCCCACCGGCCGCACCCAGCGCGTAGGCGCGGTCTCGCAGGAACAGCTCAACCAGCTCGGCGCCGAAGCCTTCGCCGAAGCCAAGGCCAAGACGCCGCAGAGCAACAGCTCGCAGCAGACGGCCTATGTGCGCTGCGTGGTCAATGCCGTGGTGCGCGAGCTGCCGGCGAACGCACAGGGCGGCTGGGAGTTCGCGCTGTTCGCGGACGAATCGCCCAACGCCTTCGCGCTGCCCGGCGGCAAGATCGGCGTCAACACGGGCATCTTCACCGTCGCCAGGAACCAGGACCAGCTCGCCGCGGTGATCGCGCACGAGATCGGCCACGTGATTTCCAATCATCATGACGAACGCATCACCCGGCAGGCCGGCGCGCAGACCGGCCTGAGCATCATCGGCGCGCTGCTGGGCTCCCGTTACGGGCAGGGCGCGGCCAACACCGTCAGCCAGCTCGGCGGCGCGGCGGCGCAGGGCTTCATCCTGCTGCCCAACAACCGCACCCAGGAGAGCGAGGCCGACGTGGTCGGCCAGCAGCTGATGGCCCGCGCCGGCTTCGATCCCCGCCAGGCGGTGAATCTCTGGCAGAACATGGCCGCCGCCAGCAGCAGCCGCGCGCCGGAATTCCTGTCGACCCATCCCGACCCCAGCTCGCGCCTGGCCGAACTCGAGGCCCGCGCAGGGGGGC
>CAZNRZ010000081.1:0-10181 GCA_964575535.1 uncultured Lysobacter sp. | reverse complement strand
CGCGCTTCCTGTGGATGTGGCCGAACGCGCGCATCTCGGTGATGGGCGGCGAGCAGGCGGCGAGCGTGCTGGCGACGGTGCGCCGCGACGCCATCGAGGGCGCCGGCAACACGTGGAGCGCGGAGGACGAAGAAGCGTTCAAGGCGCCGATCCGCGACCAGTACGAGACGCAGGGCAACCCCTACTACGCGACCGCGCGCTTGTGGGACGACGGCATCATCGACCCGGCCGACACGCGTCGCGTGCTCGGCTTGGGCATCTCGGCGAGCCTGAATGCGCCCATCGAGGAACGGACGCGATTCGGCGTCTTCCGGATGTAGCGGCGCGAGCCGGCAACGCGTGACGCATCACGGTTTTCGCGTGTAGGCCGCGTGATAAGGTCGGGCTTCCCCCGGCCCGCCAGTGCGGGCGCTTTTGCCGATGCCGCGGCCACGCCGCGATGCCCGGCACCATCCCAGGAGCCCGCCATGGCCATCTTCCCGACCCCCAACGCCAAGCGCGACATGCCCGCGCCGCAGGATTCCGCGCTCGGCCGGCAGCCCGGCAACGACGAGATCTCGTTCCCGCCGCAGAACGCCGCGTCCGCGCCCGCCGCATCGGCTCAGGTTTCGCGAACGGCTGCACGTGAAGTGAAGGAGTCGGTGATCGCTTCCGACATCTCGATCGAAGGCCGCATCCAGGGCGCCGGCCATGTGCGCATCGCGGGCCGCTTCACCGGCGACGTCGCGGTGGAAGGCGATCTGACCATCGAGGTCGGCGCGCGCGTCAACGGCGGCGTGCGAGCGCGTCGCGTGATCGTGGCGGGTGACCTCGAGGGCAACATCGAAGCGGCGCAGCGCGTCGAGATCGTCGAAAGCGGATCGATGGTGGGCGACGTCAAGGCCGGCACGGTCACCGTCGCGCCGGGCGCGCGCATGCGCGGCATGGTCGAGTTCGGCTGGGACGGCGACGCCGCCAAGAAGAACGGCAAGGCCGATGCCACGCCGGAGGCCGGCGGCACCGCATGAGCGCGGCCCGTCCGGGCAGCCCGGGCGCGACACGGACCTGTCCGCACTGCAGGGCGACCATCCTCGAGAGCGCGAGCGTCTGCCCGGCGTGCCGCCACCACCTGCGCTTCGACGCGTCGGCCGGGACGGAAACGGGTCGGGCGACCGCACTGCTCGTCGAGGGCCGCCTGCAGGCGGGCGCGGCCGGCGAGGCGCTGGAATACACGATGACGGTGGTGATCCGGAACGAGCGCGGCGAGGAAGTCGCGCGGCACGTCGTGGGCGTCGGGGCGCTGGAGGGCAGCCAGAGCCGCAGCTTCAGCGTCGCGGTGGAGACGCTGGCGGTGGCGGGGAAAGGCCGGCGTCGCTGAGGCGTCCGGCGGTGCGTTCGACGCTGCATGCGACCGCGTGCGAGGCGCGAATCGGGTGGTGTCCACGCCGACGCGGTGCAGGTGCAAACCGCTCGCGACGGGCAGCCCTGACATCGAAAGCGCGCACCCGGCTGACGGCGAACGTCACCGTTCGAAGGTCAATCGCCCTGCGCGCCTTCCCCCGGCCCGACGCCTGCGGGCGCGCGATACTCGATGAGATCCCAACGCGTGCCATACAGGTCTTCGAACACGGCCACGATGCCATAGGGCTCCTCGCTGGGCGGGCGCACGAAGCGCACGCCCGCGGCCTCGTAGCGCTGGTAATCGCGCCAGAAATCGTCGGTCTGCAGGAACAGGAAAACGCGGCCGCCGGCCTGGTCGCCGACGAAGCGCGCCTGGTCGGGCGTGGACGCACGCGCGAGCAGCAGCGACGTCCCGCCGCCCGGCGGCGCCACCAGTATCCAGCGCTTGTCCTGTGCGGGCTGGAAGATGTCCTCCACCAGCGTGAAGCCGAGCCTGCCGACGTAGAACGCGATCGCCTCGTCGTAGTCGCGTACCACCAGCGCCACATGGGCGATGGACTGCTTCATGTCGCCTCCCCGCAGCGGCGACCCGCGCGCACCGGCATGCGGCGCCACACGCGGCCTACCTCGTCGCCCGGTGTTCGACCACCTTGGCGCTGCCGACCGGATTGCGCGGATCGCTGCCGCCCTCGAGGCGGTTCCCGGCGCGGTCCCACATCACCGTCTGCAGGTTGCCCCAGACATGGCTGGAGGCGCGGCCATCGGCGGCGGCCTGTGGCACGCGCACCTCGTGGCCCATGGCGCGCAGCGCGTCGATGGTGGCCTCGGGCAGCGCGCCGCCCTCGGTCTGCACTGCATCGGGCAGCCACTGGTGGTGATAGCGCGGCAGCGCGGCGACGTGTTGCGGCGAGAGGCCGTCGGCATAGCCGAGGATGCCCAGCAGCACCATGGTGATGATGCGGCTGCCGCCGGGCGTGCCGAGCACCGCGATCCTTTCGTCGGACGTGATGAACGTGGGCGTCATCGAGCTGAGCATGCGCTTGCCGGGCTTGGGCGCGTTGGCCTCAAAGCCCATTACGCCGAAGGCATTGGGCGTGCCGGGACGCAGCGCGAAGTCGTCCATCTCGTTGTTGAGCAGTACGCCGGTGCCGCGCGGAATGAAACCCGAGCCGTAGGTCAGGTTGACCGTCTGCGTAGCGGCGACGCGGTTGCCCTCGGCGTCGATGATCGAGAAGTGCGTGGTGTCCTCGTCTTCCAGCGGCGTTGGCGCGCCCGAGAGCAGCGCGCTGGGCGTGGCCTTTTCCGGATGGATGGTCGAACGCTGGCCGGCGGCGTAGTCGGCACTGGCGAGCAGGCGCGAGGGCACCTGCACGAAGTCGGGATCACCGAGGTAGAAGGTGCGGTCGCGATAGGCACGGCGCATGGCCTCGATGGTGAGGTGCACGCGCTGCGGTTCGGAAAGTTTCGCGAGGTCCCACGGCTCGAGGATCTGCAGCATCTGCGCGAGCGCGATGCCGCCCGAGGACGGCGGCGGCGCTGTCACCACCTGCCAGCCGTCGTACTCGAAGCGCAGCGGCTCGCGCTCCTTCACCCGGTAACCGGCGAGGTCCTGCGCGCTCCAGCGCACGCCCTCGGCGTCGACGCCGGCGAGCAGCTTCTGCCCCACGTCGCCGCGGTAGAAGCCGTCGAAGCCCTTGCGCGCGATGGCTTCGAGCGTGCGCGCGAGGTCGGGCTGCACCAGCACCTCGCCGACCTCCGGCGCGTCGCCATCGGCAAGGAAGACCTCGCGCGTGCCGGCGTAGCGCTCCATCACCTTCGCACGGCTGCGATAGCCGTCGGCCAGCCGCGCATAGACGGGAAAGCCGTCGCGCGCGATGCGGATGGCCGGCGCGAGCGACTTCGACAGCGGCAGCCGCCCGTACTTTTCCGCGATGTGCACCAGCCCCGCGGGCAGGCCCGGGATGCCGGCCGACCAGGCGCCGTTGGTGGCGCGGTCGCGGTCGAGTTCGCCGCTGGCGTCGAGGTAGGACTTCGCGTCGACCGAGGCCGGCGCGACCTCGCGCGCATCGACGAAGACATCGCGCCCGCGCCGTGCATCGTGCAGCAGGAAGAAGCCGCCGCCGCCCAGCCCCGAGCTCACCGGCTCGACCACGGAGAGCACCGCCGACACCGCCACCGCGGCATCGAACGCGTTGCCGCCCTGCCGCACGATCTCGTGGCCGGCGTCGGTGGCGAGCGCGTGGGCGCTGGCGATCGCGGTGCCGGGCGGCTTCGCGGCGGGCGGCGCCTTGGCCTGCACGCCGAAGGGCAGCGCGAGCGCGACGGCAAGGACGAGAGTGGTCGCGGCACGCGCGGCGTCAGGCATCGGCAGGCTCCGGAAGCGAACCGCCGGCGAGCCGGATGGCCTTGGCCAGCAGCGTCTCGCGCGATTCGGGGAAAGCAGGATCGGGGTCGATGCACTCGACCGGGCAGACGACCACGCACTGCGGCTCGTCGAAATGCCCGACGCACTCGGTGCAGCGCGCCGGATCGATGACGTAGATGAACTCGCCCTGCGAGATCGCCTGGTTCGGACAGGCGGGCTCGCAGACGTCGCAGTTGACGCAGAGCTCGTTGATCTTCAGCGACATGCGGGGATCCGCGCAGGGACGCCGCATTGTCGCACCGCGATGCAGGCGCCGGGCGCGCGTGATGGGACGGCGCGGTGCCGGCCGCGGGACGGTTCACGCGCGTCGCAGCGGGATCAGGCCCCGGAAACGGATACAGCCGGCGCGAGGCCGGCTGTATCGGGCTGCCTGCGATGTCCGGCGCCGACGCACTGGGCGGCGGCGTCCGTACGGCAGCTTCGCGGATCCGTCGGAGTGGACGCATCCACCCGCGTAACCCGGTACGCGGGCTCCCGCCCCGTTACTTCGACTCGACGAACTTGTAGGTGGCGCCGGTGGGCTTCACCGCGGCTTCCACGCGCGACGAATCGGCCGCATTGCCGATGAACAGTACGCGCACGCCCTTCATCGAATCCGGCGCCGCCTTCTGCAGCGCAGCGACGGCCAGATCGGCGCTCTTGGCCGAATCCGGCGAGCCGAAGGCCAGCAGCGTGCCTTCGACGCCGCCGCGCATCATGGCCGTCTGCGCCTCTCCGAGCTGGCGGTCGTAGGAGCCCTGGAAATCGGCCGAATCGGGCGCCGGCAGCGTGTAGGCGTAAACGCTCATGGCGCCATCGGCGTTGCGCTTGACCACGTCGGTCAGGTACGCGTTCCAGGCGTTCTCGTCGGTGGTGGTGGGAACGGGCACGGCCGCGGCCTCGGTCTTCGTCGGCGCGGCCTCTTCCTTCTTGCAGGCGACGGCGAAGGGCAACGTCAGGGCGGCGATCAGGAGCAGGCGATGGGTCGACTTCATGGAGATTCCTCGGGGTGGACGTCAGGTGCGCCGCCAGTGGGCCTGCAGCGCGGAGGCCACCGCTGGCGGCACGAAGCCGGAGACGTCCCCGCCGAGGCGGGCGATCTCGCGAACCAGCGATGATGAAATGAAGCCGTACTGCTCTGCGGGAGTCAGGAACAGCGTCTCGGTCTCGGGGATGAGATGGCGGTTCATGCTTGCGAGCTGGAACTCGTATTCGAAGTCGGAAACGGCGCGCAGGCCGCGCAGCAGCACGCCCGCACCGATGTCGCGCACGAAATGGGCGAGCAGGCAGTCGAAGCCGCGGACCTCGACGTGCGCGTGGTGCGCGAGGGCGTCCCTGGCGAGCTGGACGCGCTGCTCGAGCGGGATGGCCGGGCCCTTTCCGGGACTCTCCGCCACGCCGATGATCAGCCGCTCGAACAGCGGCGCGGCGCGGTCGACGAGATCGATGTGACCGTTCGTGATCGGGTCGAAGGTGCCGGGATAGACGGCGGTGCGGTGGCGGGCCGCGCTCATAGGCTCACTCGGGGCGGCTCCCCGCCGCCGGTTCGACCGGGAGTGTAGCAGCGGCGTCCGCCGGCGCCGGCGCGCGGTAGAGCGCGTAGCGGACGTCGCGCGTACGGCCTTCGCGATGCAGCAGCCAGCCGGCGGGAACCTCCGGGTCCACGTCGACGGGCGCTTCCACATAGACCAGAGCGTCCGGCACCAGGCGTGGCGCGAGCAGCGGCCAGGTGCGCGTCCAGAGATCAGCCGCGAACGGGGGATCGACGAAGGCGATGTCGAACTGCGCGTCGGACGTGCGCAGCAGGCCGAGCGCATCGCCCTGCACCACCCGGCCACCGCCGGAATCGGGCAGGCGCGCGAGCAGCGCCTGCATGGCAGCGGCCAGGGCCGGATCGCGCTCGACAAGCAACGCGCTCGCCGCACCGCGCGAAAGCGCCTCCAGCCCCAGCGCGCCGGTGCCTGCGAACAGGTCCAGCACGCGCGCGCCGGGCAGCTGCGGCATCAGCCAGTTGAACAGCGTCTCGCGCACGCGGTCGGCGGTCGGGCGCAGGCCCGGCGCGCCGGGCACGTCGAGGCGCGTGCCGCGCCAGCGGCCGGCGATCAGGCGGACTTTTCCGGGCGTGGTGTTCATCGGGGAGGCGGCAGGGCCGGTGCTAGCATGACGCGCCATTTTCCCCCATTCCCCGGCACCTGATGCTCAGTTTCCTGCGACGCAAGAAGCCGACCGAAGCCGATCGCCGGCTCTCCGACGAGGACATCGCAGCCGCGTTCGGAACTGCGCCGCCGCGAGCTGCCGAGGACGCGCCGGGAGCACCCGTCGCCGCAGAGGAGACCGGCACGGCGATCGACGCGGCCGCGGCCGAAGCACCCGTGACGGCGATGGAGCCGGTGGCCGATCCCGCCCAGCCCATGCTGGAGATCGCGGCGGAAGCGGCGCGCACCGGATCCGTCGCGGATGCCGTTGAAGTGCCGGTCGCGGACCTGGTGTCCGTACCGGAAGCCGACATGCCGCGTGCGGCCGTCGTCGAACAGGTGAATGCGACGCCCCCTGCGCCGGCCGTCGACGAACCCGCGGACACTGCCGCCCCCGCCGCGGCCGGCAAGCGCGGCTGGCTCGAGCGCTTGCGCGGCAACACGTTCACCCGCTCGATCACCGGGCTGTTCTCGCGCAATCCCAAGCTCGACGACGACCTGCTCGACGAGATCGAAACCGCGCTGCTGACCGCGGATGTCGGCGTCACCGCCACCACCGAACTCGTCGAGAGCCTGCGCAGGCGCATGAAGGCGCGCGACTTCGCCGACGCGAACGCGCTGCTCGCCGCCCTGCGTGCCGACCTGCTGGCGATGCTCGAGCCGGTCGCGCGCCCGCTGGTGATCGACACGAACGCGAAGCCGTTCGTTCTGCTCACCGTCGGCGTCAACGGCGTGGGCAAGACCACGACGATCGGCAAGCTCGCGCGCCGCTTCAAGGACGAGGGCCGGCCACTGATGCTCGCCGCCGGCGACACCTTCCGCGCGGCCGCGGTCGCGCAGTTGCAGGCCTGGGGCGATCGCAACGGCGTGCCGGTGGTGGCGCAGGGGCAGAATGCCGACGCGGCCTCCGTCGCCTTCGACGCGCTGCAGGCCGCGAAGGCGCGCGGCACCGAGGTGCTCATCACCGACACCGCCGGCCGCCTGCACACGCAGCAGGGCCTGATGGCGGAACTCGGCAAAATCAAGCGCGTGATCCAGAAACTCGATCCGGCCGCGCCGCATGAGGTGCTGCTGGTGATCGACGGCACCACGGGCCAGAACGCGATCTCGCAGCTGCGCCAGTTCCATGCCGCCGTCGGCGTGACCGGGCTGGTGGTCACCAAGCTCGACGGCACGGCCAAGGGTGGCGTGGTGTTCGCACTCGCGCGCGAATTCGGCATTCCGATCCGCTTCGCCGGCATCGGCGAACGCCCCGAGGACCTGCGCGTGTTCGACGCCGCGGCTTTCGTCGACGCGCTGCTTCCGGAAGCCCTCGGCGGCGGATGAGCGGGCCCGCCGTCCGCAGCGACGAGGGCGCGCGCCGCCACTCCGGCCCGTCTTCGCGACGCCGGCGGATCGCGCTGATCGTGCTGCTGCTGGCGATCGTCGCGCTCGGCGTGCTGCTGCGCTGGGCGAGCCGGCCGGAGCAGGTGGCTTCGCTGGTGCTCTCGCAGACGGGGCGCGCGCTCAGCCTGGCGATCACCGCGAAAGGCGTGGCCGAATACCGGCTGCGCGGCGGGCCGCAGCTGGTGCTCCGCGACGTCGAAGCGCGCATGCCCGGTGATCACGTCGCCCTGCTGCGCGCCGAGCGCGTGCTGCTGTCGCTGCCGTGGTCGACGCTGCGCTCGCGCGGGCAGGATCTGGTGATCCACCGCATCGAACTCGATGCGCCGCAACTGGATATCGGCGCGCTGCAACGCTGGCAGGCGACGCGCCCACCGTCGACCGAAACACGCGTGCCGCGCCTTACCGGCGGGCTGGCGATCCGGCGCGGACGTGTCGACGGCGGCAGCTGGCGAATCGAAGCGATCGACGCGGACATCCCGCTTCTCGCACCGGACCAGCCCGTGCGCGCGCATCTTCGCGGCCGCGCGATCGCGGGTACGACGCGCATCCCCTTCGACGTGCGCGCGACGCTGTCGCGGCCTGAGCAGGGTGCGGGGCTGGGGATCGCGGGTGTCGCGACGGTGGTGCTGCCCGGATGGCGGCTCGCGCTCGATCTCGTGCTGCAGGGGCGCCCGCAGATCGCCGAAGCGCCGGGGCTCGACGGCATGGTGCTCGGCGCGCGAGCGACGTACGCCGCTAGCGACACGCGCATTCCGTTCGCACTCGGCGTCGCGGGCCAGGTGCGCTATCGCGATGCATTGCAGATCGGGCCCATGGGCCTGGCCCTGCGCCAAGGGCGCGACATCCCTGATCTCGATGGCGCCGGACGCCTGCAATGGGCCAACACCCTCGCAATCCAGCTTGACGGCCGCATCGCCGCCTGGCCCGCGGGCTGGCCCGCGTTGCCGCCACCGATCCTGCGCCCACGCGGGCCGCTGCCCTACGAACTCGCCTACGACGGCCCGGCCGATCTTTCCGGCGCCACCGCGCTTTCGCTGCGCAGCGGCGCGACGCATGTCGAAGCCGACTTCCGCCTTCCGCGCGTGCTCACGTGGCTGGACGCGGACGCGCGTGGCACGCCGCTGCCACCGCTCGACGGGCGCATGTCGACACCGCGCCTGGAAATCCCCGGCGCGACGCTGCACGGCGTCGAGATCCAGATCGATGATGGCGGCGGCGATGCGGACTGAGCCCGCGCCGCCTTCGTTCGCGACGCGCCTGCTCGCATGGTTCGATCACAGCGGCCGCCACGACCTGCCCTGGCAGCATCCACGCACGCCCTACCGCGTATGGCTGTCGGAAGTGATGCTGCAGCAGACGCAGGTCCGCACCGTCATCCCCTACTTCCACCGCTTCGTCGACGCGCTGCCGGATCTTCCCGCGCTGGCGTCCGCATCGCCCGACACAGTGCTCGCGCTGTGGTCCGGCCTCGGTTACTACAGCCGCGCGCGCAACCTGCATGCGGCCGCGCGGATCTGCGTGGAACGCCACGGCGGCGAGTTGCCGCGCCAGGTCGAGGCGCTCGCTGCGCTGCCCGGCATCGGCCCGAGCACCGCGGCCGCGATTGCCTCGCAGGCATGGAACGACCGCCACGCGATCCTCGACGGCAACGTCAAGCGCGTGCTCGCGCGCTGGCATGGCGTGGAGGGTTGGCCGGGACTGCCCGCCGTCGAACGCCACCTGTGGATGCACGCGCGCGAGCATGTGCAGCATCCGTCGCTCCCGGCGGATCGCCTCGCCGACTACACGCAGGCGCAGATGGATCTGGGCGCGACGATCTGCACGCGATCGCGTCCGGCCTGCGCGATCTGCCCGCTGCAGGCGGACTGCGTGGCGCGCATCGACGGCCGCACCGCCGAGCTTCCGACGCCGCGCCCCGGCCGCGTGTTGCCGCGGCGCGAGGCGTTGGCGCTCGTGGTGCGTGACCCCACGGGCCGCGTGCTGCTGCATCGCCGCCCGCCGACCGGCGTCTGGGGATCGCTGTGGTCACTACCGCAGTTCGATGATGCGGCCTCGCGCGACGACTGGGCCCGCGCGACGCTCGTGCGCGCCGCGCCGGACACCGCGCTGGCCGCCATCGAGCACACGTTCTCCCACTACCATCTCACCCTGCATCCGCTCGCCCTGCGCGCCGAACCCGCGGCGCGCATCGCCGATGCGGGCGACATCGCGTGGATCGATGCCCAAGGCGCGCGCACGCTCGGCATCCCTGCGCCGGTGCGCCGGCTCATCGAACGCATTCTGGAGGACTGACATGACCCGTCGCGTGCACTGCCTGCATTCCGGCCGCGAAGCCGACGGCCTGGACTTCGTGCCCTGGCCCGGCGAACTCGGCCGCCGCGTCTTCGCCGGCATCGGCAAGGAGGCATGGGGCGCGTGGCTCGCCCACCAGACCATGCTGATCAACGAGAACCGGCTCTCGCCGATGAACCCGCAGCACCGCGCGTTCCTCGAAGAACAGATGGAGAAGTTCCTGTTCGGCGGCGGTGCGGAGAAGCCTGCGGGCTACGTGCCGGACGCAGGCGAAGCCAGCTGAAACGAAAAGACCCCGCAGGCGCGCTTGCGGGGTCCTGGATGCGCGTGGTGGCCCGGTGGGAATCGAGCTGCGGACACGGGTAAGGCGACGCGTTCTGGTGGCACTGCCGCCGGCGTCGTGGAACAAACGCGCGTGCGCTACGGCCGGGAATCCCCGACCGCACCAAGAAGGAAACAAGGAGTTACTGCAGAAAATGGTGGCCGGGGAGGGAATCGAACCCCCGACACGGGGATTTTCAATC
>CAZNRZ010000080.1:0-10653 GCA_964575535.1 uncultured Lysobacter sp. | reverse complement strand
GCGCGCCACTGCCCCGCCGGCAGGCCATCCAGCTCCAGCCCGCCGACGCGGCTGCGGTGCAGCGCGTCCACGTGGTTGCCGACCGCCGCGAACATGCGGCGCACCTGGTGGTAGCGGCCCTCGGTGAGGACCAGGCGCGCATGGCGCGGCGCGATCACCTCCATCGCGGCGGGCGCGAGCGGCGTAGTTTCCGACTCGAGCATCAGCGTGCCGCTGGCGAACAGCGCGCCCTCGTCGCCACGCAGATCCTGCGCGAGCGTGGCCTCGTAGACCTTCGGCACCGCGGCCTTCGGCGAGATGATCCGGTGCAGCAGGCCGCCGTCGTCGGTCATCAGCAGCAGGCCGCTGGTGTCGCGGTCGAGCCGGCCCACCGTCGACAGCAGCGGATCGCGCAGGCGGAAGCGCGGCGGCAGCAGGTCGTGGACGAGGCGCCCGGGCCCCTTCGTCGAACAGGTGACGCCAACGGGCTTGTGCAGCATCAGGACCAGACCCTGCGGCGGATCCAGCGGTTCGCCCTCGATGCGCACGTCGCGCGGGTCGCGCACGTCGTCGGCGTAGAGCACGTCGCCCTGCGCGTCGGTGACGAGCCCCTCGCGGAACATCTGCTGGACCTGCCGGCGCGAGCCGTAGCCGAGGTTGGCGATCAGGCGCAGCAGCTTCATCGGGTCGCCTCGAACGCCTTGAAGCCGCGCGCGTCGGCGAGAACGCGAACGCTGCGGAACGTGGCGGCGAGCGTGGCCTCGTAGGGCAGGTGACGGTTGGCGACCATGAAGAAGCGGCCGCCGGGGCGCAGCGCCGCAGCGGCCACCTCGATGAAGCGCCGGCCGAGCTCGGGGCGGTCGCTGCGGTCATCGGCGTGGAAGGGCGGATTGCTGACGATGACGTCGAGCCCGCCTTCGATGCCTTCGGTGACGTCATGCCAGTGCGTGGCGACCTCGACGCGTCCGCGGATGGAGTCGAGATTCGCGCGCAGCACCGGCAGCGCGCGCGCCTGCGCCTCGTAGGCGTCGAGCGCGACGATGCCCGGGCTGCGCGCCAGCAGTTCGCGCGCGAGGTAGCCCCAACCGGCGCCGAGGTCGGCGGCGCGGCCGGCCAGCCCGTCGGGCAGATGCGCTGCGAGCAGGGCCGAGGCGGGATCGACGCGATCCCAGGCGAACAGCCCCGGGCGGCTCAGCACGCTGCCGTCGAGGATCGGACGCGGCGCGTCCAGCGCGAGCCAGGCCTCGCACAGCGCGGGGTCGGCCGCCCCTGCCAGCGGCGCGGTCCATGCCACGCGGCATTTGTGCTTGCTGAGCACGCTGACGGGGCCGGCCAGCGCCTCGAGGTCGTCCTGCATGGATCGCGCGCCGGCGTTGTTCGCCGCGGCCACCACCACGCGCCCGCCCTCGCCCGCCAGCCGCAGCGCACGCGCGAGCAGCGCGCGGGCCTGCTCGCGCTGGCGCGGCGGCAGCACCAGCACCACGGGATACCGCGCGGGCGGGGCGAGTTCGCCGTCCACGCGCAGCAGGCCGCCGCGATCCAGCGCCACGGCCGCCGGCCGGAACTCCTGCTCGCAGGCCAGCCCCGCCCCGGCCCAGCGCCGCAGGGCCGCGCCATCGCGGGCGCCGAGGAAGGCGCCGCCCTCCGGCGCGGGCAGCAGGCCGTCGTCGAACGGCAGGAACAGGGCATCGAGGGCGGGATCGCCGGTCATGTCGTGCGGGGAATCGGGCGGGCCAGTTTAGGCGCCCGCACATCGCAGCACCCGCTTCATCGCGAGCGAACGCCTACCGGTCCACGCTGGCTCCACCCCTTCACTGCGAGGACTGGACATGCTGCGAGCCCTATTCGTCGGAGGCGTGGTCGACAACAGCGAGCTGGACATGGATGGCCCGCAGCCGCCGATGCATTACCCCGAGGACACCGGCGGCGGCGCGGCGCGCTACCGCCTGCGCCAGCTCGGGCGGCGCGACGGCGGCGAGATCGTCTATGCCGTCTACGGCGCGCCGGACGTCAGCGAGGCCTTCGTCGAACAGGTGGCCGACGAGCGCGACTACGCGCGTCGCTTCGAGGCCACGCCGCAGTCCGTGCACTAGCGCGCGGGGGATTCCGCCACGGCGGGCGACGACGCCCGCCCGCTGAGCAGTGGATACGGGTTGACCGGCGTACCGCCGTGCCAGCGCTTCTCCGGCCCGAGCCGCGCGATCGCGAAATGCAGGTGCGGCGCGGCCGGGTTCGCATTGCCGGTGGCGCCCACGTAGCCCAGCACCTCGCCGCGCCGCAGCACGCGGCCTTCGGCGATGCCCGGCGCGTAGCCCTGCAGGTGGGCGTAGTAGTAGACGAACTCCTCGCGCGGATCGAACTGGTAGAGCGTGATGCCGCCGGCCTCGCTGGCGAACAGCTTGACCACGCGCCCGTCGACGGCTGCCACCACCGGCGTACCCGACGCCGCCATGATGTCGATGGCGTCGTGCAGGCGCCCGCTGCCACGGCTCTGCGTATACGTGTCGACCAGCTGCGCGGGGCCGATGCCCGCGACAGGGATGACGAGCGCGCCATCGGGCGATGGCACCGGCGTGGCCGCGGTAGGCGGCGCCGCTGCGGCGGGCGCCGCCGCTGGATCCGTGGCGGGGACGACATCCGCGGGCGTCGCCGCAACCGGCGCTGTCGGCCGCGGCGCCGTGTCCACCCCGCGCGTGCGCATCAGGTAGTAGACGATGTTCGCGCCCAGCAGCGCGCCGGCGAGGAAGATCAGCAGCCCGCGCAGGAAGCGTCCTGCCCACGTGCCACGCCGGTCGGGTAGGGGCTGGTCCACGTCGTCTCCTGCCGCTGGGTCGGCGCCATCGTCGGCGGCCGTGCTGCGCCGCGGCGTGAACGTTCACCCGCGCGTGGCGCCTCCGCCGCCAGCATCGGCACCCCGGAGGGCCCCATGCGAATCGCCGACACCGTCTACACCGCGCAGGTCGACATCGACCGCATCCAGGCGCTGATCGTGCAACTGGACAACGACGACCACGTCGCGCTCAGGCTCGACGACGGCCGCGAGCTGCGCGGAATCGTCGCCCACAAGCCCACGATCCAGCAGTTCTTCGACCGCGGCGGGCGCGAAGGTTCGAACGCCACCGTGCGTCTCGACGAGCCCGCGCTCGAGCAGCCTGACACCGCGGGATGGATCGACGTCTTCCTCGATCGCGTCGTCGAAGTGCGTCATCTGGACCGGCACGAACTCGAGCCATGGCATCCATCGCGCGCGGACCCCGCTGCGTCCGCCACCCGCCCATCGGATCCGCCGCAGTCATGAGGCTATGAACACGCCGCGTTGACACTGGCGTCACGGTTTTCGCCGAATCCTCGCGCCCCTTGGCGCACGCAGGGTCTCGACATGTGGGTGCAGGCGGTTGATGCGGCAGTGCGGGGGCCCGCCCTCGCGGCCTTCTGCCGCCTGCTCGACAGCCTGCCCACCGCGGCCTGCCTCTGCGATGCCGACGGCAGGCTCGTCTACTGCACCGTGCAGGCCACGGCGCTCTGGGGCCGCTCGCCCCCGCTCGCCCCGGCCAGTGCCCCCTTCTATACGGGCGCCTACCGCCTCCACAGCTTCGACGGCACGCCGCTGGCCTCCGGCGAAAGCCCGATGGCCCGCGCGTTGGCGACCGGGGCCGCCTGCCACGGCCAGCATCTGCAGGTGGAGCGTACGGACGGCAGCCGGCGCATCGCCGTCGCCTATGCCAGCCCCATGTTCGACGCCGACGGCATCCTGCAGGGCGGCCTCGAGCTGCTGCTCGACGTCACCGATCGCCACCAGGCCACGCGCACGCAGGCCGAGCGCGTGCGCCAGCGCGAGGAGATGCGCGTCGCCCTTGCCTGCGACATCCGCGCCGGGCTCGACCCGCTGCGCCGCGGCGCGCAGGATCCGCACTGCGCGCCCACCCCGGCGATCGACCACCAGCTGCGCCACGTGACGCAGCTGGTCGACCGCCTGCTCAACCTCGAAGCCGACCTCGACGACGCCCTGGCTTGATCTGCACCGCCGCTGGCGCCACGCTGCCCGGCGGCGCGGCCCCGGTCCCGCGCTGGCGAGCCGTCATGAGGCGTTCCGGTCATCGCAGCATCCCCGCTCCGTCGCGGCGCGCAGGCGCGTCCGCGCGCGTAGCCGGCCGCGCGTGAGCGCCGACGCCACCACGCACCTGCGGACCGAGCGCGACCTGCTGTTCGCGCTCGCCCCCGATCCCGTCGCCTTTCTCGACCCCGCCGGACAGGTCACCGAAGCCAATCCCGCCTGGACCACGCTGCTGGGCTGGCCGCTCACGCACATCGTGGGCCGGGCCCTGCCCGCGCTCGCCCATGAGGACGACCGCGACCGCCTCGACGCCGCGCTGCGAGGTCTGGCCGCCGCGCCGGTCGATGGCCTGCGCCTGCGGCTGCAGGCGCGCTCCGGCGGCTACCGCTGGCTGGAATGGACCCTGCGCGCGCTGGCCGACGGCCGCCTGTACGCCACCGCGCGCGACGTCACCGGCCAGGTGCGCGCACGCGACGCGCTGCTGCACCACCGCGAGGATCTCGAAGCCCGCATCGCCGCGCGCACCGCAGAACTCGACGCCGCGCTGGCCCGCCTGCGCCTGCATGGCGACACCTCGCCGCTGGCCACCATCGAATGGGATCCGCAGCTGCGCGTGAGCACCTGGTCGCGCCGCGCCAGCGAGATGTTCGGCTGGAGCGCGGACGAGCTGCACGGCCGCCCCGCCGCACGCGCGCCGCTGTTCGACGCCGCCGGTGCGGCCGCCTTCGAAGCGGCGATGGGTCCGCTGCTGCGCCGCGAAAGCCCGCGGCACGTGCACATGCACCGCGTGCGTACGCGCGACGGCCGCGTGCTGGTCTGCGAATGGTTCGACTCGGTGGTGTTCGACGCGCAGGGCGAAGTCGCCTCCATCCTCTCGCTGGTGCAGGACGTGACCGCGCGCGAGGCGGCCGCCGCCGCGCTGGCCGACAGCGAGGAGCGCTTCCGCCTCGCCTTCGAACAGACCGCCGTCGGCATGGCGCATGTCGCGCTCGACGGGCGCTGGCTGCGCATGAACCGCCGGCTCGTCGACATGCTCGGCCGCGCTGACGCGATCACGCATCGGCAACGCCTGCCCGACATCGTCCATGCAGACGACCGCGCCGAAACCGTCGCCGCGCTCGCGCGGCTGCAGGCCGGTGGGGTCGACGCGATCAGCCTGGAGAAGCGCGTGCTGCGCGCCGATGGCCATGCGATGTGGACGCGCCAGAGCATGTCGCTGCGCCGCGACGCCGACGGCGCCCCCGCGCACTTCATCGTGGTGATCGAGGACATCGATGCGCGCCGTCGCGCCGAGCAGGCGCTGCAGGCCGCGCATGCCGAACTCGAAGAGAAGGTGGCCGAACGCACCCGCGAACTCGAGCGGCTGATGGCCGTGTTCGAGAACCAGGCGCGGCAGGATCCGCTCACCGGGCTGCCCAATCGCCGCGGCCTCATGGAGCGCCTCCCGCGCGCACTCGAGCGCAGCGGCCGCCAGAACGGGGGCGTGGCGGTGATGTTCGTCGACCTCGACCGCTTCAAGCAGGTCAACGACCGGCTGGGCCATGAAGCCGGCGACGCACTGCTGCGGGAGTGCGCCCGGCGGCTGCTGGCCACGGTGCGCAAGACCGACATCGTCGCGCGGCTGGGCGGCGACGAATTCGTGGTGGTCCTCGAGAACGTGCGCGACGTGCACGCGCAGGCGCGCCAGGTGGCGGAGAAGCTGCGGCGCGTACTCGCTCTGCCCGTTCCGATGCCGGGCGGCGCGGTGGTCCCGTCGGCCAGCATCGGCCTGGTCGTGCACGGGGAAGGCGCGACGACACCCGAAGCGCTGATCGCACGCGCGGACGACGGCATGTACGTGGCCAAGCATCGCGGCGGCAACGCGGTGCACATGCATACCGACGCGGTGGAGCCGACGGTCGCCGCGGACTGAGCACGCGATCGCCTCGCCGGACGGCCGCGCCCGGATTTCATCGACCGCACAAAGAGAAAGCCCGGCCGGAGCCGGGCTTTCGAAGGTCGACCTTGCGGTCACAGCGGGAGGATTACTCCGGCTGGACGGCCTCGGCCTGCAGACCCTTCTGGCCCTGCGTCACGGTGAACGTGACACGCTGGCCTTCCTTGAGGCTCTTGAAGCCCTGGGTCTGGATGGCGCGGAAGTGGACGAAGACGTCTTCGCCATTCTCGCGGCTGATGAAGCCGAAGCCCTTGGCGTCGTTGAACCACTTCACGGTGCCGGATTCACGGGACATGTGTAACTCCTTGGAACAATTGATGGTGCCGCACGGAGGCGGCGGTGGCGCTGTTCACAAGGAGTGATCTAGCAACGATGTAGCGGATCTTAGATCTACAGCATCGGGTCACAGGTCACGGTGACCCCCGGAGCAGCGACGCTACCGTAGAGCGTATGGCGGTCAATTGCAACGTCCGTCCGTCGCCTGTTCAGGGCGCCGTCGCCGGCGCTGCGGCGAGGTCGTCGAGAAGCCAGCGCTCGGCCTCCGCCTCGCGCCGGAACACACGGCCGACGAAACCCTCCTTCTTCGCGCGGATCTCGGCGCTGACCAGCAGGGACGCATCCTCGGTGGCGTCGACGAAGGCCACCCGGATGTCATGGAAACCCAGCTGCAGCAGTCCCTCGACGACCGCCGCCATTTCGCTGGGCTGCACCGTGCCCTCGAGCTCCTCGACCACCAGCAGCCGCCGCACGGCGCCGGCCCGGCAGGCCGCGGCGATCTCCGACCAGTAGGCGATCGAGACCTCGACGGTGTCTTCCGGCCCGCTGACGTGGGCACGCAGGTAATGCTCGCGGGGCTCGAGGGTGAGCGTATAGGGAGCGGTGGGCATGCGGGCACGCTAGCCGGCGCGCGGTGACGGCCGCATGGGGCATCGGTCACGCGCTCGGCGATAATGGGCCGCCGCGGCACCGCCGCCGACCTCGAATCCCGCGATGACCGACGCCTTCCCCGACCGCCTCGCCACCGATCCGCGCAGCCCGCACCACGACGCCGCCCTGCTCGAGCGCGGCATCGGCATCCGCTTCAACGGCGTCGACCGCCACGATGTCGAGGAGTACTGCGTGAGCGAGGGCTGGATCCGCGTGGCCGCGGGCCGCGCGCGCGACCGCCGCGGGCAGCCGATGACGCTGAAGCTCCGAGGCACGGTCGAGCCGTATCCGCTGCTGCCGGCGGAATAGGCACGCCGGTGCGGGCGCGGCGCGCGATATTCAGCGCCCCGCGCCGCCGCCCTCGCGCGCATGCCGCCACGGCCAGCGCCCTTCGAGCTCGACTTCCAGCGAGACGCTGAGGAAGGTGCGGATCAGCACGATCCCGCCCAGCACCGCGAGGCTTTCCAGCGTCGGCTCCACCGCCACCGTGCGGATGATGTCGCCGGCGACCATGAGCTCGAGCCCCAGCAGGATCGCGCGGCCGACATCGTGGCGGAAGCGGCGGTAGGGGCCGTCGCCCGGCGTCGCGCCCGGCACGCGCCACCCGCGTAGCGCGCGGACCATCGCCCACGCGATGCCGAGCACGACGACGAGCACGCCGGCGCCGTCGACCGCCAGGCTGATCGCTTCGGCGTAGGTCTTGAACAGCGAAGGCTCCATGGCGGGTCCGCCGGGGATCGAGGCCCGACTGTGCGGCAGCCCGCGCCGAGCGCGTGTGGACGCCGAACCATGACGGACGCCACGTCCCGGATCACCGCGACTGCACGCGCGCCACGCGCTGCCGTTAACGCGCGATGCACCGGCACGCGGTGCGACGGCCACGGATCGCATGTCCACCCTCACCGAAGACCAGGCCCGCGACTACATGCACAAGTTGCTGGCGGCCATGGCCAGGGCCGGCGGCTCGGACCTGTTCATCGCGCACGACTTCCCGCCGAGCATGAAGGCCAACGGCCAGATGACGCCGCTGGGGCCGCAGAAGCTCACCGGCGCGGTCACCTCGCGCCTGGCCGACGCGCTGATGAACGACAAGCAGCGCGCGGAGTTCGCGGAACAGCTCGAATGCAATTTCGCGATCGCGCTGCCCGGCGTGTCGCGCTTCCGCGTCAACGTCTTCATGCAGCAGGGCCATGTCGGCATGGTGCTGCGCACGATCGCCGCGGAGATCCCCAATTTCGAGAAGCTGCGACTGCCCGAGGTGCTGAAGGACCTCGTGATGCAGAAGCGCGGACTGATCCTGGTGGTCGGTGGCACCGGCTCGGGCAAGTCGACCTCGCTCGCCGCGATGATGGACCACCGCAACCGCACTTCGGCCGGCCACATCATCACCGTCGAGGATCCGGTCGAGTACGCACACGTGTCGCAGAAGTCGCTGATCACGCACCGCGAGGTCGGTGTCGACACGCACAGCTGGCACCACGCGCTGAAGAACACGCTGCGCCAGGCGCCGGACGTGATCCTCATCGGCGAGATCCGCGACGCCGAGACGATGGAGCATGCGATCGCGTTCGCCGAGACCGGGCACCTGTGCCTGTCCACGCTGCACGCCAACAGCGCCTCGCAGACGATGGAGCGCATCATCAACTTCTTCCCGGAGGAGCGGCGCACGCAGCTGCTGATGGATCTGTCGGCGAACCTTCGCGCGATCGTGTCGCAGCGCCTCGTACGCACCGAGGACGGCAAGGGCCGCGCGGCGGCGGTGGAGATCCTGATCAATACGCCGACCATCGCCGAGAAGATCTTCAAGGGCGAGTTCAACGAGCTCAAGGGCATCATGAACAAGTCGCGCGAGCTGGGCATGCGCACGTTCGACTGGGCGCTGTTCGAGCTCTACAACGAAGGCAAGATCGGCTACGACGAGGCGATCCGTAACGCCGATTCGGCCAACGAGCTGCGCCTGAACATCAAGCTCAAGAGCCAGCGTGGCGAGCCGTCCGCGGCGGCCGGCCTGTCGCTCTCGCTGGATGCCGCGCCGACGCCTGACGAAGTGGAGGCGCTGCGCAAGGAGGAGTTGCGGCGGCAGGAAGAGAAACGCCAGCAGCTCGAACTGGAGCGGATGCAGCGCGAGAAACTCGCGCAACGCGGCACGCCGGGATAAGCGCCACGGGCACGTGACGTTTACGGCCGCGACGCGAGCATGGCGCGTCGCCCCCGGAGATCGCCGTGCCGCCCGACTGGGAAACGATCGCGCCCGCCACCGGCCTGCTGCTGGCCGCGCTGGCCGCCGGCTACGTCGTCAACCGCGTCCTGCGCGCGGTCGCGCGCCGCGCACGCCAGCGCCGTGACCGCCTCGCCGCACGCATCGTCGACGTGGTCGCGCCGCCGGCGTCGATCGCGCTTCCGATCGCGCTGCTGATGATCGCGTCCAGCATGATGCCGCTGCCCGCGGCCTGGCTCGCGAGCATGCGCCATGCGCTGCTCATCGGCCTGATGCTGTGCGTGACCTGGCTCGGCGTGCGCACCGTCGGCGCGATCGCGCGGCGCATCCTGATGGAGCATCCGGTCGACATCGCCGACAACCTCGCGGCGCGGCGCGTCCAGACGCAGACGCGCGTGATCGGGCGCATCGCGCAGGCGGCCGTCGCGCTGCTGGGCATCTCCTGCGTACTCATGACGTTTCCCGCGGTGCGGCAGGTGGGCACTACGCTGCTGGCGTCCGCGGGCGTGATCGGACTGGTCGCGGGCATCGCCGCCAAGCCGGTGTTCGGCAACCTCATCGCCGGCCTGCAGATCGCGCTCAGCCAGCCGATCCGGCTCGACGACGTGGTGATCGTCGAGGGCGAATGGGGCCGCATCGAGGAGATCACCAGCTCGTACGTCGTCGTGCGCATCTGGGACGAGCGTCGGATGATCGTGCCGCTGCAGTGGTTCATCGAGCATCCCTTCCAGAACTGGACGCGACGCAATGCAGAGCTGCTCGGCTCGGCCATGCTCTGGCTCGACTACCGCACGCCGATGGACGCGCTTCGCGCGGAGCTGCAACGCATCTGCGAGACCGACGCGCGCTGGGACGGGCGCGTCTGCGTGGCGCAGATCGTCGAGACCGACCGCTCCACCGTGCAGGTGCGCCTGCTCGTGAGCGCGCGCAATTCCGGCGACCTGTTCGACCTGCGCTGCGCGGTGCGCGAGCGCATGGTCGATTTCCTGCTGGCGCACCATCCCGAGGCGCTGCCGCGCATGCGCGCGAACATCGTGCGCGGCAGCGTGGCCGCCGATCCGGAGCGCACGCGCGCCGAAGCCGCCGATCGCCGCGAGCGCGCCGTGGCCGCGGACACCGGCTCGCCGGGCGCGGAGGCGCCACTGGAGGACGCCGCGGCAGCCCCGTCCACCGCGGTCGACGCCACGCGCCCGCCACCCGCCTGAGCCGCCCACGCGCGACAATGCGCGCATGCACATCGCATCCCTGCACCTGCATCCGCTCAAGTCCTGCGCGCAGCTCGACGTCGACGCGCTGGAGATCACGCCGCGCGGCCCGGCCGGCGATCGCCGCTGGCTGATCGTCGATGCCGATGGGCGCTTCGTGACCGCGCGACAGCGGGCCGAGCTCGTCGGCATCCGTGCGGTGCCCGACGTCCGTGGGCTGGCGCTGGCCGCGCCGGGCATGCCCGCGCTGCACGTGGCCACGCCCGCCCTCGACGCGCCTCGCATCGAGGTCACGATCTGGCGCGATACCGTGCACGCGCAACGGTGCGATTCC
>CAZNRZ010000079.1:0-10697 GCA_964575535.1 uncultured Lysobacter sp. | reverse complement strand
GCACGCCTCCGCACCGATACCACGACGTCAACGGGCGAGCACGTCCGCCCGCGCCGCTGTCGCCTCCAGCTTGCAGATGCCCGCCTGCATGCGCGGCGCCGCGGGTACGCCGGGCGCATCCGGCCCGCAGAGCCGGTCGCGCTCGCTACGCCATTGCGCCTGGATGGCGTCGACGTCGCCATTGGACTTCGACTGCCCGCGGCGCGACGCGAGTGCCGCGTCGATGCGCGACTGCTGGTGCTGCAGTTCCGCATCGATACACGCCTGGGCGGCCGCCGCGCCGGCTGCGGCATCGATGCAGCCGCGGAACCCGGGACTCACGCCCAGGCTTCCCGCGGCTTCGCGCAACGGCGTCATGTCGACCGTTGCAGCGACCACGACCGCGTCGGTGGCGCGCTGCGGCGCCGGCGTGCGCGTGATCGGCCCCGTGGATGTCGTCGCACAGGCCGCGAGCACGGTGATCGCGAGCACTACGACTGACGACCGGACGGCAGGCTTCATGGCATCTCCTCGTTCGATGGCGGCCACGCCGTCGCCGGCGCGCGGAACCGAGAGTACGACGCGAGGCGCCACCCGTGGCGCTGCTCGCGTGCCCCAGCCAGCCGACACTCATGTCGCCGCATCGGGAACGACAGAGGCCGCCCGGAGGCGGCCTCATCGTCGACGCGATCCGTGATCGATCAGGCGAACGGATCCTGCAGCACGATCGTCGCGTCGCGATCCGGGCCGGTCGACACGATCGCGATCGGGCAGCCGGCGAGTTCTTCCAGCGCACGCAGGTAGGCACGCGCCGCCGGCGGCAGCTTCTCCCACTCGGTGATGCCGGCGGTGCTCTCGTCCCAACCCGGGAACTCGAGATACACCGGCGTGCACTCTTCCCAGCCGGCCGCGTCGAGCGGCGCGTACTCGGTGCGCTTGCCGCGGTATTCGTAGGCGATCGCGATCTTCAGCTTCTCCATGCCGTCGAGGATGTCGAGCTTGGTGATGCACAGGCCGGTGATGCCGTTGATCGCCACCGCGCGCTTGAGCGCGACGATGTCCATCCAGCCGCAGCGGCGCGGACGGCCCGTCGTGGCGCCGTATTCCTGTCCGCGGTCGCGGATGCCCTGCCCGACCTCATCGTCGAGCTCCGTCGGGAACGGGCCGCCGCCCACGCGCGTCGCGTAGGCCTTGGCGATGCCGAGCACGTAGTCGATCGCGTCCGCGCCGACGCCGGTGCCGGCCAGCGCGCCGCCCACCGTCGTGTTCGACGAGGTGACGTACGGATACGTGCCGTGGTCGATGTCCAGCAGCGAGCCCTGCGCGCCTTCGAACATCACGCGCTTGCCCTGCTTGCGCAGCTCGTGGAGGATGCCGGCCACGTCGGCCTTCATCGGCTCGACGTATTCGCCGAAGGCCAGCGCTTCATCCAGCGTCTTCTGCAGGTCGACAGCCTCGACCCCGAGGTACTTCGTCAGCACGAAGTTGTGGTAGTCCAGCGCGGCGCGAAGCTTCTCGGCGAGTTCGGCCGGATAGTGCAGGTCCGCCACGCGGATGCCACGGCGCGCGACCTTGTCCTCGTACGCCGGGCCGATGCCACGGCCGGTGGTGCCGATCGCCTTGCCGCCGGCGGCCTTCTCGCGCGCCTGATCCAGCGCGATGTGGTACGGCATGATCAACGGCGTCGCCGGCGAGATCTTCAGGCGCGAGCGCACCTCGACCCCGTTTGATTCGAGCTCGGCGATCTCCTTCTGCAGCGCACCGGGATGCAGCACCACGCCGTTGCCGATCAGGCACAGCGCGTCGGGACGCAGGATGCCGGACGGGATCAGGTGCAGAACCGTCTTCTTGCCGCCGATGACCAGCGTGTGGCCGGCGTTGTGCCCGCCCTGGAAGCGCACGACCGCGCCGATCTCCTCGGTCAGCAGGTCGACGATCTTGCCCTTGCCCTCGTCGCCCCATTGCGCGCCGAGCACCACTACTGACTGACCCATTGCTGCATCTCCGTGTGCGTCGCTGTCGACGGCTGCGCCGGCGCGACTACATCAAAGTCACTGGATTCCCGCGTTCGCGGGAATGACGACTGGAAGTGTCCGGCGGCCGGACAAGGAAAAAGCCGGAGGGTTTCCCCGTCCGGCTTTTGTGCATTATCCGGGTTTCGGGGGCGGGGGGCCACCCCGCCAGTCGATCAGGCGCGCACCAGCCACAGCGACAGCAGGCCGGCGGCGGCGATGCCCGCACCGACGATGCGCAGCTGCCGGCCGTTCAACGCATACAGCCGCTCCGCGGTCCGGCGCCAGCCCTCGGGCGACACGAACAGGAAGAGTCCTTCCAGTACCGCCACCAGGCACAACGCCGACACCAGCTCCTGCATCAACGATCCGAACGCATGTACTGCAGGAACGGATCGTCGCGGTCGAGCACGATCACCGACGTCCCGTCGGCGAACGACTTGCGATACGCCTCCAGGCTGCGGTGGAACGCGAAGAAGGCGGGATCGCGCTGGGCCGCCTCGGCGTAGAGGCGCGCGGCCTCGGCATCGCCCTGGCCGCGCAGCAGCTGTGCCTCGCGCTCGGCGTTGGCGACGATCACCGCGCGGTCGCGGTCGGCGTTCGCACGGATCTGCTGCGCCTGTTCCTCGCCCTCGGCACGCAGACGGCTGGCCACCTGCTGACGCTGCGCGCTCATGCGGCGGTAGACGTCGCGGATGACCTGGCTGTCGGTGGGCAGGTCGATCTGCTTGATGCGCAGGTCGGCGATGCGCACCCCGAGCGTTGCGGCGCCGCGGTTGATGATGTCCAGCTGCTGGTCGACGATCTCCGAGCGATCACCCGAGACCACCTGCGAGAGCGTTCGGCTGTTGATCTCGTTGCGCAGCGCGTCCTTGATGATCGGCGCCAGGCGCTCGACCGCGATGCGCTCGTCGCCGCCGGTGGCGCGGTAGAACGCGCGCAGGTTCTCGATGCGGCCGACCGCGAAGAAGTCGACGCTCACGTCCTTGCGCTCGGAGGTGAGGTAGCGCTCGGGCTCGGCGGGCAGCACCAGCAGGCGCTGGTCGAAGACGCGCGCCGTCTCCAGCAGCGGCACCTTGAAGTGCAGGCCGGGGCCGATATCGGTGCGCGCCACGCGGCCGAGGTTGAGCACGATCGCGCTATGCCCTTCCTTCACCACGAAAATGGAACCCATCAGGGCGAACAGCGCGGCCACGGCGGCCGCGATCCACATCGAATATCTCATCGGCCCGACTCCGTTCCACGCGGCTCGCGGCCGGGACGCACCGGCCGGCTCTGATCGGTCGCCGTCACCGGCGCCAGCATCTCGGGCGTCACCACCGGAGCTGCCGGTGCCGTGGCAGGCGACGCTCCACCGCCCGGCGCCATCGGCACGTAGATCAGCTGTCGCGAGTCGCCGCCGACGATGGTGCGGTTGTCGGCCAGCACGCCCTGCACCGTTTCCAGCCACAGGCGCTTGCGCGTGACGTCAGGCGCGTTCTTGTACTGCTCGACCAGCAGCGAGAAGCGCTGCGCGTCACCGGTGGCGCGGGCCACCGTCGCGGTCTTGTAGCCCTCGGAGGTGGCGCGCACGCGGGCCGCGTCGCCGCGCGCCTCGGGCACCACCTTGGCGGCATAGGCGCGGGCCTCGCTGATCACGCGGTCCTTGTCCTGCTGCGCGCTGTTGACGTCGTCGAAGGCCGGCTTGACCTCCTCCGGCGGGCGCGCATTGGGCAGGTTGAGTTCGGTGACGACGATGCCGGTGCGGTAGGCGTCGAGCGAACGCTGCAGGTTGGTGCGCGCAGCCACGGCGATCGCGTTGCGCGAGCCCAGCACGCTGTCGAGCGTCGAACGGCCGACCAGCTCGCGCACCGCCGACAGCGACGCCTGCGTGAGCACCGCGTCGGCATCGCGCGTGCCGAACAGGTACTGCTGCGGGTTCGAAATCCGGTACTGCACGTTGATCTCGACCTGCACGATGTTCTCGTCGGAGGTCAGCACCGGCACGTTGTCGGAGAACGTCTTGATCTGCGTGGCCTGCACCTTGGTCACGCGCTCGATCGGCCAGGGCAGCTTGAGGTGCGGGCCCGGCTCCATCATCCGCGCGAACTGGCCGAAGCGCAGCACGACGCCGCGCTCCTGCTCGGCGATCAGCACGAACGAGCTGAACACGATCCACAGGCCGATGACGATCGCCACCCAGCGCAGCGGGTTGCCGCCCGTGCCGCCATCGAACAGGCCGCGCATGCGGTCGAAGAGATCCTGCGGGCCGAAGCCGCGGCGGCGCAGCCGTCGCGGCCGGTCGCCGTTGTCACTGCCGGGGGTGTTCCAGGCCATGCCTGCTCCTGTGGGGGCGTGCCGAGCCGCCGCGGGCCGGCGCCGGGGCGCGCGGACAATGGCTGGCGGCAGGACGCCGGAAGGTGGGTCGGATTCTAGGTGGGGGGTCCAGCGGCCTCAAGCAAGGCCGGTGTCGTCGGACGGTTCCGGAAGCAGCGGGTTCAGCAGGTGGCCGCCCGCCGAGGCGGCGATCCGGCGCGCTTCGGCCTGCGGGAGATCGAGGTCCAGCAGCCAGCCGTCCTCACCCGCCCGCTCGGCACGCACCGCCCCGATCTCGTAGAGCCGCCCGCGCAGGCGCGCAGCCTCGGTGGGCAGGTGGACGCGGCCGGTCACGCGTTCGAGGGCGAGCAGCCGGCCCAGCGCGTCGCGAAGCAGGTCCAGGCCGGTGCCGTCGCGCGCGGACAGCCAGACCCGCTGGCGTTCCTCGACGAAGCGGTCGTGGCGCGGCGCGATGTCCTCCAGCCGGTCGATCTTGTTGAAGACCAGCAGCTGCGGGATCTCGCTGGCGCCGATCTCCTTGAGCACGGCGTCCACCTGCGCGATGCGGTCGCTGCGCAGCGGATCGGCGGCGTCGACCACGTGCAGCAGCAGGTCCGCCTCGCGCGCCTCGCTCAGGGTGGAGCGGAAAGCGGCGACGAGGTCGTGCGGCAGGTCCCGCACGAAGCCCACGGTGTCGGCCAGCACGACGTTTCCGCCCGGCAGCGTGATGCGGCGCACCGTCGGATCGAGGGTGGCGAAGAGCTGGTCCGCGGCGAAGGCTTCGGCACCGGTCAGCGCATTGAACAGCGTGGACTTGCCGGCATTCGTATAGCCCACCAGCGCCACGCGCGGCAGCTCGCCCTTCACGCGTGCGCGGCGCATCTGCGCGCGCTGCACTTCCACCTTGTCGAGCTTCTTCGACAGCTGCTCGAGGCGCTTCTGCAGCAGGCGGCGGTCGGTTTCGAGCTGGGTTTCGCCCGGCCCGCGCAGCCCGATGGAACCGCCGCGCTGGCGCTCCAGGTGGGTCCAGCCGCGTACCAGGCGGGTGGACATGTGCCGAAGCTGCGCCAGCTCGACCTGTAGCTTGCCTTCGAAGCTGCGGGCGCGCTGCGCGAAGATGTCGAGGATCAGGCCGGTGCGGTCGACCACGCGGCGCTTGAGCGCGCGCTCGAGGTTGCGCTCCTGGCCCGGGCTCAGCGGATGGTTGACGAGGATGAGGTCGGCATCGCTGGCCTCGGCCGCGGCCAGCACTTCCTCGAGCTTGCCGCTGCCGATCAGCGTGGCGGCATTGGGCCGGTCGATGCGCGCGGTGACGACGGTCGCGACCGTCGCACCCGCCGAGCGCGCGAGTTCCTGGAACTCCTCCAGCACCGTCTCGTCGAGCGGCCCGGCATGCGGCTGGATCAGCAGCGCGTTCTCGCCCTTGCGCGAGCGTTCAAACACGCCTCACCTCCAGCCGATACGTCATTCCGCGAGCGGCTCCTGGCCGGGCTCGCCGTCGGTGGGCTGCACGTAGCCGCCGCCCGGCCCCACGCGCACGTTGCGCGCCGGCACCACGGTGGAGATCGCGTGCTTGTAGACCATCTGGCTCACCGTATTGCGCAGCAGCACCACGAACTGGTCGAAGGATTCGATCGTGCCCTGCAGCTTGATGCCGTTCACCAGATAGACCGACACCGGCACGCGCTCGCGACGCAGCGCGTTCAGGAACGGGTCCTGCAGAGATTGCCCCTTCGACATTGCGATTCCCCACTTTTGGATCTCGTTATGGGCGGCCGACGGAGTGCACCGGTCCGCGTCGCGTGGCTGTCCCCACCGCAGCGACGGTCCGATGGTAGCGCAAAGTGGCTGATTTCCCTTGCAGATCGGGTGAAGCGGCGCGCGGGCGTGATGACCGTCGCGGCTAGCGGCGTGTACCGAGGAAAGCCGCGAGTGCCGCGTCGAGGCGGGTCCGGTCCGCCGCCGGATCGAACGCGAGCGCGTCGAGCTCGCCGCGCAGCCAGGTCAGCTGGCGCTTGGCGAGCTGGCGCGTGGCGTGGATGCCGCGCTCGCGCAGCTGCGCCGCGTCGAACAGGCCATCGAGATGCTCCCAGGCCTGCCGGTAGCCCACCGCGCGCAACGCCGGGAGATCCAGAGGTCGCGGGTGCGTCGCCAGCGCCGGCAGGGCGCGCAGGTTCCGCACCTCGTCGAGGAAGCCTGCGGCGAGCATCGCGTCGAAGCGCTGCGCGATGCGTGCGTGCAGGACCGCGCGATCGCCCGGTGCCAGCACGATCCGCAGCACGCGGCAGGGAAAGCGCGTGGCCGGCGCGGCGCGGCGCCAGTCGCTGATGCTGCGCCCGCTGATGCGCCAGACCTCGAGAGCGCGCTGGATGCGCTGGGCGTCGGTGGCATGGATGCGTGCCGCCGCGTCGGGGTCGACCCGGGCGAGGTCGGCATGCAGGGCGGCCCAGCCGCGTTCGCCGGCTTCGGCTTCGATCGCGCCCCGCACCGCCGCATCGGCCTCCGGCATCGGCGCCAGGCCGCGCAGCAGCGCGCGGAAGTACAGCCCGGTGCCGCCGGCGAGGATGGGGATCTTTCCGCGCGCGACGATGTCCTCGACCGCCGCGCGCGCGTCGACCGCGAACTCCGCCGCGGAATACGGCTGCCACGGCTCGCGGATGTCGATCAGGTGGTGCGCGATGCCGCCGCGTTCGGCCGCGTCGGGCTTCGCGGCGCCGATGTCGAGGCCCCGGTAGACGAGCGCGGAGTCGACGCTGACGACCTCGCCGCCGATGCGCCGCGCCCATTCGACCGCCAGCGCCGTCTTGCCCGAAGCCGTCGGGCCCATGAGCGCGATGGCGGGCGGGCGCGGGGGGCGCGGCACGTCAGTAGCCGGCCTCGCGCAGCGCCGCGCGCACCTGCTGGTGGCGCGCCGTCATCGCCTGCGAAGGCGCGCGATCGAGCAGGCTGCCGGCGACGACCGCGAGCGTCGCCGCGATCACGCCCGGCACGATTTCGTAGAGCCCGGTATCGGCGAACAACTGCTTCCAGAGGATGACGGTCGCGGCACCGGTCACGACGCCTGCGAGCGCGCCGTTGCGCGTCATCCGCCCCCAGAACAGCGACAGCAGCACCACCGGGCCGAAGGCCGCGCCGAAGCCCGCCCACGCGTAGGAGACCAGCCCCAGCACGCGGCTGTCGGGATCGCGCGCGATCCAGATCGCGAGCAGTGCCACGCCGAGCACAGCCGCGCGGCCCACCCAGACGAGCTCGCGCTGGCCGGCGTCGCGGCGCACGAAGCCGCGGTAGAAGTCCTCGGTGATCGCGCTCGAGCACACCAGCAGCTGGCAGGACAGCGTGCTCATGATCGCGGCGAGGATGGCCGACAGCAGCACGCCGGCGACCCAGGGATTGAAGAGCTGCTGCGAGAGCGCGATGAACACGCGCTCGGCGTTCTCGGTCACCGGCCCGGCGAGCTCGGGATGCCGTGCGTAGTAGGCATTGCCGAGGAAGCCCACCGCCATCGCGCCGAGCAGGCAGAGGACCATCCAGGTCATGCCGATGCGACGCGCCTTGGGGATCGTCTGCAGGCTGTCGGCCGCCATGAAGCGCGCGAGGATGTGCGGCTGGCCGAAGTAGCCCAGGCCCCAGGCGAGCAGCGAGACGATGCCGATCAGCCCCAGCTCGCCGCCCCTGAACCAGTCGAGCTTGGCCGGATCGATCTGCTCGACCAGCGCCAGGCTCGGCTGCAGGCCGCCGACGCTGGCCACCACCGCCACCGGCGTGATGATCAACGCGAAGATCATCAGCGCGGCCTGCACGGTGTCGGTCCAGCTCACCGCGAGGAAGCCGCCGACCAGCGTGTAGAGGATGGTCGCCGCGGCGCCCCACCACAGCGCCTGCGCATAGGGCACGCCGAAGACGCTCTCGAACAGGCGTGCGCCGGCGACGATGCCGCTGGCGCAGTAGACGGCGAAGAACACGAGGATCACTACCGCGGCGAGTACGCGCAGGATGCGGCTGGTGTCCTCGAAACGATGGGTGAAATAGTCGGGCAGCGTCAGCGCGTTGTCGGTGCGCTCGGTATACAGCCGCAGCGGGCCGGCGACGAACCGCCAGTTCGCCCACGCACCGGCGACGAGCCCGAACGCGATCCATGCTTCCGATACGCCGGCGAGGTAGAGCGCGCCGGGAAGGCCCATCAACAGCCAGCCGCTCATGTCGGAGGCACCCGCGGACAGCGCGGTCACCACGCTGCCCAGCGATCGGCCGCCGAGGATGTAGTCGTCGAAGCTGCGCGTGGAGCGCCACGCGATGAAGCCGATCACCACCATGGCCACGAGGTAGAGGCCGAAGGTGACGAGGAGCGGCGTGCTGGCGGTCATGCGGATTCCCGGTGATTCCCCGTGCGCGACTTTACCGCAGCCGTCAAGCGCCTCCGCGTCTGGACAATTTCTCGCCAAGCTGTCGCGAGGCGGCATGGCAGCGGGACTCGCGCGGCTTATCCACAGCACGACCCCGACGCTTATCCACAGCCGGTGTGGGTAACCGTGCGCTACGACGTGGCGCTGATCGTCAGGAGACGCGGGGTTGACAGATGTCGTTCGACGCGCGGCGTCGCGTTCTGCATTGCGTCGCTGCCCGCCCAACGGGGATGACGCGCTGCTGCGATACAACGCAGGAAGTGCGTATGGCGTGGCGTGCGGCAATCGCGCTTAGCGCGCCGGCATGCGCATGCGCATGCAACACGGCACGCCATTCGTCGCGTCTATCACTGCACCGCTTGCCGCACTACGCGCCGTGTCGCTTCCTACCGCTGCCGCGGCCGCACCGCAGTAGACGACAGCACATCAGGGCACCGCCGATGCGAAAACTCCGAACGGCACCGGCGCAGTCCTACGCATCACGCGATGTCTGGCGTGTCTCCACCGAACGCCCGGGCCTGCGCGCGAACCTCCGGCCGCATCGCCGGGTCCGAGCTCACCACGACGTCAGCATCACTCGTCATCCGGCCAGCGCAGCGACGCCATCGTGCTCCTATCCGCCTTCTTCGGCCGCGGCTGCGCATCGACCGCCCGCCACACCGCGAGCGCGTCCACGGTCGCCGCCACGTCATGCACGCGCACGATGCGCGCGCCGCGCTCCACCGCCAGCAGGTGCGCGGCGACGGAGCCATGCACGCGCGCGGCCGGCAGGTCGCGACCGGTGATCTCGCCGATCGTGCGCTTGCGCGACAGCCCGGCCAGCACCGGCACGCCGAGGTCTGCGAAACGGTCGAGGTTCGCCAGCAGCAGCAGGTTGTGCTCGCGCATCTTGCCGAAGCCGAAGCCGGGATCGACCACGATGCGCTTTTTGTCGATGCCGGCCATCTCGGCGGCGAAGATGCGTTCGGCGAGGAAGCGATGAACCTCGGCGACCACGTCGTCGTACCGCGGCGACTCCTGCATCGAGCGCGGCTCGCCCAGCATGTGCATGAGCACGACGGGCACCCCCAGGGACACGGCGGTGTCGAGCGCGGCATCGCGGCGCAGGCCGTAAACGTCGTTGATCATGCCCGCGCCGGCATCGACCGCCGCGCGCATCACCTCGGGCCTGGAGGTATCGACGCTGATGGGCAGCGCCGTTTCGCGCGCGAGCCGCTCGATCACCGGGACGACGCGGCGCATCTCCTCGTCGACGTCCACCGCATCCGCGCCGGGGCGCGTAGATTCGCCGCCGACATCCAGCAGGTCCGCGCCCTCCTCGGCCAGCCGCAGGCCGTGGGCGACAGCGGCGTCGGTACCGAAGTGATCTCCGCCGTCGGAGAACGAATCGGGCGTGACGTTGACGATGCCCATGACACGCGGGCGGTCGAGCACGAGTGTGCGGCCGGCGCAATCCAGGCGCGGAGCGATGTCGAACATCACAGCCTTCCGGCGCGGCGCGCGAATGCCGCAAGTGCGGCGCCGATCGCCACGCCCAGCGCGATGCAGAGCGCGAGCCGGTCGATGGCGATGCCCACCGCCGTTCCTACCGCGACGCCCACACCCAGCCATGCGACTGGTTTCGAAGGTCGATGCATGTCGCGCACCCGCAAAGAAAAAGGCCAGAGCAGACTCTGGCCTTTCCGTGCTGCGCTGGCAACGCGCCTCAGGTACCGCTGGGCTGCGGGCCGCCCAGCGTGATCGGCTTGGGCTGCTCGTGCGCCGGGCCGCCACGGCCCCAGCCGCTGGGCGGCGGCGGCTCGCGGCCTTCCATGATCGCGTCGATCTGCGGCGCGTCGATGGTCTCGTACTGCAGCAGCGCGTCGGCCATCCTGTGCAGCTTGTCGAGGTTCTCGGTGAGGATGCGCTTGGTGCGCGCGTAGTTGCGATCGAGGATGCCGCGCACGACCTCGTCGATCCTGCGCGCGGTGTCGTCGGACACGCTCTTGTGCTGCGTGACCGAGCGGCC
>CAZNRZ010000078.1:0-10875 GCA_964575535.1 uncultured Lysobacter sp. | reverse complement strand
GCCCGCTCGCGGCTGCGCGTCTCGTGCAGCCACAGGCCGGGCTTCGGCTGCGGATGGTGGTCCACGAAGTACTCGACGGCGATCAGGCCGGTGAGCTCGTCCGCCTTCGGGTACGCACCCTCGGGTACGCGCACGTCGAACCGCCAGCGGCGGATCGCGTCGATGGCCCCGCGCTCGAGGACGGCCAGGGCCGAGCCCAGCAGGCGTTCGCGCCCCTTGACGCTATAGAGCGCGCTTTCGCGTGGTAGCGCCTCCACGACGGTTCCATCCGGTGCAAGGCGCAATGCAACCAGGACGCGCCCTGAAACACCGGCACGCAGCGCGGCCATGGGATAGCTGATCGATGTTCGCTTGGCGACACCCTGGACATACGGATTGGTGGACGCACCGATACGCCCACCCGCTTCCTCGCCATCGGGAAAACCGACGTGCTCCACGCGCACCTTCAGCTGCCCGTCGGCCAGTGGCTCGGCGACCAGATGCATGCGCATCCGCGTACGCGCGATGACCGGCTTGCCGTCCACCAGTACCGGCTCGAAGCGGAAGGATTCCGCGAGTGATCGCACGCGCGTGGCGAGCGGCTCCTTGAGCTCCGTCACCGGCTCGTAGCGCACGATGCGGCCTTCCGGGCCGACCTCGATCATGCTGTCCACACGCGTGGCATAGACGGGCTCTTCCAGCTGCGGTGGCGGCAGCCGCTCGTTGGCGGTAGCCGGCGTTATCGACAGCATCGTGGCCAATGCCACGGCAACGCCTGGGCGGGTCATCGTTTTCGTCCGTGAGAAGGAGCGCCGATGGTCGCGCCGGACCAGCGGCCCTGTCTAGGTGACGGGCTCGAGCACGCGGGCAAGCACCACGCGGTCGCGCCCGAGGCGCTTGGCTTCGTACATCGCCGCGTCCGCGCGCGCCAGCCATGCCTGGACGTCCTCGCCGGGTGCCAGCACGGCCGCGCCGATGGACACGGTGACGGGACAGTCGCCCGCGCGCAGGCGCAGCGCCACCTCGCGGCGCAGTTCCTCGACCAGCCGGCGCAGGGCGTCGGCGCGCGTCCCCGGGAGCAGCAGCACGAACTCCTCGCCGCCGTAGCGGAAAAGGCGATCGCCTGCGCGACAGCGCGACTGCACCAGATCCGAGAACTCGACCAGCACCTGGTCGCCCGCCTCGTGGCCGGCCTGGTCGTTGATGCGCTTGAAGTGGTCGAGGTCGAGGACTGCGAGGCCGACCGGCGTGCGATGTCGCTGGAAGGCTTCCACTGCGATGTGGAGTTCCTGGTCCATCGCGCGGCGGTTGCCGGCGCCGGTGAGCGGATCGCGCGACGCCTGCGTCTCCAGCATCAGGCGCTGCACGTGGGTCTGGTGCGCGAAGACCCAGGCGATCATGCAGGTCACCGACGCGGACGCGAGGTACATCCACCGCTCCGCCGATGAGCCAAATGCGCTGCCATCCACCACCAGCAGGCCGATCGCCAGGATCGAGGCGACGAGTGCGCGCGAGCGACTTACCAGCAGGAAGCTGGAGAGGATGACGGGATACGACCACAGCGCCCCGGACAGACCGAGCAGCCTTCCCACCGCGATGCAGCCCACGGTGTTGGCGACCACGATCAGCAGACTGGCGCGGCCGAGGTCGCCGCCGCGCCATACATGCAGCAGGCCGGCGCCGAGGATGCCGACGATGAGCGTGTCGACGACGCCCGCGACGACGCGGCCTTCCATGAAGCGATAGGCCGCGAACGGGCTGATGCCCAGGATGGCGACCACGCAGAAGAACACGAAGATCGCGAACTGGAAATCCGTGCGCAGGCGTTGAAACGACATGACGGCCCCTTCCGCTGTCGACCGGGCATGGAAACACCGCGCAGCCAGCCGGGCAAGCGCGCGTCCCTGCGGCGAACGGGCGGCCGGCGACGGGAGCGCCGCTTCGCGTCGGTGGCGCGGGGCGCAGGTCGCCTTCCGCGATCATCACACCCCGCCCTTGGCGCGGCGTCGGAACAGGGCAGCGCCAGACGCGCGTGGCTATCCACGAGGCTCCGATGGCGGCAGGACGACGCCCGGCATGCGCCGCGCGATGGCAGGGCGACTGGTACGGGCCGCGGACTCTTCGGTGACGGCCGGACCGCTCGCGCCGCCCCCCTCAGCGATCGCGCAGGAACCGCGCCATCGAGATGTCGCGGGGATTGGTCGCCGGTGCGAACTCGGAGGCGATGTCGACGAAGCCCCGCATCAGGGCGATCTCGCGCGGGCTGCGGCCCAGCGAGTCGCGCAGTTCGGGGTCGGCGCCGGCGCGGAGCAGGCGCTGGACGACGCGTGCCAGCCCGTGCAGCGCGGCCAGGTGCAGGGGACCGAAACCGCGCGGGTCGCGTGCGGACAGCGCGACGTCCTGCGCCAGCAACTGCTCCAGCGCGGCCAGCAGCACGTCCTCGTCGGCGGCGGTGCCGGGCTCGGCGCGGGCGCCGAGCAGGAGCAGCATTGGCGTGGCGCCGCCGGCGGCGGCATCGGCCTCGGCACCGGCGAGCACCAGCGTGTCGAACAGCGCGACCACGCGCGACGCGTCGCGCGCGGTGAAGGCGAACATGGCCGCGCAGTGCAGCGCGGTGCGGCCCTGCGCATCGACGGCCTGCACATCGGCGCCAGCAGTGAGCAGGCGCGCGGCCAGTTCGGGCAGGCCCAGCGCGCAGGCGACCATCAGCACGGTGAGTTCGCCCGGCAGGCGCTGCTCCAGCGGCACGCCGGCGCGCACGAGGCGGTCGACGATGTCGGCATGGCGCATGCTCACGGCCGCCGACAGCGGCGTGGCGCCCGACTGCGCGGCCAGCCCGGCGTCCGCGCCGCGCGCGAGCAGCAGATCGACCACCTCGCGATGGCCGCCGCCGGCCGCGCGCAGCAGCGCACTGCAGCCCTGGCGGTCGATGGCGTCCACCGGCAGGCCGAGATCGAGCAGGCGACGCAGGGCATCGACGTCGCCCGCCACGGCCGCGGCCGGCACGTCCTGTTCGCGCAGCGGGCGCCGGGGCAGCGGCCAGCCGCGCCAGTCCAGCCAGTCGGCGATGTCGCGGCGGCCCGAGGCGAGCGCCGCGCCCAGCGGGGTCTGGCCGTCGGTGGCGCGCAGTTCCGGGCAGGCGCCATGCGCGATCAGGCGACGCACCGCATCCACGCGTCCCAGCGCGGCGGCCAGGTGCAGCGCGCTCATGCCGCGGCTGTCGCGCGTATCGGGGTCGACGCCCGCCTGCAGCAGGCGTTCGAGCAGCCACAGCCAGCCCAGGCGCACGGCCAGCGAAAGCGGCGGATCGCCGGCGCGCGAGGGGCCGAAGGGGTCGGCGCCGCGGTCCAGCAGTTCGAGGGCCAGGGCTTCCTGCGCCGGCTCGCTGGCCGTGACACAGGCGCCCATGAAACGCGCCAGGCCGCCGCGGCCGGCGGGCGTGACGCCGGCATCGAGCAGGCGCCGCAGCGCGGGCCGGGCCGCCGCGGCGCGGGCGAGCATGCCGAACAGCGCGGTCTGGCCCTGCCCGTCGCGCACGTAGGGGTCGGCGCCGCGCGCGAGCAGCCAGTCGACACGGCGCGCATCGGCGGTCACCGCCTCGTCGTGCAGCAGCAGGCCGAGATCGCCCGGCGTGAGCAGCCGCGCGAGCGGGTCGAGCCCGCCGCGGCCTTCGTGCAGGCCCTCGCGCAGCAGCGCGATCGGCGCTCGATCGGGCATCGGCGCGTCGTCGTCCTCGCGCATCACGGCGGGCAGGCGATAGCCGGCGTCGAGTGCGGCGACCAGCGACCAGCGCCCCGCCTCGGCCGCGCGGTCGAGCGGGCGCTTGCCCTCGCGATCGGCCTGGGCGGGATCGACGCCGAGCGCGAGCAGGCGCTCGACCAGCGCCGGCGTGGCGCCCTCGGCCTCGCAGGCCAGCGCGAGCAGGCTGCGGCCGTCGGCGTCCAGCGCGCGCGCCTGGGTAGCGCCGCCGTCGGGCAGCTGGCGCAGCAGTTGTTCGACCACCGCCAGATGCCCGCCACGCGCGGCCTCCATCAGCGGCGTGCGCTGGTGGCGGTCGGCCAGCGCGGGGTCGGCGCCGGCCTCGATCAGCTCGGCGACGATGGTCTCGTGCCCCGCCCGCGCGGCCACGTGCAGCGCGCTGCGGCCCTGCGCGTCGCGGGCATCGACGCGCGCCCGGCTCTTGAGCAGCAGGTGCACGCCGGCCGGGTCGTCGTCGTCGCTGCCGGCCGCGGCGAGGATCGCCGGCTGGCCGCCGGGCGGCTCGGGCCGCGCGCCGCGTTCGATCAGGAATTTCGCCACCCGCCAGTTGCCGGCCGCGCAGGCCATGCCCAGCGGCGACAGGCCTTCGGCGTTGACGGCCTCGAGGTCGGCGGCGGCGTCGCGCAGCAGCGCGGCCACGCCGGGATCGGTGCTGCGCGCGGCGAAATGCAGCGCCGTGTTGCCTTCGGCATCGCGCTGGCGCGGATCGGCGCCGTTGGACAGCAGCGTCATCACCGCCTCGGGCCGGCCATGCCAGCTGTCGCGGGTGGCGGCCAGCAGCGGGGTCATGCCGGCATGCGCGGCGTTGAGGTCGACGCCCTTGGCGATCAGCGCACGCAGCAGGCGCAGGTCGGGCAGTACGGCGGCGAGCACGGGCAGGCTACGCTGGTCGCGGTCGCCCGCCGGCGACGCGGCTGTGGCGTCTGCGCCCGCATCGAGCAGCGCCAGCGCGCGCTCGACGCGGCCGGCGCGGGCGGCGGCATAGAGCTCGGTGGCGAGGGCGCGGGCGTCGACGGGCGCTGCGGGCACCGGGACGGGGTCCGCGGCATCGGCGGTCGGTGGAGCCGGCATCGCGGCTTCGATTCCGGGTTCCGGGGCGCGCGACTGCGATCCGGTCACCAGGGACGCGCCCGCCGGCGCCGCCGACGCGCCCTGCAGCGCGCGGTGCAGCACCGGCGCGACGATCGCGAGCCCGGCGACGACGGCGATGCGCGCGCCGCCTTCGAGCAGGCCGGGCCAAGCGAGCAGCAGCAGCCCGGCGACGATCGCGAGCGTTCCCGCTGCGAGACCCAGGCCACGCCAGGCGGCGCGGTCGACGCCGGCGTCGGGATGCAGCCGTGCACGCCAGTCGCCGTCGCGATGCAGGCCCGACCACAGCGGCCACGCCGGCCACAGCAGCACCAGCGCGACGCCGGCGGCGAGGCTCAGCGCGACCACCGCCGGCAGCGAGCCGCTGCGCAGCAGCGCCGACAGCGGCCATGCCAGCAGCGCACCGCCGGCCGCCGCGATGGCGGCCCAGGCGCCGAGCACGGTCGCCCCGTGCGCCGCCATGTCGCGCGACCTGCGCCCGTGCGACATGCCGAGCGCGAACAGCGGCTGCGCGAGCAGCGGGCCCAGTGCGCTCCAGGGCGCGGCGACAAGGGCGAGCGCCGTCAGCGCCAGCCCGGCGGCGAGCAGCCCCGCCGCGCGGCCGCGTGCCATGCGATCAGGCATCGCGGCTCCGGTAGAACTCGGTAGCGTCGTAGGCGGCCGCGTCGGGCGGCGGCGGCACCTGCACGAAGAAACCGCGGGTGGCCAGCGCGTCGCTCACCTGCGCCACGTCGACCCGCGCCAGCCGGCGCTCCGGCGTCAGCTCGACTTCCAGCACGAACTCCAGCCCGCCCAGCGTCTCGCGCACGGGCGCGGGCAGCACGTCGAAGCCCTCGCGCTCGGCGAGATAGACGTAGGTATCGGCCTTGCGCAGGCTCTTGTAGACGTGGGCGTGCATGGAAAGCCGGGATTGGGGATGCGGGATTCGTTGGAGCGGCACGCGTCAATGGGCCATGCGCGTATCGCCGTGCCGGGCAAGCATAGAGCACGCGCGCAAGTGAACGCGGGATTGAACGACTGCGAGGAATCCGGGTTCACGCCGGGGTCGTTTCGACGACGGATGCGCCGGCCCCGAATCGTGAATCCCGCAATCAGTGATACCCGCTGTCCGCCGCCACTTTCCCCGCGAACACGCGGTAGGACCACCACGTATAGCCGAGGATCACCGGCAGCAGGATCCCCATGCCGACCAGCATGAAGCCCTGCGAGGACGGCGGCGATGCGGCCTCCCACAGCGTGAGGTGCGGCGGGACGATGTAGGGCCACAGGCCCAGCACCAGGCCGGCGAAGCCGAGCACGAAGAAGCTGAGCGTGAGCAGGAACGGCGTGGCGTCGCGGCCCTCGCGCATCGACGTGCGCCACAGCGCCACCGCGTTGACGAGCGCGAGCAGCGGCACCGGCGCCAGCCACCAGAAATTCCCGCCCTCGAACCAGCGCGCCATGACCCGCGAGTCGAGGAAGGGCAGCCACGCGCTCACCAAGCCCATGAACGCGACCACCACCAGCACCAGCGGCCGCGCCATGTAGCGCGCCACGCGCTGCAGGCGGCCTTCCGTCTTGAGGATCAGCCAGGTGCTGCCCAGCAGCGCATAGCCGAACACCAGCGCGACACCGGTGAGCATCGCGAACGGGCTGAACCAGCCGAACGCGCCCTCGACGTAGCGCCCCTCGCGCAGCGGCATGCCCTCGACCAGCGCGCCGAGGATCACGCCCTGCGCGAACGCGGCGAACAGCGAGCCGCCGGCGAAGGCCGCGCCCCAGAAGCGCTTGGCGCGCGTGGCCTTGAAACGGAACTCGAAGGCCACCCCGCGGAAGATCAGCGCGATCAGCATCAGCAGCACCGGCAGGTACAGGCCCGACAGCACGGTGCTGTAGGCCACCGGGAACGCGGCGAGCAGGCCGACCCCGCCCAGCACCAGCCACGTCTCGTTGCCGTCCCAGATCGGTGCGGCGGTGTTCATCATGATGTCGAGGTCCTGCGCGTCGCGCGCGAACGGCGCGAGCACGCCCAGGCCGAGCACGAAGCCGTCGAGCAGCACGTACATCAGCACCGCGAAGCCGATGATGAAGAACCAGACCACGGGCAGTACGGTCGCGATGTCCATCAGCGCGCCTCCCGGATTTCCTCGTCGGGGAATTCGTCGCCCACCGACAACGGGCGTTTGGGTCGACGCTCGCCATCGTCGGCCTTCGGGCCTTCGTCATGCGGCAGCGGCCCCTTCTTCACCAGCTTGGCGAGGTACCAGACGCCGGCGCCGAACACGACGGCGTACACCACCGCGAACGTGACCAGCGAGGTCAGCACGCTGCCCGCGCCGACGTTCGGGCTGAGCGCATCCGCCGTGCGCAGCAGGCCGTAGATCACCCACGGCTGGCGGCCGATCTCCACCACGTACCAGCCCGCCAGCAACGCGACGAAACCCGAGAACATCATCAGCCGCCAGAAGCGCAGCAGCGGCCGCGTGTCGAACAGGCGCCCCTTCCACAGCGCCCAGGCCGACCACGCCGCCATCAGCAGCATCAGCAGGCCCAGCCCGACCATCACCCGGAACGACCAGAACACCGGCGCGACCGGCGGGCGATCCTCCGGCGCGACCGCCTTGAGGTTCTGGATGTCCTCGTCCCAGGTGTGCGTGAGGATGATGCTGCCCAGCCGCGGAATGGCGACTTCGTAGTCGTTGCGCTCGGCCGCCGCGTTCGGCCAGCCGAAGACCACCAGCGGCACGCCCGCGCCCGGTTCGGCCGGCTCCCAGTGGCCTTCGATGGCCGCAAGCTTGGTCGGCTGGTATTCGCCGACCTGCAGGCCGTGCAGGTCGCCGACGAAGATCTGCAGCGGCACCGTGATCGCCGCGAACAGCGCGGCCATGCGCAGCATTTTCTTCGCCGGTTCGATGTGCACGCCCCGTAGCAGGTAGCCCGCGCTCACGCCGCCGATCACCAGGCAGGTGGTGATGAACGCGGCCAGTGCCATGTGCACGAGGCGGTACGGGAACGAGGGATTGAAGACGATGGCCCACCAGTCGGCGGGCTCGAACACGCCGTCCGCGGTGAGCGTGTAGCCCTGCGGCGTGTGCATCCAGCTGTTTGCCGAGAGGATCCAGAACATCGAGATCAGCGTGCCCAGCGCGACCATGCAGGTCGCGAAGAAATGCATCTTCTCCGAGACGCGTTTGTGCCCGAACAGCATCACGCCGAGGAACGTGGCCTCGAGGAAGAACGCGGTGAGCACCTCGTAGCTCATCACCGGCCCGAGGATGTTGCCGGCCTTCTCGCTGAGCACCGCCCAGTTCGTGCCGAACTGGAAACTCATCACGATGCCGCTCACCACGCCCATGCCGAAGCTGATCGCGAAGATGCGCAACCAGAAGAAGTAGATGTCGTTCCAGACGCCGTCGCGCGTCTTCAGGAAGCGCCATTTGCAGAAGGCAAGCCAGCTGGCCAGGCCGATCGTGAATGCGGGGAACAGGATGTGGAACGAGATGACGAATCCGAACTGGATCCGTGACAGCAGCAGCGCATCCACCGACATCCTCCCGAGGCCGCGCGGACGGGCCGGCACGCATTGTGCGCCCGGCGGGCCACGCGCGACGTGTACGCGCGCTCGTGACCGCGATCGCGCACCACGCGGTGGTGACCTCCGCCACAGCCGCCCGCGCGCCGCCGCTGCTACCCTCGCCCGACCTCGCCACCGGGCCCGTCCATGCGTCGCCAGCTTCTCGCCATCGCGCTCCTCTTCGCCGCCGCCCCGCTCGCCAGCGCGCAGGCGCCGCGCATCAGCCTCGACCAGGCCATGGCCGATCCCGACTGGATCGGCAACGCGGTGGAAACCGCGTGGTGGTCCTGGGACGGGCGCAGCGCCTACTACACGCAGAAGCGCAACGGCGCGACCATCCGCGACACCTTCCGCGTACCGGTCGACGGCGGCGCCGCGGTGAAAGTCGACGGCGCCGAACGCGGCGCGATCGACGGCACACGCGCCGTGCTCGATCCCGCCCGCGAGCGCATGGCGTTCTCGCGCAACGGCGACATCTTCGTGCGCGACCTGCGCAGCGGCGCGCTCACCCAGGTGACGAAGACCGACGCCGCCGAGACGCGCCCGCAATGGGGCACGAACGGCCAGCTCGTGTTCCGCGCCGGCAACGACTGGTTCACCTGGCGCGCGGGCCAGGGCGTCTCGCAGGCCGCGCTGATCAAGGCCGAGGACGATCCGGCGAAGGCGCCGAAGGCCGACGACCTGCGCGAGCGCCAGCTGCGCATGATCGACACGCTGCGCAGCGACCGCGAACGCCGCGACGCCGCGCGCGAGCAGGAGCAGGCCTGGCGCGCCGCCGATCCCACCCGCGCGCCGCTGCCCGCCTACCTGGGCAAGGACCAGACCCTCGTCGACAGCGCGCTCTCGCCCGACGCGCGCTGGCTGCTCGCGGTCACCTATGCAAAGGGCGCCGATCTCGGCACGCCCGGCAAGATGCCCAAGTACGTCACCGAATCGGGTTACGAGGAATTCGAGGAAGTGCGCACGCGCGTGGGCCGCAACCCGCCGGCGCCGCATCGCCTGTGGCTGGTCGAAGTGGCGACCGGGAAGGTGCGCGAGCTGACGTTCGACGAGCTGCCGGGCATCAAGACCGATCCGCTCGCCGACCTGCGCCGCGCCGCGAAGCTCAAGCCGCTCGATGGTGCGCGCGACGTGCGCATCGAGACCGACGGCGACGGCTCCGGCCCCGCGATCCACTGGAGCGACGACGGCCGCGACGTCGCCGTGCTGGTGCGCGCCGTCGACAACAAGGATCGCTGGATCGCCAGCGTCGACCTCGCCAACGCCAGGCTGGTCACGCGCGATCGCCTCACCGATCCGGCATGGATCAACTGGAACTTCAACGAGTTCGGCTGGCTGCCCGGCGACGGCCACAACCGGCTCTGGTTCCTGTCGGAGAAGTCGGGCTATTCGCACCTGCACGTGAGCGATGCACCGGGCCGCACGACCGCGCTGACGTCCGGCCCATGGGAAGTCTCCTCGCCCATGCTGACGCCCGATGGGGCGCGCTTCCTGTTCACCTGCAACCGCGCCTGGCCGGGCGATTACGAGGTCTGCGCCTTGCCGGCGCGCGGCGGCGAGGTCCGCGAGCTGACCGCGCTCGACGGCGTCGAGGATTTCGCGCTCTCGCCCGACGGCTCGCAGCTGCTGGTGCGCCATTCCGACAGCTACCTGCCGCCGCAGCTGGCGGTGGTCGCCGCGGACGGCGGCAACGCACGCGACCTCACCGACACGCGCAGCGCGCAGTTCCGCGCGATCGACTGGATCGAACCCGCGATCGTCAAGGTGCCCAGCTCCGACGGCGCCGGCACCATCTGGGGCAAGTACTACGGCCCGAAGAATCCGGAAGCGGGAAAGAAGTACCCGATCGTGATGTTCGTGCACGGCGCCGGCTACCTGCAGAACGTGCACGACCGCTATCCGACCTACTTCCGCGAGCAGATGTTCCACAACCTGCTGGTCGACGCCGGCTACATCGTGCTCGACCTCGACTTCCGCGCGAGCGAAGGCTACGGCCGCGACTGGCGCACCGCGATCTACCGGCAAATGGGCACGCCGGAATTGCAGGACTACCTCGACGGCCTGGCCTGGCTCGGCCGCGAGAAACAGGGCGACACGTCGCGCGCGGGCATCTACGGCGGCAGCTACGGCGGCTTCATGGCCTTCATGGCGCTGTTCAAGCAGCCGGGGACGTTCAAGGCCGGCGCCGCGCTGCGCCCGGTGACGGACTGGTCGCAGTACAACCACGAGTACACGAGCAACATCCTCAACACGCCCGAGCTCGACCCCGAGGCCTACAAGCGCAGCTCACCCATGGAGTTCGCGCACAACCTGCAGGACCACCTGCTGATCGCGCACGGGATGATCGACGACAACGTGTTCTACAAGGACTCGGTGATGATGGCCCAGCGCCTCATCGAGCTGAAGAAGGACAAGTGGGAGCTCGCGAGCTATCCGATGGAGCGCCATGCCTACGCGCATCCGGAAGCCTGGTACGACCAGTACCGGCGCATCCG
>CAZNRZ010000077.1:0-10882 GCA_964575535.1 uncultured Lysobacter sp. | reverse complement strand
CCGGCAGCCTCAAGCACCGGCTCGCGCGCTCGCTGTTCCTGTACGCGCTGTGCAATGGGCGGCTGCGGCCGGGGCAGGCGGTGGTCGACGCCTCCTCGGGCAGCACCGCGATCTCCGAGGCCTGGTTCGCCCGCCTGCTCGGCATCGACTTCACCGCGGTGATGCCCGCGGCCACGGCGCCCGCGAAGATCCGCGACGTGATCGCGCTGGGCGGGCGCTGCGAGCTGGTCGACGACGCGCCGACGGTGCGGTCGCGCGCCGCCGCGCTGGCCGCGCAGGGCGCCTGCTTCCTCGACCAGTTCGGCCTGGCCGAGCGGGCGACCGACTGGCGCGGCAACAACAACATCGCCGAGTCGATCGTCGCCCAGCTCGGCGGCGAGCCGCATCCGCAGCCCGCCTGGATCGTCTGCGGCGCCGGCACGGGCGGCACGTCGGCCACCATCGGCCGCTACGTGCGCTACCGCGGCCTGTCCACGCGCGTCTGCGTGGCCGAGCCGACCGGTGGCGCGTTCGCGGTGGGCTGGCCGTCGCGCGATCGCGCCGCGAAAGCGCGCCAGCCCACCTGCATCGAGGGCATCGGCCGGCCCTTCGCCGAGCCGAGCTTCCTCTACGACGTGGTCGACGACGTCATCGAGGTGGACGACGCCGACTCCGTCGCCGGCGCCTGGCTGCTGCGCGAGCTGGTGGGCGGCTGGTACGGCGGCTCCTCGGGCACGCACCTGGTCGCCTGCCTCGCGCTGGCCGAACGCATGCGCGCGGCGGGCGAGGGCGGCAGCATCGTCAGCCTGCTGGGCGACCGCGGCGAGCGCTATGCCGACACGCTGTACGACGCCGGCTGGCTGGCGGCGCGCGGCATCGACCTGGACGCGGCCGGGCGCAGGCTGCGCAAGCGGCTCCGGATGCTTTGACGGCGGCGCGACGCACCGCAGGCCTACGGATGGTCAGCGCCTTCTCAGTCGCCAGCCGATAAGCTAGCGCCTCCTGCGGATCCGACGGCGAGAGATGACCGCGACCCCCATCGACCTGATCACCCTGCGCCGCGGCTGCGCGAGCTGCTCGCTGCAGCAGCTGTGCCTGCCGGCCGGCATCGGCCTGTCCGAGCTCCAGCAGCTGGAGGACATCGTCAGGCGCAAGCGTCCGGTGGAAGCCGGCGAGCGGCTGTTCCGTCAGGGCGATCCGATGGGCTCGGTCTTCGTCGCACGGGACGGCGCGTTCAAGACGGTGCTGGTCAACGAGTCGGGCGAGGAGCAGGTGATCGGCTTCCACCTGCCGGGCGAACTCATCGGCCTGGACGCGCTCGGCACCGGCGAGCACCGCTGCGAGGCGGTGGCGCTGACCGGCGCCAACGTCTGCGAGGTGCCGTTCGCGGAGTTGTCCGGCGTGGCCTCGCAGATCCCGGGCCTGCAGCGCCAGCTGATGCGGGTCATCGGGCAGAGCGTCGGGCGCGACCAGGACCATCGCGAGATCCTGGTGCGGCGCCAGGCCAGCGAGCGCATCGCGCTGTTCCTGCACGGGCTGTCCGAGCGGCTTCGCACCATTGGCGAGCCCGCGGAGCACATCCGCCTGCCGATGAGTCGTGAGGACATCGCGCGCTTCCTCGGGCTGGCGCTGGAGACGGTCAGCCGCGGCTTCACCCGGCTGCAGGACGATGGCGTGATCGCCGTGCACGGCCGCAAGGTCGAGATCGTCAACCCGCGCGAACTGGAGCGGCTGGCGCATGGCGAGGACGGCGCAGAGCCCGTCGCGAGGAAGGCGCGGGCCTGACGGCCGCGCCGCTACGACGGCGGCAGGCAGCCCAGCGCGACCAGCGCCGCGTGCAGGCCCGGCACGTGAACCAGCCATGGCGCCGCCATGGTGAGCGCGCCCGCAGCGGCGACCACCATCCCCAGCCAGCGCTTCACCGGCCCGCGCAGGAGCCGGCGCCCGACGTGCGCGCCGGACCACGTCAGTGGCAGCATCACCGGCAGCGTGCCCAGCCCGAAGGCGGCCATGGTCAGCGCGCCATTGCCCGCGCCGGCCTGCATCCACGCCGCGGTGAGCATCGCGGTACTCATGCCGCAGGGCATCCAGCCCCAGAGAGCGCCCAGCGCGAGGCGCTTGCCCGACGTGTTCGCCGGGAGCAGCCGCCGCTGCAGGGGCCGCAGCAGCGACCACAGCCCGCCCTGCATGCTCGCCGCACCCGTGGTGACGCCGGGGAAGGCGAGGCGCAGGCCGATCAGCACCAGCACGAGGCCGGTCGCCACGCGCAGTGCAGTAGGCAGCCACGGCAGCGAGGCGAGGTCGACCACCGCATGCCCGACGCCGCCGGCGAGCGCGCCCGCGGCCGTGTAGCCCAGCACGCGCCCGAGGTTGGGTTCGATGACGTAGCGCCAGCCCGCGTTCGGCGCCATCGCCGAGAAACCGGTCGCGATCCCGCCGCACATCACCACGCAGTGGCCGCTGCCGACGAGCCCGGTGAGCAGCGCCGCGGCCAGCGTGACCCAGTCAATCGGCATCGCGGGGCGGGGCAGGCGGGCGCGGCGGATCATCGCGCAGGATGTCGATCGCCGCCGCGTCCAGATCCTCGAACTGGCCGCCCTTGACCGCGCGCCAGAACGCCCAGATCGCGACCACCAGCAGCACCAGGCTCAGCGGGATCAGCATCAGCAGGATGTTCATGCGGGCCTCCGGGCGAGCCTGAGCGCGTTGAGCGTGACGAGCAGCGAGGACGCGGCCATGCCCAGCGCCGCGAGCCATGGTGGCACGTGGCCCATGACCGCCGCCGGAAGCGCGAGCACGTTGTAGGCCAGCGCCCAGGCGAGGTTCTGCCGGATCACGCGACGCGTGCGGCGCGCCAGTTCGACGGCCTCCGCCAGCCGCATCAGCGAGCCCGAGGCGAGCACGAGATCGGCCGCGCGCTGGGCGAGCGCGGCGCCGCTGCCGATGGCGATGGAGACGTCGGCGCCCGCCAGCACGGGTGCGTCGTTGAGGCCGTCGCCGACCATCGCGACGCGACGGCCTTCGGCCTGCAGCGCGCGTGCGTAGGCGAGCTTGTCTTCGGGCGTCTGCCGCGCGCGCGCCGCCTCGATACCGAGTTCGGCCGCGGCGCGTTCCACGCGTGCCGGCGCGTCGCCGCTGGCCAGGTGCAGGCGCAGGCCCTGCGCGCGCAGCGCGGCGAGCGCGGCGCGGGCGTCGGGGCGCAGCGCTTCCCTGATCTCGAAGCGCGCCACCGCGCGCGTGCCATCGCCGAGCCAGAGCGCGTCGTCGTCCTCGCGCGCGGCGGCGAAGCCGGCACGGCCCAGCCGCCATTCGCGGCCCTCGACCGTCCCGGCCAGGCCCTGCGCAGGCACCAGGCGCACGCCGCGCGCCTCGGGGACGTCGTCGCGCACATGCGCGAAGGCTGCGGCGAGCGGATGCGTGCTGCCGGCTTCCAGCGCCGCCGCGATGCGCAGGGCGCGTGCGGCGTCGAAACCGTCGAAGGTGCCGATCTCGCCCAGTGCGGGGCGGCCGTCGGTGAGCGTTCCGGTCTTGTCGAAGACCACGTCGGTAACGCGGGCGAGGCGGTCGAGCGCGTCGGGACGCGTGGCGAGCAGGCCCATGCGCGCCAGCGTGCCGTGCACGGCGGCGAGCGCGGCGGGGATCGCCAGCGACAGCGCGCAGGGGCAGGAGATCGCCAGCACGGCCAGCGTCACTTCCAGCGCGCGTTCGGGCTCGTGCAGGCGCCAGGCGAAGTACGTGGCCGCGGCGACCGCCAGCATCGCGAGCACGAACACGCCGGCGATGCGGTCGGCGGCCTGCGCGAGCTTCGGCCGGTGCGCCTGCGCCTGTTCGACCAGCCGCGCCAGTTCCGACAGCCGCGTGTCGGCGCCGATACGGGTGATGCGCAGCCGTGCGGGCTGCTCGCGGCAGATCGTGCCGGCGTAGACCGCCTCGCCGGGTGCGCGTTCGACCGCGTGCGGCTCGCCCGTCAGCAGCGCCTCCTCGAACTTCGCCGGTACATCCAGCAGTTCGCCGTCCGCGGGCACGGGCTCGCCGGCCGCCACGTGCGCGATGTCGCCGACGCGCAGCGCGACGGCAGGCACGGTTTCCCGTGCGCCGTCATCGCGCTCGCGCACCGCGAGCACCGGACGCGCGCGGGCGAGGGCGTCCACCTGCGCGTTCGCCGCGCGCCGCGCGCGCTCCTCGAGCGTGCGCGCGGTGAGCAGCAGGAAGACGAACATCACCGCGGCGTCATACCAGACGTGCACGCCGCCGGCGATGGTCTCGTAGACGCTCGCGAAGTAGGCCAGCAGCGTGGAGGTGCTGACGAGCACGTCCATCCCGAAGCGGCGCAGTTTCAGTTCGCGCCACGCGCCTTCGATGAAGGGCCAGCCGGCGTAGAACACGACGGGCGTGGAGATGAGGAAGGTGATCCAGCGCAGGAAATCGCGCGTGGCGATCGGCATCGTGCCTTCGGTATCGAGGTACAGCGCCTCGCCGAACATCATCGCCTGCATGGCGCCGAGGCTGGCGATGCCCAGCCGCAGCAGCGAGCGGCGGCGCTCCGCGCGGCGCGCCTGCTCCCCGGCTTCGCCGCCGGCGAGATACGGCTTGTAGCCCAGCGATGCGAGGCGCGCGAGCACGCGCGAGAGCGGCGTGCGCGCGGGATCCCAGGCCACGCGGATGCGGCCGGTCACCGCGTTGGCGCCGGCGTCGAGCACGCCTGCCTCGCGGGCGAGCGCGCGGTCGATCAGCCAGGCGCAGGCCGCGCAGCGCATGCCGTCCGTCAGTACCGTGATCTCGCGGCCGCCGTCCACGTCGCGCGCGTGGCCCTCCAGCACGTCCTCGCGGTCCCAGACCGAGTAGTCGACCGGCTCGGTGCCGACTTTCGACGGCGTGTCGCTGCGCAGGAGGTAGTAGTCGCCGAGATCGGACTCGCGGATCCAGCGCGCGGCCGCAGCGCAGCCGTCGCAGCAGAACGCGCGTGCCGCGCCGTCGAGTTCGACCTGCGCCGGGCGCGCGGGCAGGGGCTCGCCGCAGTGGAAGCAGCTGGCGGGGGAGGCGGGGGTGTCCATCGGATCAGGCTGCCGCGCGGCGGCCACGGCGCCGTGTCAGTGCATCCGCCGCACGAGCGGGACGAGGCGAAGATGCAGCAGCGACATCGTGCAGAAACCCGCGGCGACGTAGAGCCACGAAGTCGGACTCCACCGCACGCCGCCTGCGATGACGATCCCCGCCAGCAACGGCAGTACGCACCACAGGCTCCAGAGCGGAGTCGAAAGCGGAGCCGCGCAGTGCATGCAGGGCAGCACGCGCGCGGGGCCGATGGCGAGCTTGCGCTGCCGGCCCATCGCGGCGGGGCCGCAGGGCGGACAGGCGAGCCCGCGCGGCGCCGTTACGGTGCCCGCAGGGCCGGCTGCAGCGCGACGGCATGCTGCCCCTTCGGCAGGCGGCCGAGCAGGCGCCAGCGGCCGTCGGCGGGAGCCAGCTCGACGTTCCAGTCGTGCGTGAGCTCCACTTCGGCGCTTGCACGCCAGCCGAGTTCGGTCGGTGCCAGGTCGATTCGCAGATCCTCGGCCTCGCGCGCGGGATGACGCAGCGTGGCGACCAGGGGCCGCGTGCGATCGAAGTCGCCCGCCACCGGCAGCGCTTCCACGATGCCGTCCTCGGCACGCAGCAGCGCGCGCAGGCCGGCCTGCCGCGCGCTGGCATCGGCGCCGAGGTCGGCCACCTGGATCTGCGCGGTGCGGCGCACCTTGTCGGGGATGGCGTCGTTGGGCTGGCGCATGGCGACGATCACAAGGCCCACGCCCGCGATGATCGAGGCGGCGGGGATCGCCGCCACCAGCCACACCATCGGATTGCGCCACGCCGAACGGGAACGCTCTTGCATCATTGGGGCCCGAAGAAACTGCTGTCGACCGATTCACGCACGGAGCCGTCGGCGGCGTCCACCACGAAGCGCATCGCGTGGCGGCCCTTCACCGACGCCGGTGCATGCACGACGGCCGGCAGCGATACCACCTGCTGCGGCGCCAACTGCACGCTGTCGTCGCCGAGCAGCTCCAGCCCCGGTGCGGCGGACTCGATGCGTACGCGGTAGCTCTGCACGGCGTCGGTCTTGTTCACCAGCTTGAGCGTGTAGCTGTTCTCCACGCCGTCCGCGGTGACGCGATACAGCGCGTTCCGATCGCGCAGGGCCTCGACGATCAGCGGGCTGCGGCCGGCCACGCCCACCGCCCAGGCCACGCACAGCACCAGCAGCGCGGCGCCGTAGACGAGGATGCGCGGACGCACGATGCGCGCGCGCTCGCCTTCCATCGCGTTCTGCGTGGTGTAGCGGATGAGCCCGTGCTCGAAGCCCATCTTGTCCATCACGTCGTCGCAGGCGTCCACGCAGGCGCCGCAGGCGATGCAGTCGTACTGCAGGCCGTTGCGGATGTCGATGCCGGTGGGGCAGACCTGCACGCACATGGTGCAGTCGATGCAGTCGCCCAGGTCGTCGGCGGGGAACTTGGGCAGCGGCTCGGGCACCACCTCGAGCACCGACGGCTCCAGGCCCATCGCCATCGCGCGGTTGTCGGAGGCGGTGGTGTGGCCGCTGGCGCGGAACACGAAGTCGTAGGCGGCCACCTTTTCGATCAGCCCGCGACCGCGCTGGAACACGCTGCCGAGGCCGCGACGCCGCGGGCCGCGCGGCTCGCCGCGCAGCGGGTCGTAGGCGATGAGCAGGGTGTCGCGGTCGAACATCACGCTCTGGAAGCGCGCATAGGGGCACATGTACTTGCAGACCTGCTCGCGCAGGAAGCCCGCGTTGCCCCAGGTGGCCAGCGCGTAGAACAGCACCCAGAAGGTCTCCCAGCCGCCCCATTCGAACGGCACGAGGCGCGCGCCGAGCTCGGTGATCGGAGTGAAGAAGCCGACGAAGGTGAAGCCCGTCCACAGCGCGAACAACGCCCAGAGAAAGTGCTTGGCGCCCTTGCGCGCGAGCTTTTCGGCCGACCACGGGGCGGCGTCGAGCTTCATGCGCTTGTTGCGGTCGCCCTCGGTCCACTTCTCCATCCACAGGAAGACTTCCGTCCACACCGTCTGCGGGCAGGCGTAGCCGCACCAGAGGCGCCCGGCCAGCGCGGTGAAGAAGAACAGCGCGAGCGCGGCGATGATCAGCAGCAGCGCGAGGAACAGGAAGTCCTGCGGCCAGAAGGTCAGGCCGAAGATGTGGAACTTGCGCGCGGGCAGGTCGAACAGCACCGCCTGGCGGCCGTCCCAGCGCAGCCACGGGAACACGTAGAACATGCCCAGCAGCCAGACCACGGCGGCCACGCGCAGGGTGTTGAGGGGGCCCCGCACGGAGCGCGGGTAGACCTTCTTCTCGCTGACGTAGTACGAGCCGGAAGGCTCGACGACTTCCAGCGGAATGTGACGGTTCATTTCGGTCCCGGGGGGAGCGGGCGGTTGAAACGGCGTGCGGGCCGCAGGAGGATCCAGGTGAAGAGGCTGGACGCCGCGGTGGCGAGCCAGAAGACGAAGAAGCCGATGCTGTAGCCCAGCTCACGCGTGAGCGGCAGGTCGGGGAAGGTCATGTCGCGCAGGGCCAGCGGGTCGACGTGGCCGAAGAACACCATCGTCGACACGCCCGCGGAGAAGAAGCTGGGCCAGAGGATCGCGCCCAGCCGCTGCGACATGGGCCGCGGCGGGTGGTCGAAGAGCGGGGGCGTGTCGGCCACTGGCGGGCCTCAGCGTGCGGCCGCGGCGGGTGCTGCGGCGCCCGCCTTTGGCGCGTTCGACAGCGACCACACGTAGGCCGCGACGAGGCGCGAGCGCGTCTCGCCCAGCAGCTCGCGGTGCGCGGGCATCACGCCGTGGCGGCCGTTCTCGATGGTCTGCACGATCGACGCCTTGCTGTCGCCGTACATCCAGTAGTCGTCGGTGAGGTCGGGCGCGCCCATGGCCTGGTTGCCGGTGCCGTCCTTCGCATGGCAGGCCACGCAGACGCCCTCGTAGAGCTTCCTGCCCTGCGCGGCCATGTAGTTGCCCTCCATCGCCTTCTCGTCGCCCAGTGCGAGCACGTAGTTGGCCACGTAGTCGACTGCGTTCTCGCCGCCCATGCCCGTGAGCACCTTGCCCCATTCGGGCATCACGCCCTCGCGGCCGTCGAGCACCGTCTGCAGCACCTGTTCGGGCTCGCCGCCCCAGTGCCAGATGTCGTCGGTGAGGTCGGGATAGCCGATCGCGCCCTGCGCGGCCGAACCGTGGCACGTGGCGCACGTATTGTTGAAGATGGCGCGGCCCAGCGCGATGGCGCGCTCGTCCTTCGCGATCTCGGGCAGCGGCTTGCCTTCGTACTGCGAGAAGGTCTCCTTCATCAGCACGTCCTGGCGCGCCTTCTCCAGCGCATGTTCCCGCGCCGACGACCACTTCGCGTAGCCCTCGTAGTGCCCGAGGCCGCCGTACCAGAAGATGTAGCCGATCGAGAAGATGATCGTCAGGTAGAAGCCGTTGATCCACCAGCGGGGCAAGGGCTTGTTGTACTCGGTGATGTCGTCGTCCCAGACGTGGCTGGTGTCGGTGGGGGCGGGATCGCCCGGGCGGCGGCGCGCCGTCCACCACAGCAGCCACACGCAGCCCGCGATGTTGAGCGCCACCAGTGCGATGACGAACCACGACCAGCCGGTGCTCATCGATCGTTCTCCCCGTTCTTCTCTTCTTCTTCCAGCGGCAGCCGCGCGGCGGCGTCGAGTTCATCCTTGCGCGCGGGGCGCCACAGCCAGATCCATCCCGCGATGAACAGCACGATCAGTACCGCGGTCACGATTCCGGAGACCATGGCTCAGCCTCCGCGCGGCGCGTTCTTGCCGAGCGCCTGCAGGTAGGCGACGACGGCGTCGAGCTCGGTCTTGCCTGCCACTGCCTCGGCCACGCCGTCCAGGTCGGCCTGCGTGTAGGGATCGCCCAGCGTCTTCAGCGACTGCATGTGCCGCTTGACCTGCACGGGATCGAGCTGCGCGTCCGCGAGGTAGGGGAAGCCCGGCATGTTCGACTCGGGCACCACGTCGCGCGGATTGATCAGGTGCACGCGGTGCCAGTCGTCCGAGTAGCGGCCACCGACGCGCGCGAGGTCCGGCCCGGTGCGCTTGGAGCCCCACTGGAAGGGGCGGTCGTAGACCGACTCGCCGGCCAGCGAGTAGTGGCCGTAGCGCTCGGTCTCGAAGCGCAGCGTGCGCACCATCTGCGAGTGGCAGTTGTAGCAGCCCTCGCGCACGTAGACGTCGCGGCCGGCGAGCTCGAGCGCGGGGTAGGGCTTGACGCCCGGCAGCGGCTCGATGGCCTCCGCCTGGTACATCAGCGGCACGATCTCGGCGAGGCCGCCGAAGCTCACCACCACCGCGATCAGCACGGCCATCAGGCCGATGTTCTTCTCGACCTTCTCGTGCGCGTTCGCGTTCGTTTTCTTGTCGCTCATGGGAATGTCCTCAGGCACGCGCGGCGGCAGGCTGCGGCGCGGCCGCCGTGCGGGTCTCGGTGCCCATCGTCTTCAGCACGTTCCAGGCCATGAGCAGCATGCCGGTGACCACCAGCACGCCGCCGGCGAAGCGCACGAGGAAGTAGGGATAGGTCGCATTCAGCGCTTCGACGAAGCTGTAGGTGAGCGTGCCGTCGTCGTTGGTGGCGCGCCACATCAGGCCCTGCATCACGCCGGCGATCCACATCGAGGCGATGTACAGCACCACGCCCAGCGTGTGCAGCCAGAAGTGGGTGTCGATGGCCTTGACCGAATACATGTCCTGGCGGCCCACCAGCTTCGGGATCAACGCGTAGATCGAGCCGATGGTGATCATCGCCACCCAGCCCAGCGCGCCGGCGTGCACGTGACCCACGGTCCAGTCGGTGTAGTGCGAGAGCGAGTTGACGGTCTTGATCGACATCATCGGCCCCTCGAACGTGCTCATCATGTAGAAGCTGAGCGAAACGACGAGGAACTTGAGGATCGGATCGGTGCGCAGCTTGTGCCACACACCCGAGAGCGTGAGCACGCCGTTGATCGCGCCGCCCCACGAGGGCGCCAGCAGGATCAGCGAGAACACCATGCCCAGGCTCTGCGCCCAGTCCGGCAGCGCCGTGTAGTGCAGGTGGTGCGGGCCGGCCCACATGTAGACGGCGATCAGCGCCCAGAAGTGCACGATCGACAGGCGGTACGAGTACACCGGGCGCCCGGCCTGCTTGGGCACGAAGTAGTACATCATCCCGAGGAAGCCGGCGGTCAGGAAGAAGCCCACCGCGTTGTGGCCGTACCACCACTGCACCATCGCATCGACGGCGCCCGAATAGATCGGATACGACTTGAACGCGCCGGCCGGGATCGACAGGTTGTTGACGATGTGCAGGATCGCCACGGCGATGATGAACGCGCCGAAGAACCAGTTGGCGACGTAGATGTGCTTGTTGACGCGCTTCATGATCGTGCCGAAGAACAGCACGGCATAGGCCACCCAGACGATGGTGATCAGGATGTCGATCGGCCATTCGAGCTCGGCGTATTCCTTGCCCTGCGTCAGGCCCAGCGGAAGCGTGATCGCCGCGGCGACGATCACCGCCTGCCAGCCCCAGAACACGAAGGCGGCGAGCCGGTCGGAAATCAGCCGCACGCCGCAGGTGCGCTGCACCACGTGCAGGCTGGTCGCCATCAGCGCGCAGCCGCCGAAGGCGAAGATCACCGCGTTGGTGTGCAGCGGGCGGATACGGCCGTAGCTGAGCCAGGGCAGGTCGAAATTCAGCGCCGGCCAGTACAGCTGGGCGGCGATGAACACGCCGATGGCCATGCCGACGACGCCCCAGAGCACGGTGGCCAGCGAGAACTGCAGGACGACGCGGTCGTTGTACGTGGCCGTAGCGTTCGCGGAGGCGGGCCCGGAGGCTGGCCGGG
>CAZNRZ010000076.1:0-10890 GCA_964575535.1 uncultured Lysobacter sp. | reverse complement strand
CCTTCAGCATGTCGACCATGTACTTGAAGTACTCGACGTGGCCGCCCTGGTAGGAGGACAGCGCGATACCGTCGGCGTCCTCCTGCAACGCAGCGCGCACGACGTCCTCGACCGACCGGTTGTGGCCGAGGTGCACCACTTCGGCACCCTGCGCCTGGATCAGGCGACGCATGATGTTGATGGCGGCGTCGTGGCCGTCGAACAGGCTGGCGGCGGTGACGAAACGCAGCGGGGTGGCAATTTCCGCGGCGCTGGCGGTGGAACTGGGCAGGCGGTCGGCAGGCGAGCTCATGGCGGTCGCGCATCTATTACTAGGGATGCACCGATTGTAGCGCGGGCTCCGTACGCGGCCTGGAGGCTGCGTAGGGTCGGTTACGCTGTGGCGATGACGAACACGAACGATCTCGACGCGCTGGGCGCGGCGGCGGCCTCCGGCGCGCCCGATGCCCTCTTCCGTTACGCCACCGCGCTGGTGGCCGACCTCCAGATGGAGGAGGCCTTCGAAGTGCATTCGAAGGCGGCGCAGGCGGGGCATGTGGGCTCGCTGATCGAGCAGGGCCGCATGCATCTGTATGGCGTGGGCACCGACGGGGACGTGCACTTGGCGGTGCAGGCCTTCGAGCGTGCCGAAGCGGCGGGGCAGCCGGTGGCCGGATATTTCCTGGCGCTGATCGGCCTGGGCGGCACCGCCCTGCCCCGCGACGAAAAGGTGGGCGCGCGCCTGCTCGCGGCCGTGCAGGCCGGGCATCCGCCCGCGCTTCGGGCCGCGGCGATCCATTTCGGGCGCAAGCCGAACCTGCAGGACCAGGCGCTGGCGGTGCAGTTGCTCGACCACGCCGCCGGGCGCGGCGATGCGGTGGCCGCGCAGCTGCTGGCCGAGAGGCTGCGTCGCGGCGAAGGCGTGACCGCGAACCCGGAGGCGGCGCAGCAGTTGAAGGCGCGGCTGCGCGAGGGCGGGTTTCCGGAGCTGCCCGAGGTCATCGCGGTGCCAGCCGCGCCGCGCCGGCTGGTACCGCCGTCGAGCCTGACGCTGGACGAGGTGCTCGATCCACCGCCGGGCGAGGTGCTGTCGGAAAAGCCGCGCATCGTGCAGATCGACGGGCTGTTGTCGGTGGACGAATGCCGCCTGCTGGTCGCGAGCGCGCAGCCGATGCTGCGCGCCTCGCGCGTGCACGACCCCGACGCGGGCGATGTCGCGCACATGGAGCTGCGCACGAGCAGCGATGCCGCGTTCGACCCGTTGCTGGAGGATTTCGCGCTGCGGCTGGTGCAACTGCGGATGGCGGCGGCGGCGGGCGTTGAGCTGGTCGATGCGGAGCAGCTGATCGTGCTGCGCTACGCGCCGGGCCAGGAATACCGGCCGCATCGCGACTACCTAGGCGCGGAGGCGATGGAGCGCGATCGGCCGTCCGCGGGTAACCGCCGCCGCACGATCTGCACCTACCTCAATACGCCACTGGAAGGCGGCGCGACCGACTTCCCGACGGTGGGCGTTCGCGTGGAGCCGGAGGCGGGGCGCGCGGTCGTATTCGACAGCCTCGACGCCGATGGCCGCCCGGATGCCGATTCGCTGCATGCCGGGCTGCCCGTCGAGCGCGGGGAGAAGTGGCTGGCGACGCTGTGGCTGCGGGAGCGGGCGTACCGCGCCTATTGATGTCGCGCGGGTGAAGCGGATGCCGTCTGCGGGTCGGTGGCTGTCTGCTGCGCGGGCCGGCGTCCTGTCCCGGTCGTCGCCCCGCCCTGCCCCGCGGCGAACGTCGATGTGTGCGAGTCCGCGTCCAATGCGCGAGGACGCGCGCTGATGCGTGACCGACGTCTGCCGCTCGACGGCTGCTTCTAGAATGTCGCGAGTCGAAGGGGACGGGGCGACCATGCAGAAGCAACCAGGCGTGCTCCGCCGCGCCTTCCGTCTTGCTGTATTTGCGGTGCTCTCGCTGGTGGGCCTGGTCGCGGTCGGCTGGCTACTGGCGGACCAGCTGACGCCGCCCGCCACCGGCGCCGCCAGCCACGCCCTTCCGGTGCAACCGGCGCAGACGCGCATCGACCGCGAACTCGCGCCGCTGCTCGCCGCCCACCCGGGCCAGACCGGCGTGCTGCTGCTGGCGGACGGGCTCGATGCCTTCGCCGCGCGTGCCATCGCCACCCGCCAGGCAGGGCGCAGCCTGGACCTGCAGTACTACATCTGGCACGACGACCTCACCGGCCACCTGCTGGCGCGCGAGATCCACGCCGCCGCCGAACGCGGCGTGCGCGTGCGCATGCTGCTCGACGACCTCAACGCCGTCGGCCTGGACCCGCAGCTGATGGCGCTGGACGCGCATCCCCGCATCGAGCTGCGCCTGTACAACCCCTTCCGCAACCGCGAGGGGCCCGGGCGCATCCTCGAGATGATCACGCGGCTGGTGAGCATCAACCACCGGATGCACAACAAGGCGTGGATCGCCGACGGCCGGCTGGCGATCGTGGGCGGTCGCAACGTCGGCGAGGAATACTTCGCCGCCGATGCCGAGGTGAATTTCCGCGACCTCGACCTGCTGCTGTTCGGCCCGGCGGTGTCGCAGGCCAGCGGCATCTTCGACGACTACTGGAACAGCGCCGCCGTGGTGCCGATCGCGGCGCTCAACCAAAAATCCCCGCGCGACCTGCAGCGCATGCTGGCGGACATCGACCTGGAGGCCCGCGGCGCGCAGGCGCGGCCCTACCTCGAGCGCGTGGCGCGCTCGGCGGGCGTGCAGGCCTACTCGCAGAAGGCACTGCGGCCGCACTGGAGCAGCCGGGTCGAGGTGGTTTCCGACCCGCCGCTGAAGGGCCGCGGCGGCGACGAAGGCAGCGCGCTGGTGGCGCGCTTGGCCGACACCCTCCGTTCTTCACGGCGCGAGGCGCTGGTGGTCTCGCCCTACTTCGTTCCCGGGGACGCGGGTGCCGACCTGCTGACGGGCCTTGCGCGTGACGGCGTGGCCGTCGGCGTGATCACCAACTCGCTGGCGGCCAACGACGTGCCGGCGGTGCACAGCGGCTACGCGCGCTACCGCCCGCCGCTGCTCGCGCAGGGCGTGCAGCTGTACGAGCTCAAGGCCCGCGCCCTGCCCGAGGGCGACCGCGGTGGCAGCAGCGGCCTGTTCGGCAGCAGCGGCGCCAGCCTGCACACCAAGGCGTTCGTGGTGGACGGCGCGCGGGGCTTCGTCGGCTCCTTCAACCTCGACCCGCGCTCGATCAACCTCAACACCGAAATGGGCGTGCTGTTCGATGACCCGGCCATCGCCGCCGACCTGCGCGCCGAGTACCTGCGCCTGGCCAGCCCTGCCCTGAGCTACCGGGTGGTCCGCAACCGCGAGGGCGAGCTGCGCTGGCTGGATCGCACCACGGCCCCGCCCGCGGTGCTGGAGAAAGAGCCCGATACAGGCGCTTTCCAGCGCGCCGTGGTGCGGGTGCTGGGCTGGCTGCCGATCGAATCGCAGCTGTAGGGCACCCCGCCAAGGGCCCCGCCGGGCCGATTCGATTAGAATACGGCGCCTGCGCTGGGGGCCACCGGCCCTCGATCCAGCCGCAGTTGCAACGTATATCAGCGACTTATCCCACCTTGTCGGCGTCGATTGCGATGCGCAATACGGCCCCGACCGGAGCATCCGATGATTTTCGAAACCCTCGACACCACCGGCCACGAGCAGGTCGTCTTCTGCCACAACAAGGACGCGGGCCTCAAGGCCATCATCGCGATCCACAACACCGTGCTCGGCCCGGCGCTGGGCGGCACGCGCATGTGGCCGTACGCCAGCGAGCAGGAAGCGCTGAACGACGTGCTGCGCCTCTCGCGCGGCATGACGTACAAGAACGCGGTCGCGGGCCTGGACATCGGCGGCGGCAAGGCGGTGATCATCGGTGATCCGTCCAAGGACAAGTCCGAAGCGCTGTTCCGCGCGTTCGGCCGTTTCGTCGACTCGCTGGGCGGGCGTTACATCACCGCCGAGGACGTCGGCATCGACGTCAACGACATGGAATACGTCTACCGCGAGACCGAATACGTCACCGGCGTGCACCAGGTCCACGGCGGCTCGGGCGACCCGTCGCCGTTCACCGCCTACGGCACGCTGCAGGGCCTGATGGCCACGCTCAACCGCGCCTACGGCAACGAGGAAGTGGGCAACTACTCCTACGCCGTGCAGGGCCTGGGCCACGTGGGCATGGAGTTCGTGAAGCTGCTGCGCGAGCGCGGCGCGAAGGTTTTCGTCACCGACATCAACAAGTCGCTGGTGACGCGCGCGGTGGAAGAGTTCGGCGCCGAGGCCGTGGGCCTGGACGAGATCTACGACGTGGCGGCCGACGTGTACTCGCCCTGCGCGCTGGGCGGCACGGTCAACGAGAGCACGCTGCCGCGCCTGAAGGCGAAGGTGATCTGCGGCGCGGCCAACAACCAGCTGGCCAACAACGCGATCGGCGACGAGGTGCAGAAGCGCGGCATCGTCTACGCGCCGGACTACGCGGTGAACGCCGGCGGCGTGATGAACGTGGCGCTGGAAATCACCGGCTACAACCGCGAGCGCGCCATGCGCATGATGCGCACGATCTACCACAACCTCGCGCGCATCTACGAGATCGCCGACCGCGACGCCATCCCGACCTACAAGGCCGCGGACCGCATGGCGGAAGAGCGCATCGCGATCATGGGCAAGCTCAAGCTGCCGCTGGGCCGCTCGAAGCCGCGCTTCGAAGGTCGGATCCGCGGCGGGCACTGAGTCGTTCCACGTTCGACATGACGGGGCTTCGGCCCCGTCATGCTGTCAGGCATTCAGATAACGGAGTTCCGATGCGACCCTTTCCCCTGGGCGAAGAGATCGACGCCCTTCGCGACGCGGTCCGCCGCTTCGCCGAGAGCGAGATCGCGCCGCGCGCCGCGCAGATCGACCACGACAACGTCTTCCCGCAGGACCTGTGGCCGAAGCTCGGCGAGATGGGGCTGCTCGGGCTGACGGTGCCCGGCGAATACGGCGGCAGCGACATGGGCTACCTCGCGCACCTCGTCGCGATGGAGGAGATCTCGCGCGCGTCGGGTTCCGTCGGCCTGTCCTACGGCGCGCATTCGAACCTGTGCGTGTCGAACCTCCATGCCAACGGCAACGAGGCGCAGCGACAGAAGTACCTGCCGAAGCTGTCGACCGGGGAATGGAAGGGCGCGCTCGCGATGAGCGAACCGGGTGCGGGCTCGGACGTGGTCGGCTCGATGAGCTGCCGCGCCGAACTGCGCGACGGCGTGTGGGTCGCCAACGGCAACAAGATGTGGATCACCAACGGCCCCGAGGCCGACGTGCTGATCGTCTACATGCGCACGGCGGGCAAGGAAGCCGGCAGCAGGTGCATGACGGCGTTCCTCGTCGAGAAGGGCATGAAGGGCTTTTCCACCGCGCAGAAGCTCGACAAGCTCGGCATGCGCGGCTCCAACACCTGCGAGCTGGTGTTCGAGAACTGCGAGATCCCGCAGGAGAACGTGCTCGGCGAGGTGAACAACGGCGTCAAGGTGCTGATGAGCGGGCTCAACACCGAGCGCCTCGTGCTCACCGGCGGCCCGCTCGGCCTGATGCAGGCCGCGCTCGACATCACCCTGCCCTACGTGCGCGAGCGCAAGCAGTTCGATGCGGCCATCGGTACGTTCGGCCTGATGCAGGGCAAGGTCGCGGACATGTACACCGCGCTGCAGTCCTCGCGCGCGTTCGCCTACCAGGTGGCGCGCGACTACGACGCCGGCCATCGCTCGCGCATCGACGCGGCGTCCTGCCTGCTCAACGCGTCCGAGGCCGCGGTGCAGGTGACGCTGGAGGCGATCCAGTCGCTCGGCGGCAACGGCTACATCAACGAGTACCCGACCGGCCGCCTGCTGCGCGACGCCAAGCTCTATGCGATCGGCGCGGGCACGAACGAGATCCGCCGCATGCTGATCGGGCGGGAGCTGTTCGCGGGCAACGCCTGAGGCGTCGGAGTTTTCGAAAAAAGGCGGCCACCGGGCCGCCTTTTTCGCTGCGGTCAGTGCGCTTCCTCGAACACGTAGGCCTGCGCGCCCTGCGTGATCGTCAGCGTGCGCCCCGACGCGTTCGTGCCGAGCACGTATTCCACGCCGACGAGCCCGGGCGAGACCAGCCTCACCACTTCGCTTCCATCCGCGTCGACGCGCGTGGCGGCGTCGCTGCGCCATTCACCGAAGTCGAGCACGGTGCGGTCCCCGATGCGCCGCACGTCGAGCCTGCCCAGCGATGGATGCCGGTAACGCGGCGCCAGTTTCGCGAGGATGTGCGGATCGCCCGGCAGCGTGACCCGCTTGCGCTCGGCGGCGAGGTGCTCGCGATAACTCTTTCCCGCTTCGGCGACCTGCGCGTCGGCGAGCGGCCTGCCGTCGAACAGCAGTTCGAGCAGCTTGCGGCGGAACGGTGCGAGCAGGCGGCCGCCGCTGTCGGAGTTGGTGAGGATCACTGCGCCGACGCCGTGTTCCGGCAGCCGGATCATGTCCGACAGCATCCCGGACATCGCGCCGCCGTGATAGACGACGGGCGTGCCCAGCGAGTGGTCGGTGCTCAGGCCCATGCCGTAGCTGCTCTCGGGGCCGTCGGGCACCTTCTCGCGGGTGCGCTCGGCGAGCAGCGCGCCGTCGATGTAGCGCGAACCGTCCGGCAGGCGGCCGTCGTCGAGTTCCATGCGCAGGTAGCGCAGCATGTCGTTGGCGGTGCTCCAGACACCGCCCGCGGGGCGCATCGCGATGGCGGAATCGTTGGCGTCGGGCGCCAGCGCGGTGACGCGGCCTTCGACGTCCTCGCCATGCGCGCTCACGACGTTGCCGGTCTGCGCCTGCCGGAAATCCAGCGTGGTGTCGCGCATCCCCAGCGGTTCGAACACCAGCTCCCGCATCGCGCGGTCGTAGGCCTCGCCCAGTTCGAGGTGCGGGAACCGCGCGTGGGCGCCGATGTAGCCGCCCGCCGCCGCCAGCGGGTTCGAATACTGGTACATCTCGCCGAAGCCGCTGGTCGGCATCATCTTCGCGAGCTCGGCGACCTTCGATGCCGGCGTCGCGTCGGCGTACTCGTACCACCACTCCATGTCCTGCCGCGGCAACCCGGTGCAGGCGCAGACCAGATGCTGGACCTGCATGCGCCGCGTGGCATCGGCATCGCCGATGCGGAAGCCGGGAAGCACGTCGACGACCGGCGTGTCCCAGGCGAAGTGGCCCTGCTCGACGAGCCGGGCGAGCATCAGCGTGGTCAGGGCCTTGGTATTGGAGCCGATGGCGAAGCGGGTGTCGGCGTCGACCTGCGCGGGCCGGCCGATTTCGCGCACACCGAAGCCGCCCGCGAACAGCGTGCGGCCATACTGCACCAGGCCGATCGCGACGCCGGGGATGGCGAGCTCGCGCTGCGCCATGCGGACGAAGTCGGTGAGTGCCTGCACCCGCCGCGCGTCCAAGGCGTGCGCGGTCCGGCCGGCGAACGATTCGGGCCGGTAGCCCGCGGGGAACAGCCGAGCGGTGACGGTGGCGAGCTGCCCCCGGCGCTTGTCGTGGACGGCCTTCGCCACGTCGGTCAGCACGACGGTCCACCCCGCCGCAGACTCGTAGGCCTGCGCGCGGACGACGCGACCCGGTTCGCCTGCATGCGTGTAGTCGAACGTGCGCGCGCGCAGCCAGCCTTCCGGCGCGGGCGTGTCGGTCGCGGGCTTGGCAGACGTCGGCATCGACAGGCCGGCGGCGATCCAGGCCGCAGCGACCGCGGCGTCCGCTCCGGATTCGCCCACATCGGCGACAACCACACGGGAACCGGCCTCCGGCGCTTCGATCATGAAAAGCCGGCCATGGCCCCGTACCCGCCAGCCGCGCGGCGCGATGAACCGGGTTCCGCGCGCGGTGACCTGCACGGTGTTCGTCGCCATCGTCGTTTCGGAGATGGCGATGGCGGCGGGGCCAGGCGCATCCGCCGCGACCGCGATGCCGGGCTGAAACAGCGCGACGGCGACTGCGAGAACGGCTCGATTCACGGCATCCCTGTCCGGGCGCGCAGCCGCGCTGCGGGCGCCGATGTTGAGAGCCGGTGACGATAGCCGGCGACCCGTGCCGACGCTATGCGCCAGGCTGCACGATCATCGGCAGGAGCGCCCGCAGGCGCGCTGCTCGGACTGCGGCCCGGTTTGCGGCAGTGCAGCATGCGGTCGCATAATCGGGCGATTCCGGCCCTGCGCCGGCACCCCGTCCCGGAGACCGCCATGAGCGACGTCGTCATCGTCGGTGCCAAGCGCACCGCCATCGGTTCCTTCCTCGGCCAGTTCACCGGCGTGCCGACGCCGCAGCTGGGCGCCACGGCGATCGAGGCTTCGCTCGAGCACGCGGGCCTCGCACCGGAACACGTGCAGGAAGTGATCATGGGCTGCGTGCTGCCGGCCGGCCTCGGCCAGGCGCCGGCACGCCAGGCCGCCATCGCCGCGGGCGTGCCGACCTCCGCCGCCTGCATCACCATCAACAAGGTATGCGGCTCGGGCATGAAGGCGATGATGCTCGCCGCCGACATGATCCGCGCGGGCTCGGCGGAGGTCGTCGTGGCCGGCGGCATGGAGTCGATGACCAACGCGCCGCACCTGCTGAACAACTCGCGCACCGGCGTGCGCTACGGCTCGGCCGAATTCATCGACCACATGGCGTTCGACGGCCTGACCAACCCCTATGACGGGAAGGCCATGGGCGTGTTCGGCGACGCGATGTGCTCCACCTACGAATACACGCGCGAGACGCTGGACGCGTTCGCCGCCGAGAGCGTGCGCCGCGCGCAGGACGCGGTGCAGAGCGGCGCGTTCAAGGCCGAGATCGCACCGGTGACGGTCAAGGGTCGCAAGGGCGAAGTCGTGGTCGATACCGACGAGGAGCCGGGCAAGATCGACGCGTCGAAGATCCCGTCGCTGCGCGCGGCCTTCGGCAAGGACGGCCTGCTCACCGCGGCCACGTCCTCGAAGATCTCCGACGGCGCGGCCGCGGCGGTGCTGATGTCGGCCGACGCCGCGCAGCGTCTCGGCGCGACGCCCGTCGCGCGCGTCGTCGCCTACGCCGGCCACTCGCACGAACCCGAGTGGTTCACCACCGCGCCCATCGAGGCCACGCGCCGCGTCCTCGACAAGGCCGGCTGGACGGTCGACGACGTCGACCTGTTCGAGATCAACGAAGCCTTCGCCTGCGTGGCGATGGCGCCGATGAAGGATCTCGGCATCCCGCACGACAAGCTCAACGTCAACGGCGGCGCGGTCGCGCTGGGCCATCCGATCGGCGCCAGCGGCGCGCGCCTGGTGGTCACGCTGATCCACGCGCTGCAGGCGCGCGGCGGCCGGCGCGGCGTCGCCTCGCTGTGCATCGGCGGCGGCGAGGCCACCGCGCTGGCGGTCGAACTGCTCTGACCCGCCCCGGCAAGGTGCCGTTGGTCATGTCGTCTATTGACATGGCTTACGCCCTTGTCATCATTGTCAACGACGCGCGAAGGCGCGTTTCCAACTAACGACGAGGATTTGCATCATGACGATCAACAAGGCTCTGCTCGCCCTGGCTCTGGGCCTGGCTCTGACCGCCTGCTCGAAGACCGAGCAGGCCGATACGGCTGCGGTCGACGCCGCTGCTCCGGCTGCCGAAGCCACCACGGAAGCCGCTCCGGCTGCCGACGCTGCTGCCGTGGCCGACGCCGCTGCCGCCGAAGCCGCTGCTGCCACCTCGGCTGACGCGACGGTTCCGGCCGACGCTGCTGCCCCGGTCGAGGCCGCTCCGGCCGACGCCGCTGCTCCGGCGACGGAGCAGGCTCCGGCTCAGTAATTCGCTGACAGCCGTTGCTGTAGTATCTGGAGAAGCCGTCGGTGTATGCCGGCGGCTTTTTCCATTGTCAGTGAACGACAGGCCGGCCATGCCGGGTGATGCGCGCACTGGCGTTGCCTGACTGCAGTGCTGTACTCCCTCAGACAACTCCTCCGGAGAATGCAATGAACACCAAGCTCTACGTGCTCCTCGCCGCCGCCGTGCTCGCCCTGTCGGCGTGCAAGAACGAAACCCCCACCGCCCAGGGCGAAGCCGCCGAAGCCGAAGCCGCCACCGCGAATGCCGGTGACGCCGCTGCCGACGCCGCCGCCGCCATGGGTAACGCCGCCGCCGAAGGCGTCGACGCCGCCGCCGCCGCCACGGGCGAAGCCGCTGCAGAGGCCGGCCAGGCTGTCGACCAGGCCGCCGACGCCGCTGCCGCTGCCGCCAACGAGGCTGCTGCGACCGCCGCCAACGCGACTGCCGACGCCGCGCAGGACGCCGCCAACGCCGCCAACGACGTCGCCAACAAGGCCGACGCCGCTGCCGACGACGCGAACAACTGATCGCGCGATCCGCGCATCAGGCGATGAAGGAAGGCCCGCGAAAGCGGGCCTTCTTTTTTGCAACCGTCTGGCGCCGGTCGGGTTGCCCACGGGTCGCCGCATCGCGCCACGGATGTGGCCGCTACGAGCGTCTTGTGTTCTGATCGCGCGTCCCGTTCCGAGCCCCGCCGCATGACCGCACTCCACAGCCAGCTCGATCCGCGCTCCGCTTCGTTCATCGAGAACAGCGAGCACCATCGCGGACTGGTCGAGGAACTGCGCCGGCGCCTCGCACGCGCCGCCGATGGCGGTGGCGAGAAGGCCCGCGCGAAACACACCGCGCGCGACAAGCTGCTGGCACGCGACCGCATCACCACGCTGCTCGACGAGGGCTCGCCGTTCCTCGAGATCGCCCCGCTCGCCGCCGAAGGCATGTACGGCGACGCGGCACCCGCCGCCGGAATGGTCTGCGGCATCGGCCGCGTCATGGGACAGGAAGTGGTGATCGTCGCCAACGACGCGACGGTCAAGGGCGGCACCTACTTCCCG
>CAZNRZ010000075.1:0-10928 GCA_964575535.1 uncultured Lysobacter sp. | reverse complement strand
GTCGCCATGTGCGTGAACGACGTGCTGGTGCAGGGCGCCGAGCCGCTGTTCTTCCTCGACTACTTCGCCACCGGCAAGCTCGAGGTCGAGACGACGGTCGCGGTGGTCGGCGGCATCGCCCGCGGCTGCGAACTTTCCGGATGCGCGCTGATCGGCGGCGAGACGGCCGAAATGCCCGACATGTACGCGCCGGGCGAGTACGACCTGGCTGGCTTCTGCGTGGCGGCGGTAGAGAAGTCGAAGCTGCTCGACGGCTCGAAGGTGCGCGAGGGCGACGTGCTGATCGGCATCGCCTCCAGCGGCCCGCACTCCAACGGCTATTCGCTGATCCGCCGCATCTTCGACCGCGCCGGTCGCCCGGCCGACCTCGATATCGGCGGCGTGAAGCTCGTCGACGCGTTGATGGCGCCGACCGCGCTCTACGTGAAGCCGGTGCTGGAACTGCTGTCGACGCATGACCGCGCCGAAGGCGGGATCAGCGCGATGGCCCACATCACCGGCGGCGGCCTCACCGAGAACATCATCCGTGTGATCCCCGACGGGCTGGGCCTGGACATCGACGCGACCGCGATCGTGCTGCCACCGGTGTTCGACTGGCTGCAGCGCGAAGGCGCGGTGGCCGACGAGGAGATGTGGCGCACCTTCAACTGCGGCATCGGCTTCGTGCTGGTCGTGGCGCAGGGCGACGTCGCCGCGGTCAGTACGGATCTGGAGCGCCTCGGCCTGTCGCACCGCCCGATCGGCCGCGTCACGCGCGCCGGCAGCGAGCGCGTGCGAATCGGCTGAGGCATGGCGCCGCTGAGGCTGGCGGTCCTCGCCTCGGGCCGCGGCAGCAACCTGCAGGCGATCCTCGACGCCATCGCCGCTGGCCGGCTAGCTGCGCAGGTGGTCGGCGTCTTTTCGGACCGGGTGAAAGCCGGCGCCATCGAGCGCGCGCGCGCGGCGGGCATTCCATGCCAAGTGCGCCGCCCCGTGGAATTCGCGAGTCGCGCGGCCTTCGATGAATCGCTGTTCAGGGCGATCGCGGGCGTTCACCCGGATGTAATCGTCTGCGCCGGATACATGCGGCTGCTGGGCGCCGCCCAGGTCGAGGCATGGGCCGGACGCATGATCAACATCCATCCATCGCTGCTGCCCCGGTTCAAGGGCCTGCGCACGCACGCGCAGGCGCTGGCCGCGGGCGTCGCCGAGCACGGCGCGAGCGTGCATTTCGTCAGCTGCGAGCTCGACGGCGGCCCGGTGATCGCGCAGGCGCGCGTGCCGGTGCATGCGGGAGATGATGCCGACGCCCTGGCGGCCCGCGTGCTCGCGCAGGAGCATCCGCTGCTGGTGGAAACGCTGAGGCTCCTCGCCGCCGGCCGCATCGCCGCCGTGCAGGACGACGTGCACTTTGACGGCCGCCCGCTGACCACGCCGCTGCAGCTGCGGCACGACGTCCTGGTGCCCGCCGCATGAGCCGGTTCGCCGCGTGCGTGCTCGCGCTCGCCGGTCTCGTGTGCACGGGCGTCGTCGCTGCCGTCGAGCCCTTCCACGCGACCTACGACGTCTACCGCGGCGGCCGCGCGCTCGGCGTGGCGACGCTGCAGGTGGTGCCGGCCGGTGCCGGCCGCTGGCGGGTGGATCTGGTGATGGACGGCAAGGGCCTGGTCGGCCTCGCGGGCCTCAGTGCGTCGCAGAGCACCGTCTTCGACACGGTCGGGGACATCTACCGGCCGCTCAGCCAGAGTACGGCCAGGCGCGTACTGTTCACGCGCCGGCAGAGCACGGGTGTCTACGATTGGCCGGCTCGCAAGGCACGCTGGACGGGGGACGTGAAAGACACCCGCCGCGCGCCGGTCGACCTGCAGCCCGGCGACATGAGCGGCCTGCTCATCAACCTGGCCGTGATCCGCGACGCGCAACCCGGTCGCAGGCTCGAATACCGCTACGTCGATACGGGCCGCGCACGACCGCACGAATATGTCGTGGCGACCGCGCCGGAAGAGATCGCGGTGGGCGAGCTGCGCTACAGCGCGTTGCGCGTCGACCGCGTGCAGTCGGGCAGCGAGCAGACATCGATCTGGGTGGCGGAAGGCGTGCCCACGCCGATCCGCCTCCTGCAACGCGAAAACGGCGAGGACACCTACGACCTCCGCCTCACCGAATACCGAGGAGCCTCCAATCCATGACCCGCACGATTCTCCGCACCGGCCTGCTCGCCACCGCGCTCGTCCTGGCCAGCGGCCCCGCGCTCGCGGTCAAGCCCTTCAGCGCGAACTACCAGGCGAACTACATGGGCATGGCCGCCAACGGCCGCATGAGCCTGGAGCCGGCCGGCGAAGGCCGCTGGAAGTACACGCTGCAGGTGACCAATAAAATGGCCAACCTCGTGCAGTCGACGGTGTTCGAGGAAGTCGACGGCGAGCTGCGCCCGCTGTCCGGCAGCGACACCACCAGCGTGCTGATCAAGCGCAAGAAGAAGCTGGCGAACTACGACTGGGGCAAGGGCGTGGCCACGTGGAGCGGCGACGTCAAGGCGGACCGCGCCGGCCCGGTGAAGCTGCAGGCCGGCGATCTCGACGCGCTGCTGGTGAACCTCGCCATCGCCCGCGACGCCGCGTCCGGCAAGCCGCTGCGCTATCGCATGGTCGACGACGGCCGCGTGCGCCAGCTCACCTACACCGTCGCCGGCAAGGAGGCGATCACCGTCAACGGCAGGAGCCAGCAGGCGACCAAGGTCGTCGGCGCGGCGGGCGACAAGCAGACCACCGTCTGGGTGGTGCCGGGCATGCCGGTGCCGGCGCGCATCGTGCAGAAGGACGGCAAGGACGTGATCGAGCTGCGCATCGCCGGCTGATCGGCCGCGCGGCGTCGCCATGGAAAAGCCCCGCTCCGGCGGGGCTTTTTCGTTGCATGCCGGCGGCCTCAGCGCACGCGGCGGATGCGTGCGCCCAGCCCCGACAGCTTGCCTTCGATGTTTTCGTAGCCGCGATCGAGATGGTAGATGCGGTCGATCGTGGTCTCGCCGTCCGCCACCAGGCCCGCGAGGATCAGCGAGGCCGAGGCACGGAGGTCCGTCGCCATCACCGGCGCGCCGCTGAGGCGCTCCACCCCGCGCACCACCGCGGTATGGCCGTCGACGCGGATGTCGGCGCCCAGGCGCATCAGCTCGTTGACGTGCATGAAGCGGTTTTCGAAGATCGTCTCGTTCATGACCGAAACGCCGTCGGCGATGCAGTTCATCGCCATGAATTGCGCCTGCATGTCGGTCGGGAAGGCCGGATGCGGCGCGGTGGTGATGTCCACCGCACGCGGGCGGCGGCCGTGCATGTCGAGGGTGATGCGGTCGCCGTCGCAGTCCAGCTCGGCACCGGCTTCCTTGAGCTTGTCCAGCACCGCGTCCATGGTGTCCGGGCGCGCATGGGTGGTGGTCACGCGCCCGCCGGTCATGGCCGCGGCGACAAGGAAGGTGCCGGTCTCGATCCGGTCGGGCACCACGCTGTGCTCGGCGGCGCGAAGTGCGTCCACGCCCTCCACGACGATGCGTCCGGTGCCCTGCCCCTCGATGCGCGCGCCCATCGCGATCAGGCATTCGGCGAGGTCGACGATCTCCGGCTCCATCGCCGCGTTCTCGAGCACCGTGCGGCCCTCGGCCAGCACCGCGGCCATCAGCACGTTCTCCGTCGCGCCGACGCTGACGATGTCGAAGACATGCCGCGCGCCGCGCAGCTTCGTCGCACGCGCCTTGATGAAGCCGTTCTCGACGCTGATCTCCGCGCCCAGCGTCTGCAGGCCCTTGATGTGAAGGTCGACCGGGCGCGAGCCGATGGCGCAGCCGCCCGGCAGCGAAACCTCCGCATGGCCGTAACGCGCCAGCAGCGGGCCGAGCACCAGCACCGACGCCCGCATCGTCTTGACCAGCTCGTACGGCGCGATCTGGCTGTGCACGGAGGTGGGATCGACCGTAACCACGCCCGGTCCGCTATCGCCCACGCGCGCGCCGAGCTCGGCGAGCAGGCGCGCGGTGGTGTGCACGTCGTGCAGGTGCGGCACGTTGCGCAGCGTCATCGGGCCGTCGGCCAGGAGCGTCGCGCAGAGGATGGGGAGCACCGCGTTCTTCGCGCCGGAAATCGCGACCTCGCCTTCGAGCCGCGCGCCGCCTTCAACGACTACTTTCGCGGTCATCGTCAGGCCGCCGCTTCGTCGGGGGTGACGGTCTTCAGCGCCAGCGCATGGATCTCGCGGCCCATCAGCTCGCCCAGCGTGGCGTAGACCATGCGATGGCGCGCCAGCGGCAGCTTGCCGCGGAAGGCCTCGCAGACCACGGTGGCCTCGAAATGCACGCCGTCGTCGCCCTGCACGTCGGCGCGCGCGCCGGGCAGGCCCTGTTCGATCAGGTTTCGGATGGTTTCGGGATTCACGTCGGCGGCCTGGATGCGCGGCACAGGCCGCTGCCCGGCGGGCGTCGCCTGAACCGCTTAAGATGAGCGGCTTAGCCTAGCGGAAAGGACCCCTGTCCGAAATGGCGGAATCGACTGCCGGCCCCGTCGCGGGCCCCGACCTGCTCGCCAGCGGGCGCCGCGTATTCGCGATCGAACGCGAGGCGCTGGACGCCGTGGCCGCGCGGCTGGGCGAGCCCTTCGTCCACGCCTGCCGGCTGATGCTCGACGCGCGCGGCCGCGTGGTCTGCATCGGCATGGGCAAGTCGGGGCACATCGCGCGCAAGATCGCCGCGACGCTCGCTTCCACCGGCACGCCCGCCTTCTTCGTGCATCCGGGCGAAGCCGCCCACGGCGACCTCGGCATGATCACGGACGCGGACGTCGTGCTCGCGCTGTCGTATTCGGGCGAGAGCGACGAGATCCTCACGCTGATGCCGGTGCTCCGGCGCCAGGGCAATCCGGTGATCGCCATGACCGGCCGCGCGGCCTCGACCATGGCGCGCGAGGCCGACGTGCATCTCGACGTCTCGGTGCCGGCGGAAGCCTGCCCGCTGCACCTCGCGCCGACGTCCAGCACCACCGCCTCGCTGGCCATGGGCGACGCGCTGGCCGTCGCGCTGCTCGAGGCCCGGGGCTTCACCGCCGACGACTTCGCGCGCTCGCACCCCGCCGGCGCGCTGGGCCGCCGCCTGCTGCTGCACATCTCCGACGTGATGCACGCGGGCGAGCATCTGCCGCGCGTCGGCCCCGATGCGTCGGTGAGCGAGGCGCTGGTCGAGATGAGCCGCAAGCGCCTGGGCCTGACCGCCATCGTGGACACCGACGACCGCCTGCTCGGCGTCTTCACCGACGGCGACCTGCGCCGCGCGCTGGACGATGCGCAGGTCGACCTGCGCGGAACGCCGATCACGCAGGTGATGACGCGCGCGCCGCGCACGATTCCCAGCGACGTGCTCGCCGTGGAAGCCGCGCACGTGATGGAGCAGCACAAGATCAACGGCCTGCTGGTCGTGGATGACGGAGGGCGCGTCGTCGGCGCCCTCAACATTCACGACCTGTTGCGCGCCCGGGTGGTTTAACCGGCACCGCCCCATGACCGACACCACCCCCGCCCCCGGCTTTCCCGAGCGCGCGCGCCGCGTGCGCCTCGCATGCTTCGACGTCGACGGCACGCTGACCGATGGGCGCCTGACCTACGACAGCGAAGGCCGCGAACTCAAGTCCTTCCACGTGCACGACGGCCAGGGCCTGGTGCTGCTGCGCCGCGCGGGCATCCGCGTCGCGCTGGTGACCGCGCGCCACAGCGGCATCGTCGAGCGGCGCGCGGCGGAGCTCGGCGTGCAGGCCTGCACCGGTATCGGCGACAAGCTGCGCTGCGTCGAAGGCATCGCGCGTACCGATGGCGTCGCGTTGTCCGAGGTCGCTTTCATGGGCGACGACCTGCCCGATCTGCGCGTGATGGACGCGGTCGGGCTGGCGGCCTGCCCCGCCGATGCGCATCGCTGGATCCGCGATCGCGCGCACTGGCAGTCCCGCCTCGCCGGCGGCGCCGGCGCGGCCCGCGAGTTCGTCGACGCCCTGCTCGACGCGCAGGGACATGTCGATTCGATCATCGCCGCGTTGCTGGACCCTGCACCTGTCGCACTGGGGACACAGTCGTGAACTGGCGCCTCGCGCTTTCGCTCGTGCTCGCGGCGGTGGCGGCCGTGGTCGGCTGGTCGCTCTGGTTCCGCGGCGGCGAAGCCACCGCGCCGGTGGCCGGCGGACGCTCCGACTACGTGCTCGAGGATTTCGAGCTCGTCTCGCTCGACCGCGAAGGCCGCGAGGCCTTCACCCTGCGCGCACCGCGCCTGGGCCGCGATCCCGCCGTTCGCACGCTCGACATCGCCACGCCGCTTTTCATCATCCCGCCGCGCGAAGGCGGCGGCACGCCTTGGGAGATCCGCTCGCGCACGGGTTGGGTCAGCGCCGAAGGCGACGAGATCCGGCTGCGCGGCGATGTCCACGCGACGAGCACGGACGACGCCGGACGGCCGCTGCGGATGGACACGCAGCGCCTGAACGTATTCCCCGAAACGCGGCGCGCGACCTCCGACGTACAGGTCAGCCTCAAGCAGCCCGGTTTTATACTGAACGGGCACGACCTCGAAGCGAAACTGGACACCAAGCGCGTGTTCCTCAAGGACATCAAGGCCCGCTATGAACGCACTCCATAAGCTGGCGATCCTCGCCGCGACCGCCCTGCTGCTGGCGCCTTCGGCCGCCGACGCGCGCTCGTCCGACCGCCGCCAGCCCATGGACATCGAAGGCGGTGCGGCCGATTACTCCGTCGACGAGAACCGGCCGACGATCATCAGCGGCGGCGTGACGATCACGCAGGGCACGCTGAAGATCGTCGCGGCCCGCGCGGAAATCTCCATGCGCGGCGGTGAACCGTCGCGCGCGGTGCTCACCGGCTCGCCCGTGCGGCTGAGCCAGCAGCTCGACAACGGCACGCCGATGAGCGCGGTCGCCTCGCGCGTGGACTACGACCTCTCGAACGAGACGGTGGTGTTCACGGGCGACGTCAGCATCACCCAGCCGCGCGGCTCGCTGGCCGGCGCGCGCGTGATCTACAACATGCGCACGGGCCAGGTGAACACCGGCGCGCCCGAATCGGGACAGCGCGTGAAGATGCGAATCCTCCCGCGCGGCGGCGCCACCGGCGGAGCGCCCTGATGCTGACCGCGCAGGGGCTGCGCAAGAGCTACCGCAACCGCGAGGTGGTGCGCGACTTCGGGCTCACGCTCGACGCCGGCGAAGTCGTGGGCCTGCTCGGCCCCAACGGCGCGGGCAAGACCACCTGCTTCTACATGATCGTCGGCCTCGTGCCGGCCGATGCCGGCCAGATCGTGCTCGACGGCAAGGACATCACGTCCGCGCCGATGTACGTGCGCGCCAAGTGCGGCGTGGGTTACCTGCCGCAGGAACCGTCGGTGTTCCGCAAGCTCAGCGTCGCCGACAACATCCGCCTCGTGCTGGAACTTCGCGAGGATCTCGATGGCAAGGGCCGCGAGCGCGAGCTGCGCAGCCTGCTGGGCGAGCTGCAGGTGGAGCACGTCGCCGATCAGGTCGGCGCCAGCCTGTCCGGCGGCGAGCGCCGCCGCGTCGAGATCGCCCGCGCGCTGGCCGCGCGTCCGCGCCTGATGCTGCTCGACGAACCCTTCGCCGGCGTCGACCCGATCTCGGTCGGCGAGATCCAGCGCATCGTGCGCCACCTCACCGAGCGCGGCATCGGCGTACTGATCACCGATCACAACGTGCGCGAGACGCTGGGCATCTGCGATCGCGCCTACATCCTCGCCGACGGCGGCGTGCTCGCGCAGGGCTCGCCCGACGAGATCCTCGCCAACCCCGACGTGCGCCGCGTCTACCTCGGCGAAACCTTCCGCTTGTGACCGCAGCCGACGGAGCCGCCATCGGCGGCGACCGACGGACCCGCACCCGCTCGCGTTGCGTCATGGACGACGTGTACCTTCGATGCCGATGAAGCCCCGCCTCCAGACCGCGCTCGGCCAGCACCTGGTCATGACGCCCCAGCTGCAGCAGGCCATCCGCCTGCTCCAGCTCTCGGCGGTCGAGCTGGAAGCCGAGATGATCGAGGCGCTGGAGAGCAATCCGCTACTCGAATGGGCCGACGAGGAATCGCCCACGCTGGGCGTGGAGGGCGTGGACGCGCCGGTGCCCGACGGCGTGGTCGCCACCGACGAGCGCTGGGACAACGCCGACCTCGACGGCTGGGCCGAACGCGCGTCCGGCAACGGAGCCGATGACGACGGCAGCGCGGCCGAACAGGTCGCCGACGACGAAACGCTGCACGACCACCTGCTCTGGCAGCTGCACCTCAGCCCGCTCTCGCCCCGCGACCGCGCGATCGGCGTCGCGCTGATCGACGCGATCTCCGACGACGGTTACCTGCGCGAGCCGCTGGACACCATCGTCGCCTCGCTGGGCGAACCCGCGCCCTCCGGGCACGACGTGCTGACGATGCTCTACCGCATCCAGCATTTCGATCCGGTGGGTGTGGGCGCGCGCTCGGTGGCCGAATCGCTGCGCGTGCAGCTGGGCGTGCTGGATGCGGACACACCGGGGCACGCGATCGCGCTGCGCATCGCCGACGGCTGCCTCGAACGCCTGCCGCGGCTCGGCGCGGACGGGCTCGCCGCGGAACTGGGCGAGCCCGTGGGCGAGGTCGAAGCCGCGATCTCGCTGCTGCTCTCGCTGGACCCGCGCCCGGGCGCGCAGCTGGGCACGCTGGCGGCCGACACCTACGTGGCGCCCGACGTGGTCATCTCGCGCCAACGCGGAGAATGGAAGGTGTCGCTGGCCGAGCACGGCCGCCCGCGGCTGCGTATCAACCGGGGCTACGAAGCACTGGCGGCGCGCGCGGAGGCCGCGGACGCCGCCTACCTGCGTGGCCACCTGCAGGAGGCGCGCTGGCTGCTTCGCAACCTCGCCGCGCGCGGGGAGACGCTGCTGCGCGTGGCGCGCTGCCTGGTGCAGCGCCAGTCCGCATTCCTGGAATTCGGCGACGGCGCGTTGCGGCCGCTGACGCTGCGCGAGATCGCCGGCGAACTCGGCCTGCACGAGTCGACCGTCTCGCGTGCGATCGCCCGCAAGTACGCGCGCACGCCGCGCGGCACGCTGCCGCTGCGCGCCTTCTTCGCCTCGGGCGTGGCCGACGGCAATGGCGAGGAAACGTCGAGCGCGGCGATCCAGTCGATGATCCGGCAGCTGGTGGCGGCGGAGAATCCGCGCAAGCCGCTGTCGGACGCGAAACTCGCCGATACGCTGCGTGCCACCGGCGTGCCCGTCGCGCGCCGCACGGTGGCGAAATACCGGGAATCCATGGGGATTCCGTCTTCGCACGAGCGCGTGCGCATGGGTTGAGGCCGGTCGCATCGGCCTCCCCGCCGTGCGATGCTGGCTTCGCCGCGATGCGGCATCCACGTAACCCGGAGGTATCCATGCGAATCGAGATCCACGGCCAGCACATCGATGTCACGCCTGCACTGCGCGACTACGTTTCCACCCGTTTCGAGCGGCTCGCGCGGCACTTCGACCAGCCATTCGACGTGCGCGTCGTGCTCTCCGTGGAAAAGTCGCGCCACTGCGCGGAGGCCACGCTCGCCCCGGTTGGCCGCACCTTCCACGCGGATGCCGAAGGCGTGGACATGTACGCGGCCATCGACCTGCTCGCCGACAAGCTCGATCGCCTGCTGCTCAAGCACAAGGAGAAGCTGGTCGACCACCACCGCGGTGAAAGCCTCGCCCGCACCGGCGACGTCGCCTGACCCTTCCGTGCCCTTCGACCGCCTGCTCCACCGCGAACGCATCGAGATCGTCGATGCATTGCCCGACCGCGACGCCGTCATCCGGCGCGCGGCCGGGCTGCTCGCACAGCCCGTGGACGGCGACGGGCTGGATGCGGCGTTGCTGGCCGAACGGCTTCACGAGCGCGAACGCCTGGCCAGCACCGCGCTGGGCCACGGCGTCGCGATCCCGCACGCCCGGCTGGGTACCCTGGAGCGCCCCCGCGCCGCCTTCCTGCGCCTCGGCACGCCGATTCCGTTCGCCGCGCCGGACGCGATTGCCGTCGACCTCGTATTCGCGATGATCGTGCCCGAGCAGGCCGTCGCCGGGCACCTCGTGCATCTGGCCGAGATCGCTGAGCGCTTTTCCGACGCGGCCTTCCGCGACGCGCTGCGCGCTGCGGGCGACGCCCGCGAACTCGCCCACCTCCTCCTGCGGACGGACCGCGCATGAACGCACGCATCAGCGCACAGGAACTGTTCGACCAGTTGATCGAGCGGCTGGGCCTGCGCTGGAGCGCCGGGCGTGGTGGTGCCGCGCGCGTGCTCGAGTCGGTCGATACGGTGGCGCGCAGGCCTTCGCTCGCCGGCTACCTCAACATGATCTACCCGAACAAGGTGCAGATCCTCGGCACCGAGGAGCTGGCCTGGCTCGATGGGCTCGATTCGCGCCTGCGCTGGGAGAGCATCGAGAGGATCATGCAGTACCGCCCACTCGCACTGGTCATCAGCAAGAGCCAGGGCTGCCCGGAAGACCTGCGCATTGCCGCGGAGGAGAGCGATACGCCGCTGTGGCTCTCCCCGCGCCGCGGGCACGAACTGCTCAACCACCTGCAGTACCACCTGGCGCGCAAGCTCGCGCCGCGGATCACGCTGCATGGCGTGTTCATGGAGATCTATTCGATCGGCGTGCTGATTACCGGCGAGAGCGGGGCGGGCAAGAGCGAACTCGCGCTCGAGCTGGTCACGCGTGGGCATCGCCTGGTCGCCGACGACGCGCCCGATTTCACCCAGATCGCCCCCGACGTGCTCGATGGCGCCTGCCCCGAGCTGCTGCAGGACCTGCTGGAAGTGCGCGGCCTCGGCGTGCTCAACGTGCGGCAGATGTTCGGCGACACCGCGGTGAAGCGGAACAAGTACCTGCGCCTGATCGTGC